>CACWLF010000046.1 GCA_902761645.1 uncultured Aeromonadales bacterium | reverse complement strand
ATTCCAAAAGCGGAGATTACGACATGAAGATCAAAATTTTTCAAAAAAGCAGCAGAAGAGTTGAGAGATAAATCTGATGGTCATGCGTAGGCCCTGAACTGCACCAGAAAGTTCTCAAAACAAAAATGTACGAGTTAGAAAGATTTCAACTCACAGAGCGGAAACAAACAATATCATTGGAAAGCAGCCACAATATACAGTGCCTGTAAATTTTATTTGCCAACTACTTGGCAACTTTAAATAAATTGTTGTCAAAGTAAAAAATATATTTGGTATTCTTGTTATTTACTTGGTATATTACTGATAAATGCATTATAATATAGTAACATTGTAAAAAAGGATCTCAAGATGCAAACGGATGAGTTGAAAAGATTAATTAAAGAAGTTCATCAGCATAGAACGGAAAATCAAACAATAGAATTGAAAGCCGCGCAACATGGGTTCCCAGGGAAAATTTATGATACACTTTCCTCATTCTCCAATCAGGATGACGGAGGCACCATCATATTCGGCATAACTGATAAGCCGGAGTTTAAAGTTGTAGGCGTTTACGACGCTGAAGACACTCAGAAAAAGATTATGGAAGCCTGCGATCAGATGGAACCGAAAGTTCGTGCACTGATCACAATGTGCGAAATAGATGGAAATATGGTTGTAGCTGCCGAGATTCCCGGTGCAGATCAGATTTTGCGGCCGGTTTTCTATCGGGGCGCAGGTCGGCTGAAAGGCTCTTATATCCGTGTTGGTGATGCAGATGAGCCAATGAGCGAATACGAAGTATACAGTTATGAAGCATTCAGAAGAAGAACAAGGGACGAACTAAGGACTGCAGGTCGCATCAAACTGAGTTTATTTGATCAGGAAAGGCTTTCTGATTATATGGCTGAGGTTAAAGCTGAGCGGAAAAATCTTTCAAATAATGTTCCGGAGGAAGATATCCTTGAACTCATGGGAATAACCAGTGAAGGACAACCAACGATTGCCGGTATCATGACATTTTCAAGATACCCGCAAACCTACTTCCCTCAGCTGTGCATTACAGCAGTTGTGGTTCCAGGTACACAAATCGGAGATACTGATGATGACGGAGCAAGGTTTATCGATAACAAAAGAATCACAGGCGCAATTCCGGAAATGGTCGAAGATGCTGTTGAATTCGTAAGAAGAAACAGCAGAACAAAAACGATTATTGATGATGACGGCAGACGAAACGACAGACCGGAATATCCAATTAAGGCAGTGAGGGAAGTGATTCTGAACGCCTTGATCCATAGAGACTATAGTGTGTACAGCGAGAACAGCCCGGTATCTTTGGAAATGTACAGAGATCGCATGGTAGTGCGAAACAGAGGAGGTCTATATGGCGGAGGTTCAGTAAAGCAATTAGGCAAAGGTCGGTCGGAGACACGAAATGCCACATTGGCAAATATGCTTGAATTGCTTCATGTTACAGAAAACAGGTATTCCGGAATTCCAACGATTCTTCGGGAAATGGAAGCTGCCGGACTGCCTGAGCCTAAATTCGAAATAAGACGAGGAGATTTTGAAGTCACCCTTATCAATAATATTTTCGTTCCCACAGACGAAATAGACAAAACAGACATTACTGCGGCTATACTAGTCTTCTGTAAAACTCCGAGAAGCAGAAAAGAACTGGTCGAGTTTACAGGAAAATCCCAGTATTACACAATGTCTGCAATTGTGCAGCCGTTGATTTCAGCCGGAAAAATAAGGTATACAATCCCTGAAAAACCTAAAAGCCCAAAACAGAGATTTGAGAGTACATAAAAATTGATGCCTGGAGAGTGTAAGTTCCTCTTTTTAACAGAAAAAATTTAAATTTTCTCCTATTGAATTCTGATCTTTCAACCGCCAGTATGTACAATACAAAGCAAAGGCAACGAGAGGAGCACTCCTGTAAAAGTCTCGTTACACCCTCAATTTTATTCTGATTGACTGTGAGTCACAGTATCAATGAATTCGAGGGTGTACACAATTCTGTATATAACTTCAGCAGCATGATTCTCTTTTTTTAACCGCAACTGCTAAATTTCTGAGAAATACACAAAAGAAAAAGCACCACCGGTTTGAATAACAGGTGATGCCTTTGCTCTCAAATCATCATTTATAAAGTATTGTTACAGCTACCAGGAAAGATCATCCAGACTCACGGAGCCTCCATCATCACTCTCAGGCTCGGTAGGAGTCTCTTCAAGCTTAGGCTCTTCGCCTTCCTTAGGCTGATCTTCAGTATTGGTATTATCTTCAGCTTTAGGCTGTTCCTCTGTCTTCGGTGTTTCCTCTACCTTCGGCTGTTCCTCAACCTTAGGCTTGTCTTCCACCTTCGGCTGTTCCTCGGTCTTTGTAGTTTCATCTGCCTTCGGCTGTTCCTCAACCTTAGGCTTGTCTTCCACCTTCGGCTGTTCCTCGGTCTTTGGTGTTTCCTCTGCTTTAGGTTGTTCCTCGATCTTCGGTGTTTCCTCTACCTTCGGCTGTTCCTCGGTCTTTGGTGTTTCCTCTACCTTCGGCTGTTCCTCGGTCTTTGGTGTTTCCTCTACCTTCGGTTGTTCCTCGGTCTTAGGCTTATCTTCCACCTTCGGCTGTTCCTCAACCTTAGGTTTATCTTCTGCCTTTGGCTGTTCCTCGACCTTAGGTTTATCTTCTGCCTTTGGCTGTTCCTCAACCTTAGGCTTGTCTTCCACCTTCGGCTGTTCCTCAACCTTAGGCTTGTCTTCCACCTTCGGCTGCTCCTCAACCTTAGGTTTATCTTCTGCCTTTGGCTGCTCCTCATCCTTTGGAAGATCCTCGAATATCGGCGTATCGGTAATTTCAACAGCTGCCGGTTTGTTATCAGTTTTTCTTATTTCAATCTTGGTTTCTACTTTTATAGCTCCATCAGGAACCTTGCCACCGCCGATTGCCTTGCGATCTTCAAACTTAACACCGTTATCAAGAACCTCGACCTGAATTGTCTTGGTCTCTGAAAGAGAGCCCTGTTTACCTACAAAAGTTGCCGTATATATACCTGGTGCACTGAAGGTTTTGCCGATACAGTCACCGTCGGCTGTCACATTGTCGAAAGTTGCGGAATAAGTTATATTTTTATTCAATGACGCGGCACATACGGATGCTGTTAAACCAATCGAACTTGAATATAAAGAAAAATCAAAACTGTTACTTTGATTTGAAATTCCAGAATCCTCATCGCAAGCTGTTAATAGAATAGAACTTGCAACAATAACGGCTATTCTAGCAAATCTCATACAAAGGACCTCCAACGTACTTAACAAATCTACAATTGTTTCTACCTGAATTTAATTAAGCATTGTCATAAATTACAAAAGTGAGATAATAACAACTATAACATTAACAATCATTAATTCTTATTATATAGAACTTTTAGACAATACAATGAAAAAAATTCTAATTAATCTAACTTCATCACTATTTGTGTTATTTTTTGCTTCAAATTTGAGTGCCTTGCCACTGAAAGAAGGTTATCAAAATATTGATAATAAAGAAAAAAACACTGAGACCGAGACTCATAAGGAAGAAGACAAGGCAAATCTGGTTCAGGATCCGGAACTTGAAAAACAGGCCCAGTTTTCATGCCTGAAATTTGCCGCAATGCGTCTCGGCAATGAAATGTCTCTGCGGGTAACGCAGGTAAAACCACCTAAAATCGATGATAATCCGCAGTACTGGATGGTTGTAGGCAACAAGATCAACAATGAGGATGAGGAAAGACCTGTAAGTTTTTCGTGTAAAATGATTCCGTCCGACAGTTTCCTGTGGGATCTTGATGATTTTCAGGTATTCCAGGTATCAAAGGAAGCAGCTGAGAAACTGAAACAGATTCCGATGCCGGAACAATAGGAATCAAATCCGCAGATCGACCTTTTTTTCAATCAGTGGCGGCACGAATTCCGGATAAACCGTTTACGCAGTCATCCGAATAAAAAAGCAGAAAATCTTCGAGGATCTTCTGCTTTCAATGATTCTTGCATTATAAAAGTTCAGAAGGATTTATTTTCGACGCCAGGTCGTACCGTTAGGACCGTCTTCGATTATGATCCCCATACCCTGAAGTTCGTTGCGTACAGCATCAGCCTTTGCCCAGTCCTTGTTTTTCTTGGCATTTTTACGTTCTTCTATAAGAGCCTCTATTCTTGCAACCTCGGCATCGTCCTGTTCGGTTTTGCCTGCCTTGAGATAAGCTTCAGGATTCTGCTGCAGTATTCCCATCACATATCCGAGTTTCCTCAATACTGACGCAAGTTTTGCCGCTTCATCGATATCGGAGGCCTTCAGTCGATTAATCTCTCGGGCAAGATCAAACAGTACTGAATATGCCTCAGGAGTATTGAAATCATCATCCATTGCAGTCTTGAAACGTTCAACAAAGGATGTACCGTATTCCTCCCTGTAATCAACTGCTGGAACATCCGCAAGAGATGTATACAGTCTGGTCAGACCGGTTCTGGCAAGATCCAGATTTTCCAGTGAATAGTTAAGCGCGCTTCTGTACTGACCGCTCATCAGGAAAAATCTCACGGTCTCACCATCATATTCCTTCAGCACGTCACGGATAGTAAAGAAATTGCCCAGCGATTTAGACATTTTCTCCTTATTGATCATAACCATTCCGGAATGAATCCACGTATTAACATAACGGTCATGGAAGGCACAGCAACTCTGAGCAATTTCGTTTTCATGATGAGGAAACATGAGATCCGATCCGCCACCGTGAATATCGAAATTGGTACCCAGATATCTGTGATTCATTGCCGAGCACTCTATGTGCCAGCCAGGTCTGCCCTGTCCCCACGGAGAATTCCACATAGGCTCGCCCGGTTTTGATTTTTTCCAAAGAACGAAGTCCAGAGGATTCTTTTTGCTGTCCTCAACACCGACGCGTGCTCCGGCCTGCAGTTTTTCAAGATTCTGCTTTGACAGTCTGCCGTATTCCGGGTATGAATCAATTGAAAACATTACATCCCCGTTGTCCGCCACATAGGCATGTCCCTGTTCGACAAGCATCTTGACTATACCGATGATGTCATCAATATGCTCCGTTGCCTTCGGTTCAATGTCGGGACGAATGATATTCAGCGCATCAAAGTCCTCGTGCATGCATTTTGCCATGCGGTCAGTCAGTTCTCCGATTGATTCCCCGTTCTCATTGGCGCGTCTGATGATCTTGTCGTCAATATCGGTAATGTTTCTTACATACTTTACCTCATATCCGCGGTAGCGGAGATAACGCACAATCACGTCAAAACATACAAATGTCCTTGCATGACCGATATGGCAGAGGTCATAAATGGTTACGCCGCAAACATACATACCGATATGATTCGGAACAATCGGTACAAAATCCTCTTTATTTCTGGTTAATGTATTATAAATCTTAAGCATATAAACTTCGCTCTGAACAGTTAATTCAACTGCAGACAATTATAGCAAAACGCACTTTCAAACAATAGAGGAGATTTTAAATAGGCTGCATGCATTCCGCATCGGATCCGCCGTTTCTGAAACCAGCCGCCGGCAGCAGAAACATTCAGAATCAAAAAATTGCGGAATCAATCCTTATTGTTTTGCCTAAACCGGCATGAAACTATGCTATAATTCATTTTAGAACAACAATTATTTATAACTGTTTAAGAGGGAAATCAATCATGGTAATCATTCACACCAGCAAAGGCGACATTACTGTCAATCTGTTTACAGACAAAGCACCGGAGACATGTAAAAACTTTATCAAATATGCCAATGAACAGCATTACACAGGAACCATCTTCCACCGTGTAATCAAGGGATTCATGATTCAGGGCGGCGGACTGACTGCAGACATGAGAAAGAAGGATACAGACAAGCCGATCAAGAATGAAGCGGACAACGGTTTAAAAAACAGCAAATACACCATTGCCATGGCAAGAACAGCCGAACCTCATTCTGCAACCTCGCAGTTTTTCATCAATACAGCAGACAACAGCTATCTCAACTTCAGAAGTAAAACCGAAGAAGGATGGGGATACTGCGTATTCGGCGAAGTTGTGGACGGAAAGGATGTCGTTGATGCAATTGAAACAGTAAAGACCGGCCGTTCAGGCATGTACAGCGATGTTCCGACAGAAACAATCATCATTAACGGCGTTGACGTGGAATAAGCCTTTATACAGATGCACCGTATTTTTATTTCAGATCTCCATCTTGACGAGCAGCTGCCCGGGGTAACCCGTGCATTCTTCCGTTTTCTGACAGAAGAGGCTGCAGACTGCGATGAACTTTACATTCTTGGAGATCTGTTCAATTACTGGATCAGCGACAGACATAACACACCGTATCAGCAGGAGGTTGCTGCCAGACTGGCGCAGGTTAAAGCTGTAAAGTATTTTCTGCCGGGCAACAGAGATTTTTTAATCGGGAAAAGCTACTGCAGACGCTGCGGCATGACCCTGCTCAAAGATCCTTCGGTTATTGAGAAAAATGTTTCTGAACCGATGCTTCTCTGTCACGGAGACAGTCTCTGCACTCTGGATCACGGCTATCAGAAATTCAGAAAATTCCGTTCCAATCCGTTTTATCTTTTCATTTTCAAATGTCTGCCCATGTCGGTTAAAAACAGATTTGCAAATCAGGTGCGAACCAATGCGGCCAATGAAAAGAAAATAAAGTCATTCAGGGAAATGGATATCGTAGATCAGGACTTTATGAAGTTAATGGATCATCATAAAGTGAAAATCTGCATTCACGGTCACACTCACAAACCGCAGGTTCACCGCTATGAACAGGAACAGCTTACCCGCATTGTTCTCGGCGACTGGAACGAACATGGATTCGACTATCTTGATGAACAGGACGGAAGGCTTGAGCTTATCCACAGACCGCTCTGCTGAAACTGACTGTCAGCCGTACTTTCTGGCAGAACAAGATCAAGAATCATTTATGCCGGAAAAAATCGTGAAAAACTGTATAAGCGGCATCAAACCGACTTATAATATGAACAACAGATTTTAAATTCAGATCACCGCAATTTTTATCAGCCGAATCAGAGCAACCATGAGCAGAAGAATAATCGGACTTATAGACTGCAACAACTTTTTCGCCTCCTGTGAAAAGGTCTTCAGACCGGATCTTGCTGACTCTCCGCTGGTGGTGCTTTCCAATAATGACGGATGCGTTATATCCCGTTCGGCCGAGGCCAAAAAACTCGGTATCCCGATGGGAATTCCGCTTTTCAGGATCCGCAATGAAATCGACAGATACAATATCAGGGTTTTCTCCTGCAATTTTGCTCTGTACGGAGATCTCTCAAAGCGCATCATGCGCACTCTTCAGGAATTTTCACCATGCATTGAGCAGTACTCCATCGACGAGGCTTTTTTCGATCTTACCAGCATGAAAAATGTTACCGATTACGAGGAATACGGCTTTAAAATAAAAAATCACATATTAAAGACCATAGGCATTCCTGTCAGTGTTGCATTTGCTCCGACCAAGACCCTGGCAAAACTGGGAAACTATGCCGCAAAAAAGTACCCGAAAACAGGCGGCGTGGTTAATCTTTCAGACCCTGCAAGACAGAACAGACTTTTAAAGATCAGCCCGCTGGAAGATGTATGGGGTGTGGGCAGGCAGTACCGTGAAAAACTCGATCGGCTCAACATAAAAACCGCCGCCGATCTTGCTGATTATGATCCGCAGATATTGAGAAGAAGGTTCGGAGTCAATCTGGAACGCACCGCATCTGAACTAAACGGCGAACTGTGTTTCGACATGAATGAAAATCCTCCGCTGCGCAAACAGATCATGCATTCAAGCACTCTCGGTCAGCCGACATCCAGTTTCAACAGTATAAAGGAATCCGTATGCAATCACACGGTCGCCGCCGCTGAATCCATGCGCCGGGAGGGACAGCTGGCCGGAATGATCGCAGTATTTTTCAGAACCAACAGTTTTGCCGACAGCAGGGACTATTACGGGGCAAGTCTTGCACAGAAATTCATTTATCCGACGGATGATACAAGAATTCTTCTGAGATCGGCAGTAAACCTTTTGAAACAAATCTGGCGGGATCACTATTATTACAGCAAGGCGGGAGTAATACTTTCAGATCTTAACGAAAACAACGGAATCCAGCTTGATCTGTTCAACAGACATGAGGAGGATCCGCGGGCAAAAAATCTGATGAATCTGATGGATCGCCTCAACAGCAGGGAGCAGCAGATCTTCTTTCTGGGACAGGGAATCAGCCGCGGGTGGAAGGCAAACAAGGACTATAAATCACCAAGCTACACCACAAGATGGAGTGATATACTCAAAGTAAAATGAGCATTTATTCATCATACGTTCAAATCAGCATCATTCGGATTCTGAACCCTTGACATGAAAAAATCAGAGCAGAAAATATTCAAAACGACTATAATACAGACGATTTCATTATTTTTTTCTGCGGTTAACTATTAACCGGCAAAACATTCAAAGTCATAGACTGCAACAATCCCGGGAATTTATAGACAAAACCTGTGGATAACTTTGTGGATATAATAAAAAAAACCGCGAAACACTTAGGTTTTACAAGCTGCAGGAAGTTGTCAAGTTTTTTAAAAAAATTTATTTTTTATCGTAAAATCAACAACTTAACCATTCTTAAATAACAAATATTTAAAGCAGTTTGTAAAATTGTTCAATATTTGCCGTTTTGTGCATAAAAATTAGGCACCTGCATTTTCATGCATCAATGCAGACCGGCAAACAGCGGGAGCATTCATGCTTCACGGGATTCATACGGGATAAATGCGCATGAACTGCACACCATGCTTCAGGACTAAAAAACAGCTTAAAATGTTGCCTTAAGACATTTAGATGTGTACAATTATGAAAATAAATTCACGGGGTTGCCATATTGATTATTTTCCTGAAATGAAAATAAAATGTGCTGAAACTCCTTTCATTCTGTCAATCTTTAATCTTTTTTATTAGAGGAATAAAAACATGAGAACTCCATTGGTAATGGGTAACTGGAAATTAAACGGTACTAAAGAATCAGTAACTGCATTGGTAAATGCATTAAAAGCTCCTGCCGAGGCAAATCCGAAGGTTGAAGTTGCTGTATGTGCACCTGCTATTTTTATCGGTCTTGTTGAACAGCTGGCAGCAGGTTCCGCATTAAAGTACGGTTCAGAAGATGCTGATATTCACAACAGCGGCGCATTCACCGGTGAAAACTCTCCTGTAATGATTAAGGAATTCGGCTGCAAATACGCTATCGTAGGTCACAGCGAAAGAAGAGCCTACCACAACGAAACCGATGAAGTTGTTGCAAACAAGTTCAAGGCTATCCAGGCTGCAGGTCTGGTTCCTGTACTCTGCATCGGTGAAAGTCTGGAACAGTTCGAAAAGGGTGAAACAAATGCTGTATGCGAAAAGCAGTTAAAGGCTGTTATTGATGTTAACGGTATTGATGCATTCAAGAATGCCGTAATCGCCTATGAACCAATCTGGGCTATCGGTACCGGCAAGACTGCAACACCTGAAATCGCTCAGAATGTTCATGCAAATATCCGTGCACTGCTTGCCAAGTACAGCAAGGATGTTGCTGACAGCGTGCAGATCCTTTACGGCGGTTCATGCAATGCAAAGACCGCATACGATCTGTTCAAACAGCCTGATATTGATGGCGGTCTGGTTGGCGGTGCTTCACTGAAGGCTCCTGATTTCACAACCATCATTGAAAGTGCAACCAAAGCTCTTTAATCAGTAATCGCAAACCGATCAGAATTCCAACTGCTGCCTGTCTGTGAACCATAAAAGGTGAAATGGCGGCAGTTTTTATTTTGCGCATAACAGATTTTAATCATTTCAGTTTTTTTGCGCCGATTACCGGATCTTTTTGTGATCCAGATACATGCAGTTCTGATTATAGCCTTTGACAAATATGGTAGAATAGTGCCATTGGTTTACTAATGATTTTAAATAACTATGATTAAAAAGATAGGAATTTTAACAAGCGGCGGCGATGCCCCCGGCATGAATGCGGCAATCCGTGCGGTGGTTCGTTCCGCACTTGCAAGCGATATAGAAGTATGCGGCATCAGGGACGGTTACCTGGGTCTTCATCAGGATCGTATTTTTGACCTGCACCGCGAGGATGTTTCAGACATTATCAATCGTTCAGGAACAATTCTCGGAACGGCAAGATTTCCGGCATTTGTAGATCCGACAGTGCGCCAGGAAGCCATGGAAATCCTGAAAAAGCATCAGATTGAAGGTCTGGTGGTAATCGGCGGAGACGGCTCATATCAGGGAGCCAAACTTCTGTCGTTTGAAGGTTTTCCGTGTGTTGCGATTCCGGGCACCATTGATAACGATATAGCTGGCACTGATTATACCATCGGCTTTTCAACCGCACTGTACAACGTGGTTGACGCAATCGACAAACTGCGCGACACGGCGTCGTCGCATAAAAGAATATCACTGGTTGAAACCATGGGACGTCACTGCGGGGATCTCGCTCTTTACAGTTCCGTGGCAAGCGGTGCCGAATTCGTAATTGTTCCGGAAAAGAATCTGTCCAGGGACGATCTGTTTAAACGCATCAACGACGGGTTAAGCAAAGGCAAACGCCATGCCATTGTCGTGCTGTGCGAAAAAATGATTGATATTCATGAACTGGCAAAGGATCTGGAATCACACTCCGGTCTTGAAATAAGAACCACAATACTCGGTCATGTTCAGCGCGGTGGCAGTCCTACTCCGTTCGATCGCATCATTGCTTCAAGAATGGGTGTATATGCCGTGGATCTGATAAAACGCAATATCGGCGGTGTCTGCATCGGCATTCAGAACAATCAGATTGTTCATCATGAGATCGCAACCTGTCTTGCACAAATGAAGCATCAGTTTGATGAACAGCTGTATGAAATTTCAAATCTGCTGGTTTAAGTTTACAGGGACAGCCAAGTTATGGAACTGAGAGATTACCGCAAAAGCGACTTTTACATAGTTTTAAGCCGCATCAATACCAAACTCCGCGATGAATATTCAAATCTGGAAGATCTGGTCAGGGCTGAAGATCTCGATTTGCAGGATCTGACAGCATTCTTTGCGGAGCACAATTACGAATACATGCAGGAAACAAATTCCTTCAGGGAAAAATAATTTTTATAACAGGTAACATTCCGGAGATCAGGCAGATGTGTGCTGCAAAACCCGTTAAATTCTTTACCTTTTACGATCTTGAAACTTACGGACTCGATCCCAAGAGCGATCGCATTGCACAGTTTGCTGCAATCAGAACCGACAGTGATTTCAACATCCTTGAAAAAACCGTGATTTACTGCCTTCCGCAGCAGGATTATATTCCTTCAGTCGAATCAATGCTGCTTACCGGCATTACCCCTGAGGACACTGAAACAACATACAGGAAGCAGGCCTTCAGGGAAAGCGAATTCATAAGCAGGGTTATCGGATTTCTGTCGCGTCCTGATAACTGCGTACTCGGCTACAACAACGTAAAATTCGATGATGAATATCTGAGATTTACCGCTTTCCGCAATTTTTATGATTCATACAGTTTCAATACCAATTCATCGAACAACAGTACCAGATGGGATCTGGTTTATCTGGTAAGAACATGTTTTGCACTTTCTCCCGAAGGGATCAACTGGCCTGAAGGTACTGACGGCGCCGGCGTTTCAATGAGACTCGAGCATATGAGCAAAGCAAACAATCTTGTTCATTCTCACGCCCATGACGCCCTCTCCGATGTCGAGGCAACCATACAGCTTGCAAAACTGATTCGTGATTCAAAACCGAAACTGTTCAATTATTATTTCAATCTGCGCACCAAGCAGAGCATAGAGGAAGCGTTTTACGATCAGATAACAGGAACCTTTAAAAAGTCTCCGCTTGTGCATATTGATACATGTTACGGAATGGAATCAATGAACACTGCTGTTGTTCTGCCTGTATATTTAAAAAATGAAAAAGGCGCATATATTTATGGCTGGAGACTTAATCAGGATTTATCACCGTTGTTCAAACTTGCCGGACAGTCAGACAGTATCAATCCTGCCGAATACGATTTACGTCAGCTCGGTCTGGTAAAAATCAATATTGCCCGCTGCCCTGCACTGAGTGAATATTCAGTTATCGCCAAAAGATCAGCAAGAGCGGAAAGACTTAATATCAGTCTTCAGCAGGTTGCCGCCAACATGGAATATCTGGCCGATCATCAGAATCTGACAGCGGTTCTTGATCTGTTTGTCGAATTTGAAAAAAACAGATATTCCTCCGAAACACAGACGGAAGAACAGGATCCGGAGCATATGCTCTACTCGCTTTTCAATCTGTCGGCGGAAGATCGCAGAAACAAAAATATCATCCATGAAATGGAAACAAAAGATCCGTTTGTTTTCGATGAAATCCGTTTCAGCAACAGCACACTGAGACGACTTCTTTTCAGGTATAAAGCACGCAATTTCTCCCAGTATCTGAATTCAAGGGAACAGGAAAAATGGAACAGTCACCTGATTTCATTTCTGAACGGGGAAACACCGAGACTGCAGGAGGAGATTGCCGAAGCTATCGGGAAATACGCCGGAGATCTGGAAAAATTAAAAAAACTACTCTCGATCATAGACTACTACAGCAGGGAAGGGCTGGAAGTTGCTGATCAGGAATGCATCGATGAACTGACTGAAACCATCGTAAAACTGGAAGAAAAAATAAAATCGCAGCAGAAAGGCGGTTCAAATTAGGGATTTCGGAAGCAAGCTAATTTGAGCCAGCATTCTTCGGGCGGGAACAACAGAAAACGGCTTCATGGGAACAGAATCGTTACTGTGAAGCCGTTTCTTTATGTACAAATTCAGCGCCGGATATTTGTGCGGTTTATGCTCAGAATTAACTTGCTATCGTGCCGCCGTAGAGTGATTAATACAGTACCCCAAGCGGGGAATACACACTTTTCGGAGGTACAGACCATGAAAACCAAGATGAACCTGAACGGAACCACGCGCAAGGCCCTCGTTGACGCCATCACTGAGCTCACCAGCGAGAAGCCCATCTACCGGGCCATGCCCACCTGCAACTACGACATTGGCGACATCACTGTGACCAAGGACGGCAGTATCGTTTTCCCGGACGAATCGGACATTCTGACCGGCCTCGCCGCCACAGGCTTCCTCCCGGAGGAGGCCGAGCCGGAAACGGCAGCGGAGGCGGAGGAGCCCATGGGCCTGACGGTTTCCCTGCCGGAGGATGGCTTCACCGAGGCTTCCCTCGAAAACCTGCGGAAGCTGGTGGATGCCAAGGCCAGCCTGATCACGAAGGCGCTGGAGACCGACCGGCTGGACGTACCATAGCGGACGGCAAGGTTTCCTTCCCTTGGTGGGACCGGATGCCGGAGCCGGAGGAGGCGCAGGCTTACATGAGCTTCCTCGCCGCCATCTGCGCGATGGCGAAGGAGGCCAAGCGCGATGCTGCCAAGGCGGAGCGGCTGGCGGCTGCGGTGAACGAGGCCGCTTCCGAGGAGCCAGAGGAGGTGCCCTCCGATGACTGAAACCATCCGGGAGCAGATTATGGCGATTCGGGACACCGGCCTGACAAATATGTTTGACGTGCTGATGGTGCAGCGACTGGCCTTTGACAGAGGTTTTTATGAGCTGGTTTGCTACCTTGAGGAACACCGCAACGAATACGCACACTTCATCATGACCGGCTAGGCATGAAGCCATTGAGCCCGCTCCCAACACCGGGGCGGGTCTCTATCTCTGTGAGGGAACCTGCTGAAGACCGTCGGTCCCTTTGACGCTCAAAAACGGCGAATTCAAAAGGGCGATTGTCCATGCGGGAACGAAACCCCACAGGAAATGATGCATTTCAGGTCAATTTTGCTCGATTCTGCATATGCCCCACAAACCGAAAGAAGCCGGAATACGCTGAAAACATGAGGTTTTGCGCTTTCGGTTGTTCGTCATATCCCCCCTATGCAATTTCGCGGAAATTCACGCAAGAGGGGGCGGCGGTCTCCGGCATCAAATATCACAGAGATTTTACCCCGCCCCCTGTGCGCTTTGGTGACAATAGACACGAGGCTGATACTCAAATTGTTAGCATACTTTCATAAAAGGCATCGAAGCATGACAACTACGACAGCAAGGAGCATCGCTGCTTCACGCCGCACCTGACCGAGGAAGAAATCAAGGTGGCGTTAATCCGTGCGGCGAACAAGCTGGCTGAAGACCGAGAGCCGCTTCTGACCAACCTTCGGGAAATCCAGGCGACCTACAGCGGTACGGATGAGCGGGAGCGGCGACTCCGGGAACTGGACGAGCGGCCGAACGCCGACGCCGACGCGGTGCAGGAGCTTATCGCTCAGAACGCGCGGGTCCCTCAAAATCAGGAAGACTACAACCGGCGGTACGACGAGATGGTCAGCCGGTACGAGGCTACCAAGGTGGAGCGGGTCGCCCTTGCCGCTGAAATCAGGCAGCGCGGCATCCGCAGGCGGGAATTTGAGCGGTTCATAACGACGCTGGAAAGCCTGCCCAACGAGATGACGGACTTCGACGAGGCGCTCTTGGGCAGCCTGGTGGAGTACCTAACGGTCTACGCCAAGGACGATCTGCGGTTCATATTGCCCTGCGAGGTGGAAATTACTGCATAAACGAACGGCAGGGATTCAGCCTATACGGACCGAATCCCTGTTATTCTTCATCATCAATCGGATAATCATTAAGCTCCGGGAAATCCAGAAACTCACTCAGCGTCATGTTGAAAGTCACCGCGATTTGATGAAGCGTATGCACTTTCGGGTTTTTACTGGTTCCACGGATGATGTTGTCGATTGTTGATTGCTTCAAACCGCTCAAAGTAGCCAGCCGGTTGATGGTTATGCCCTGTTCTTTGCACAACTGCTGGATACGGAGCGCAAACAGTTCATGGTACTTCATGGGGTCCACCTGCGTCACATCCATTTACCTTTGTGAAGTTAATGATATGTTAGCAGATGCACCCCTTGAAAATTACCTTTGCATAGTTGACTTAGGGAGAAAATTTCGCTATAATGGAATACCTTTGCAAAGGTAACTCTTCTGGCGTGCCGTTTTACCTGCTGTAGATAATGGTTGAGACCACGAATACAGGAGGTAAAGCAATGGCGAATTATGCATATGTGCGGGTTTCAACCAAGGAGCAGAACATCGATAGGCAGCTTGCAGCGTTGGAACCGTACAATATCCCAAAAAAGAATATCTTTTGTGACCACCAATCCGGGAAAGACTTTGACCGTCCGGCGTACCAGAAGATGCTGAAGAGGCTCAAATCTGGCGATTTGTTGATTCTGAAGAGCATAGATCGACTGGGTAGGAACTACAAAGACATCCTCATCGAGTGGCAGCGGATCACGAAAGAGATCGGCGCGGACATTCGCGTACTCGATATGGATCTCCTGGACACAAGGGAGAAGAACGGAAGCCTCACCGGTACGCTCATCGCGGACATGGTATTGCAGATCATGGCTTACTTCGCCCAAACCGAGCGCGAATCCATCCGACAGCGGCAGGCTGAAGGGATTGCGGCGGCGAGAGCCAAGGGAAAACACCTGGGCAGGATGGCGAACCCGCTTCCACCCGATTTTGACGCCATTTGCACCCAATGCCACGGCGAAGAACTGTCAACCCGTGAGGCCGCCGCAACTCTGGGCATGAGCCACAGCACATTCTACAGGCATTTCATTGGCTGGAAGCAAAAAAATAACGTTTCGGATAGTAGACAATTCTGTACACCATAAAAAAGCATGAGATTGGAGCTGGTACGCCCCAATTTCATGCTTTTTGCATGAATCGCTCAGTTAATTAAAAGTTTCACAAACTTTAGGACTATACTGACTAGCCTATACCACAAGGGTTTAACCCTATTCTAATCAAAAAATCATCAATATTGTAAGATT
>CACWLF010000045.1 GCA_902761645.1 uncultured Aeromonadales bacterium | reverse complement strand
CATACAATTTCGAATGAGGTTTTAGATGAACTCATGCCGTGGAATGAAAATTTAAAAAAATAAAATTTCCCGGTCATGAGGTCATTATGGAGCGTTTACATTTTTTTACAGAATATTATTGATAGAAGAGATTTTTTAATGGAAACACGAAAGGGCGTTGTTTATCTGATCGGTGCCGGACCTGGAGATCCGGAACTGATAACGGTTAAAGCTCAAAAAATAATTGCCAGGGCTGACTGCATAGTATGTGATCGTCTGGCAAGTTCGCAAATTTTATATCAGGCCAGACCTGATGCCGAGTTTTTTTATGTCGGAAAGGAATCTTCAAATCATACTCTCCCGCAGGATGAGATAAATAAAAAACTGGTTGAACTTGCCTTACAGAATAAAACTGTTGTTCGTCTCAAGGGAGGTGATCCCTTTGTTTTCGGAAGAGGAGGAGAGGAAATTCTTGTTCTTGAGGAACACAATATTCCGTACTTTGTGATTCCTGGTATCACATCGGCGATAGCCGCACTTGAGAATGTCGGCATCCCTGTTACTCACCGCCGTACTGCAAGAAGTTTCCAGGTTATTACAGGTCATACGTGTGATGATGATTTGACGGAAGAACTTGTAAATTATGCCCGCAGCAGCGGTACTCTGGTTGTTTTGATGGGGGTTAAAAATCTTGTCAGAATTGCAGAGATTCTGCTTTCAAACCGTAAGGATCCAGAAACTCCTGTATCAATTATAGAAAATGCCACCACTGTTGCGGAACGCAGAGTTGATACAACATTAAAAAACATGGTTGCTGATGCTGAACGCAAACAGGTAAAGGCACCAGCTATTATAGTATTTGGAGATGTATGCAGGTTCAGTTTGAAACACAAGAAATTTATGTTCAGTGAACTGAACATTGCAGTTACAGGAACATTGAATTTTTCCTTGAAACTTACGGATGAGCTGCAGCAGCTGGGCGCCAGAGTTTTAAATCTTCCGAATCTTGAGGTGTTCCCTGTTCCTTCAATTGAACCGTGGCTGAATAAAATCGGCGCGGCTGAATGGCTGGTATTTACCAGTGCCAACGGCGTGAATGTATTCCGGACTTTAATGCAGAAAGGCAATGTTGATTTAAGAATTCTGCTACATAAAAAATTTGCCGTGATCGGCACTGGCACGTGTGAAGCTTTGAAATCTTGGGGCTTCATACCTGATTTCATTCCTGGTAAATTTGATGTGGCAACTCTGAGCCGCGAGCTGGTTCCGGTTGTCGGGGAAAAATCTGTTTGTGTTTTACGTTCATCGAGAGCCTCTCGTGAATTAAATGAATGCTGGGACAATAACGGAATTGACTACTGTGACTGCCCGATTTATGAAGTAAAGAACAATCACTGGCCACGATATGATGCGGACAGATATTTAAGCCGTGTGAATTATCTGATTTTTGCCAGTTCGTCCGGTGTTGATTCCTTTTTTGAAAATTCGCTGAATGAAATTTATCCTCAGATGAACATTGTTGCGATAGGAACTCATACTGCGGAACTGGTTAAGGTTTATATGGAAGAATTGAATTTGAAAAATAAATTGCTAATAGCCGGTGAGTACAGCCGTAAGGGTATTATTGAGATAATAAAGGAAGATTTGCCGGAATTAAAAAACAGGAGATTATCATGAAGGTTCGTCTGAGAAGATTAAGAGCTAACGGAACCATTAGAGCCATGGTTCAGGAAAACAGGATAGATTTGTCTGAACTTGTATATCCGGTTTTTGTTGCCGAAGGTGAAAATATCAAACAGCCGATAGAAACCATGCCTGGTATATATCAGTATTCCATAGACATGCTGAAGGAAATTATGGATGAACTGTATAATAATCAGATCAGGTCTGTTTTACTGTTCGGTATTCCTAAACATAAGGATGAGGTAGGTTCATCGGCTTACGATCAGCACGGAGTAATTCAGAATGCTGTTTCATATATCAAGAATAATTATCCTGACATGATTGTTATTGCCGATGTCTGTCTGTGTGAATATACAGATCACGGTCACTGCGGTCTGGTTAAAAACGGTAAAATTCTAAACGATCAGACTCTTCCTCTTCTTGCCAGAATGGCGGTGAGTCTGGCAGTAGCAGGTGCCGATATTATAGCTCCGAGCGACATGATGGACGGAAGGATAGGCTATATCCGCGAGCAGCTGGATCAGAATGGTTTCACCGATGTCCCGATTATGGCATACAGCGCAAAATTTGCATCAGCATATTATTCCCCGTTCCGTGATGCCGCTCATTCCGCGCCTGCATTCGGAGATCGCAAAACCTACCAGATGGATCCGGCAAACGGCAGAGAAGCAATACGTGAAATTGAAGAGGATATTCTGGAAGGTGCCGATTTTGTAATGGTAAAACCGGCACTGGCATATCTTGACGTGGTCAAAGAGGCTTCCATGAGATTTAATCTGCCAGTGGTTACATATAATGTCAGCGGTGAATATTCAATGGTTAAGGCTGCTGCGGGATTAGGTTATATCGATGAAAAAAGAATAGTTATGGAAAATCTTCTGTCAATGAAAAGAGCCGGTGCAAAAATCATTATTACCTACCACGCACTTGATGTTGCCAGATGGATTAACAGTGAGAAATAAAATGCAAACAATCAAATCTGAAAGTTTATACAACCGGTCATGTGCCTTGATGCCAGGCGGAGTGAACAGCCCTGTACGCGCCTGCATGAGTGTCGGTGTTACTCCGAAATTTATTGAAAAAGGTTCCGGATCTCACATATATGATGCCGATGGAAATGAGTACATCGATTATGTTTGTTCATGGGGCCCTAATATATTGGGTCATGCTCATCCGCAGGTGATTGAAGCGGTAAGTAATGCCATCGGATATGGTTTGACCTTCGGAGCTCCTTCGGAAAAGGAACTGACAATTGCTGAACTCATTAATAAATGTGTGCCGGCAATGGAAATGGTCCGACTGGTAAGTTCGGGGACCGAAGCGGTCATGAGTGCAATCCGTCTTGCCAGAGGGTTTACAGGACGCGACAAGATAATTAAATTTCAGGGATGTTATCATGGGCATTCAGATTGTCTTCTGTATAAATCTGGTTCAGGAACTTTAACAACAGGATGTCCTTCGAGCGCAGGTGTTACCATGGGACAGATTCAGGATACACTTATTGCCGAATATAATGATCCGCAGTCTGTTGAAGATCTTTTTATTAAAAACAAGGATCAGATTGCAGCGGTTATAGTAGAGCCGGTAGCCGCCAATATGGGACTGGTCTTACCGCAGAATAATTTTCTGCACTTCCTGCGGGAAATAACAGAAAATAACGGCAGCCTGCTGATTTTTGACGAGGTGATTACAGGATTCAGGATTGCTTTGGGCGGAGCCTGCGAATATTATGGTATCAGACCTGATCTGGTGACACTGGGTAAAATTGTAGGCGGAGGAATGCCTGTTGGTGCTTATGGAGGAAGAAATGAAATCATGCAGAAAGTTTCTCCGTCCGGCAATGTATATCAGGCAGGAACCCTGTCGGGAAATCCTGTTTCAACCGCTGCCGGGATAGCAACCATAAAATATCTGATTGACAACGAAACGGATGTATATGCGGAACTGGACCGAAAAGGAGACTTCCTTGAAAAATCTCTGCTGGAAATCTTTGGATCAGCTGTTTCGGTAAACAGAATAGGTTCTTTACTGTGCGTATTTTTTAAACAAGGAGGAGTAAGCGGCTTCAGTGATGTGGAAAAATCTGATCTGGATTTATTTGCTGTCTATTACCGGTTTATGCTAGAACATGGTATTTACCTGGCGCCATCCCAGTATGAAACCATGTTTATATCTCTTGCGCACACAGACGAAGATTTGGAGTATACAAGGGGGGTAATGAAAAAGTTTGCACAGCAATACCTGAAAAAATAGGATGCCTTTAATTCTGCTGCATCAGTCATAAAAGAAAAATCTGCAGTTGAAAACAACTGCAGATTTTAAAATCAAGAGTTCTCTGACCCGGATTGTTTCGACTTAACCGGGATTAGAAGTTATAGATTAAACCGATAGTGGCCAGATTTTCGCTTTCATTCTTGATCACAGATTCGTAACGGCGTTCCAAATCAGTGTAGATATTGAACTTAGGTGTTACGCGATAAATGATTTCACCGGTCCATGCTGATTTAAGAATGGATTTATCATTTTTGAATGATTCTCTGGTTAATTTCTTATCATTGTTGTGAGCGTACTGGTAGTTTGCTGTAAATGTCCAATCTGTACCAGGGGTGGTATATGACAGAGCAGCTTCTACACCGTCTGATTCATAGGTGTGCTGAAGCTGACCATGGTTGTACACAACAGCGGCATAAACACCTGGCGCACCGAAATCACCGAAGAATACAGATACTGCAGCTTCGTTCTTGTTTGCACCGTAGAACAAACCGTTAGCCTGGTAACCTGAGGTTTCCTTGCTGTTGTAACCGTCGTAGTGGTTGTAACCGGCTAAAATACCGAAAGAATTGTCGGCAACTTCACCGATGTAACCGAAAGAAAAACCTGTACCGTAGTTGATGTACTTGTTGGTTTGTCTGAACTGGTATGAAGCATTGAAGTTAAAGCCGTTGTATTTAACCTGGTATTTAACCTGACCGTCCTTACGACCGCCGAAGTCATTCTTTGATAAACCCCAGTAGGTAACACCGTTGTACTTACCGTAATCCACGAACAAATCGGTAACTTTGGTTACAGTGTAGAACGCATCAGTGAAACGACCAAATGAAACCTTGCCGAATTCCTTGAAGTCAAAGCCAATCCACGATTCCCTGATCTTGATACGATCTTCAACTTTTTCAGTTTCCTGCGCAGCCAAATCGTACATTACATAACCGAAAACTCCAAGGTGATCGTTAACTTTAGTGTTACCGGTAACACCTAAACGGGCAGTACCGCTGGCGCGGTGAGTGCTGTCGGCGTCATTGTTGTTCAGATTGGTTTTAACACGACCGATAATATCGAGATTTGAAGTATCATCCTTGTAAACATTTGCAGCTTCAGCAGCTGTGGATGCCGCGATTAAAGTTGATCCGATGATCAGACTCGAAAGTAATTTTTGTTTCATTTTAAAATCCTCAGTAGTATTTTTATTATTATTTTGTTAGTTAAAAGTCTGCTTAGTCATTATTCTTATAATGTTGCATATAAAATGTACTAAACACGATTTATATTAAGCATATTTTTTTGTGATGTCAATCAAATTTTTGATGAGCTATTATAGAATAAATGTTTAATTTATGTCCTTTGTTCCTGTTAACTAGTTGAAAAAACACAAAAAAAACATAATTTCAAAAATATTTATTATTTTCCAAAACCTACTGAATTTAAGTAGAAAACAGAAAAAAATATTTTTTCCAAAAAAAATGCTTGACGCTATATACAGAATTAAATATTATTAAAACATACTAATTCGGTATGAATTGTATGATATAAGATTTTTTATAATAATTACAACAAAAATTAATCTTATGAAAAACTAACAAAACAAAAAATAAACAAAAATAACTAACTGATAATTTAGGAGAAAATTTATGAATAAATCTGTTTTATCTATATTGACTGCGTCAGTCATCGGGCTGGGCAGTTTCTTTGGAGCTTCATATGCACTTGCCGGCGATGACGAGACTGTGGAAATAACCAATGTTTCCTACGATCCTACCCGCGAGCTGTACAAGGCATATAACCAGCTGTTTATTAAACACTGGAAGGAAACAACAAAGAGCGATGTAGATGTGGTCCAATCACACGGAGGATCAGGAAAACAGGCGCTAGAAGTTGCAAACGGACTTCAGGCTGATGTTGTTACACTGGCACTGGAGGGTGATGTTGATGCAGTAAAGGATGCCGGTCTAATCAAGGAAGGATATGTGAAGAATTTTCCGTTGGAAAGTTCTCCTTACACATCTACCATAGTATTCCTGGTGAGAGCCGGAAATCCGAAGAAAATATATGACTGGAGCGATTTGGTTCGTGATGATGTCAGCATTGTTACTCCAAACCCTAAAACATCAGGCGGAGCACGCTGGAATTATCTGGCAGCATGGTACTTCTTTGAAAAAGCTGGTCAGAATGAAGATCAGGTTAAAGACAGTATAAAGAAACTGTATAAGAATGTGGCTGTTCTTGATTCCGGAGCCAGAGGTTCTACAACTTCTTTTGTGGAAAACGGACAGGGTGATGTTCTGCTGGCATGGGAGAACGAGGCGTTCCTTTCACTTGTTGAATATCCTGGTAAATATGAAATTGTAGTTCCTTCAGTTTCAATTTTATGCCAGCCGACTGTAGCTCTGGTTGATGAGGTTGTTGACGAAAGAGGTACCAGAAAGGTTGCAACAGAATATTTAAATTATCTGTATTCTGAAGATGCTCAGAGAGTAGAGGCAAAATGGTATTATCGTCCTTCCAATGAGAAAATTCTGAAAGAATACCAGTTTGATAGCAATGAAAAAACAATCAAGCAGATACCTGAGAATGGAAAATGGATTATCACCAATGTTGATTTAACTAACATTGCACATTTCGGCGGTTGGACTGCAGCAACCAAAAAACATTTCTCTAATGGTGGATTATTCGACCAGTTATATGAGAAGTAATAATACTTGTTTGAAATCATTATTATAGTCAAAGGGGGTGAAAGCCTCCTTTTTTGTTCTTTATATCAGAGCCGGATCATCTGTCGGAACAAAAAAGTCTTCCTCATTAATTACAGCAGCAGTAACGGATAAACATGATTATTAACTTTTTTAGTTAGAATTGAGTTAGATATAGTTTAAAGCTATAGTAAGTGATACATAATAAGTATTATCTTTGGCATAAAGATTTTGCTAAAATACCATAACAGTAGTGGAAACTTGTGAATATTAAGAGTTTTATATGAGTGAAAATAATAATGTAGGCTGGTCGTTTGAAGTTTTTCCGCCAAAGCGAACCGCTAATGTGTCATCTATATATATGGCACTTGCCGAGTTGAAGAAGTTAAAACCGGATTTTATCAGTGTTACCTATGGTGCAGGCGGAAGTGAAAATTGTCAGGCAACAGTGGAAATTGCAAACGCAGTTCAGAACAATTATCAGATGGAAGCTGCGGCACATCTTCCATGTATCGGTCTTACCAGACAGGATGTTGAAAATCAGCTGGCCAAATTTGAAGAAATCGGTGTGAAAAAAATTCTTGCTTTGCGCGGCGATAATCCTGCTTCAGGAATAATCAAACCTGGTGATTTTGCTCATGCAAGTGATTTGGTTGAGTTTATCCGTTCAAAAAATTATGATTTAAACATTTTAGCAGCATGCTATCCTGAAACTCATTATGAAGCTAAGTCTCCCGAGGAAGACATTAATAATTTGAAGATTAAGGTGGATGCCGGAGTGGACGGTCTGGTGTCGCAGCTGTTTTTTTCAAATGAATATTTTTACGATTTTATAGATCGCATAAGAGCAAAACAGATTAACGTTCCGGTTGAAGCCGGTATTATGCCGGTCATCAATTGCAAACAGATTGAAAGAATGGTTTCTTTATGCAAAGTTAAATTACCTAAGAAATTTACCGACGTCATGAGTAAATTCAGTGACAATAAAGAAGCAATGATGGAAATCGGAATTGCATATGCGGCAGATCAGATTATAGATCTGGTTGCAAACGGGGTTGACGGTATACATTTATATACCATGAATAATCCAAATGTTGCACTGCGAATCTTTGAAGCGGTAAAGAATGTAATCAACCGCGCATAAGTCCAATAAAATATCTTACTATATATGAGGTTGTTTCGCCGAAATGCGGGACAACCTTTTTTCATTAATACGCCGGCAACGACTGAGGGCGGATAAAGATTGAAAAATTATCCCCTAAAACAGGTATTTACGATTAAAACCTACTAAATATATAGAAATAGTATTGAATCAAGCACAGCGATCTCTTATAATAATTCCTACTATATCAGTATGAAATAGTTTCAACTGATTGTGTAGTAATGATCAGCAAGTATAAAAATTATAAAAGAGATATTTATGAAACAATGATGATAACTTTTTGTTATCAGATAAAGGTGCAATTATTATGGCCAAATTTAAAAAAACACGGAGCGTGATCCCGGGCTTTGGATTATCTTTTGGTATCACATCTGCAATATTAGCCCTTGTTGTTATTATTCCTCTGTGCTCTCTGGTGGTATTTTCATCGAAATTAACGCTGGATGAATTCTGGGGGATTATTACAAGGGATCGCGTACTTGCGAGTTATCAGGTTAGTATAATAACGGCGCTGATCGCATCATTGATTAACGTGGTTATGGGAACCGTTCTTGCTTGGATTCTGGTTAGATATGAATTCCCCGGAAAGAGATTTATTGACGGATTAATCGAATTGCCATTTGCTCTTCCTACAGCTGTAGCCGGTATTGCGTTAACCAATTTAACTGTCAAAAACGGATGGATCGGTCAGTATTTTTCAATTTTCGGAATCGAACTTGCTTATACAAAAATAGGTATAACCATAGCTTTGGTGTTTATTGGAATTCCGTTTGTTGTCAGAAGTATCCAGCCGGTTCTTGAAAAATTTGATCACGAATTTGAGGAAGCTGCTTTTATACTTGGTTCTTCCCCTTCTCATACCTTTTTCAAGGTAATCCTTCCGGAAATTAAACCTGCTATTTTTGCCGGTTTTTCCATGGCCTTTGCCCGTTGCATAGGTGAGTACGGAAGCGTGGTATTTATTGCCGGTAACAAACCTTATGAAACAGAGATTGCTCCATTGCTGATTATGTCTGAACTGCAGGAATTTGATTATTCCGCAGCAACGGCTATAGCTTTGGTGATGCTGATTTTTGCCTTTGTTATTTTATTTATCAATGCGGTAATTCAGACTAGGTCTCAGAAAATTGTCAGCGGCATAGCATAAACGGGAGGTAAAGAAATGATTATAGAAGAAAATAAAATAGTAAAGTGGAGTTTGATATCGGTAAGCATGGTTTTTTTATCTGTAATGCTGGTACTCCCGCTGGTATTTGTAGTAAAAACAGCCTTTGAAAAGGGATTGCCTACTTTCTGGGCCGCAATCAGTGACAAATATGCGAGGGCTGCAATCTGGCTTACCGTAGAGGTGACTGTTATAACTGTAATTGTAAATACTTTTTTCGGTATTTTTGCTGCATGGACCATTACAAAATATTCATTCAGGGGTAAAAAACTACTGTCTGCGTTAATAGATTTGCCGCTGACAATATCTCCTATCATTGCCGGCTTGATATTTTTGCTGACTTTCGGACGACAGAGTTTTCTTTATCCTATTCTGCACGACTTAAACATAAAAATAATTTTTGCGGTGCCGGGTATAGTATTAGCCACGGTATTTGTAACATTCCCTTTTATTTCCCGTGAAATTATTCCTGTTCTTGCATCTCAGGGAAAGGATGAAGAGGAGGCTGCCGCACTGATGGGGGCAAAGTGGTTCCGCATTTTCAGAACTGTAACATTTCCGCATATAAAATGGGCCTTTTTATACGGAATAGTGTTATGTACAGCAAGAGCTCTCGGTGAATTCGGTGCTGTATCTGTTTTATCTGGTCACCTGAGAGGAAAGACCAATACCATGCCTTTACACATAGAACTGCTATATCAGGGCTATGATTTTACTGGTGCCTTTGCAATGTCGGCAATTCTGGTGGTAATGGCAATAATAATTTTGATTTTGCGTAACATTCTGGAATATCGCGGAAAAAGAAAATTATCTGAAAAAGGAGCTAAATAATGAACGCTGCAACTTTAATAAAAGAAAATATAAACGATGTAAAAGACGAAGATAGCAATATTTACGTTGAACTAAAAAATGTTAATAAAAATTTCGGTGATTTTAAAGCTTCCGACAACGTAAGTTTTAAAGTAAAAAAAGGACATCTGGTAGGTCTTCTTGGACCGAGCGGCAGCGGTAAAACTACGATATTACGAATACTGGCTGGTCTGGAAACAGCCGATTCAGGCGATATCTTTATCAACGGTAAACGGGTAAATAAAATTTCGGCGCAGAAAAGAGGAATCGGATTTGTTTTTCAGAATTACGCGCTATTCAGATATCAGACGGTATTTGACAATGTTGCCTTCAGTCTGAAAATTGAAAAATGGGACAAAAAGAAGATCAGAGAGCGTGTTCATTATCTGTTGAATCTTGTTGGGTTGGCAGGTCTGGAGGATCGTTATCCTAATCAGCTGTCAGGAGGTCAGAGACAGAGAGTTGCATTTGCAAGAGCTTTGGCAAACGAACCTCAGCTGCTTCTGCTTGATGAACCGTTTGCCGCAATTGATGCAAAAGTACGCCAGGAACTCAGAAGCTGGCTGCGTGAACTGATCCACAATGTTGGAATAACAAGTATTTTTGTTACCCACGATCAGGATGAGGCATTTGAGGTTGCAGATCAGATTATTCTGACAAATCACGGTAAAATTGAACAGAGCGGCAGTCCGTATGATATTTATATAAATCCGCAAACCGCTTTTACAAGCAAGTTTATCGGTCATCCGACATTGATAAAAAATCTGAATACGTTAAGAGGATTCGGTAAAACACCGGATAACATTGAAGCTGTAGTAAGACCTGAGTTTATCAGTGTGGCAAGAACTGATGAAAAATTCCAGTATTCGGCTTCATCTGACAAGGGGGTTGTTGTTGACGCTTATTTCAGGGGTGCTGTAATCGAACTTCATGTCAAGGTTGGGGATAATATTTTTGTTGTTAACCGTCAGCTGGCTGAAGGAAGAATAGATGTCGGAGAAAGCGTTTACATTTTTATCAGCAGAGTATATCTGGTGAATGCTTTGAAAGCTCAGACATATATAAATGAGGCTCTGAAACAGAAAAACGAGGTTTATATCATTTAGTCTATTATATTTTTTCTCTCTGTCATGCCTGGTGCTGATAAAATCAGCCGTGTGGCAGAGTTTTTATTGCGCTGACAAGCATCAGCAAATCATTACAGACCGAAAATCAACGAAATTTCATCATAGCAAATCGCATGTTAAAGATCTTTTTTTATTTCAGACAGATGTCAAAATACGAGTACCAGAAGAGATGTTTATAAAACCTACTGAATTAGTAGTAATTTACTTGACTAACCAGGGAAACACATATAATATATATCATACTAAAATAGTATGGAATGTATGAGCAATGGTTATAAAAATAGCAACTGATGTATTGATAATCGGCGGGGGCACGGCAGGTTGTTTTGCCGCGCATATTCTTGGAAAAATATCAGATTACAAGGTATTTATAGCCGAGAAAGCCAATATTCAGCGCAGCGGATGTCTGGCAGCCGGTGTTAATGCTTTGAATGCATATATAACTGAAGGTCATGAACCGCAGTTTTATGTAGATTATGCCAAAAAGGATGCCGATGGAATTGTTCGTGACGACCTTCTGCTCAGTATGTCTAAGCGTCTGAATCATGTAACGGATATTTTGGAAAAACTCGGGCTGGTGATTTTAAAAGATCAGAACGGGAAATATGTTACCAGAGGAAACCGCAATATCAAGATTAACGGTGAAAATATCAAACCTATTCTTGCGAAAGCTGCCAGGGATAATCCGAACGTTACCGTTCAGAATCATTTGAACATAACAGATTTGAAGATTGTTTCAGACGGCAGTGAACATCAGACCGGTCAGGCAGTGGGAGCTGTGGGATTTGATGTTAATTCCGGAGATTATTTTGATATTGATGCGCGTGTTGTATTGATTGCAACCGGCGGAGCCTCTGGTCTGTATCGTCCGAATAATCCGGGTTTTTCCCGCCATAAAATGTGGTATTCGCCGTTTAATACAGGTGCCGGTTTTGCCATGGGTCTGCGTGCCGGAGCTGAAATGACAACATTTGAAATGAGATTTATTGCTCTGCGCTGCAAGGATACCATTGCTCCTACCGGAACAATAGCTCAGGGCGTAGGGGCAAAACAGGTTAATTCACTGGGTGAGATTTATGAACACCTTTACGGATTGACAACCTCGCAGCGTTTATATGGAACTGTAAGTGAAAATAAAGCCGGCAGAGGACCTTGCTATTTGAAAACCGACACGATCTCCGAGGAACAGGAATCCGACCTGTACAAAGCCTATCTGAATATGGCTCCGAGTCAGACTTTAAAATGGCTGGAGAAGGGAACTGGTCCGAAACAGGAAAACGTGGAAATTGAAGGTACCGAGCCGTATATTGTCGGCGGTCATACCGCCAGCGGTTACTGGATTGATGATCATCGCGCCACAACTGTAAAAGGATTATATGCTGCAGGTGATGTGGCAGGTGGATGTCCTCAGAAATATGTGACAGGTGCTTTGGCTGAGGCTGAAATATCTGCAGAGAGTATAGTTTCATTTTTAAAACAGCAGAAACAGTCTGAATTCAGTTCTTTATGGAATGATGAAAATCTGAAGGCGGGTACAGAAAAAATACTGAAGGAATATGAAAAATTTTCTGCTAATGAGGAAGGACTGTTTTCCGTTGAATCTCTGGAAGAGGCCATGCAGAAAATAATGGATCAGTATGCCGGAGGAATCTGCACAGGTTACAGTTTCAATTCTTACGGTCTTTCTCTGGCAAAACAGAAAATAGCCACTCTGGAACCTTTGCTCGGTTCACTTAAAGCAAAGGATGCAGATGATCTTCTGCATATTTATGAATTGAAGGAACGTTTGCTAGTGTGCAGAGTTTTAATTGCCCATCTGGAGGCAAGACACGAGACAAGATGGCATTGCTTTGCTGAAAACACCGATTATCCGCAGAAAAGCAAAGACTGGGAATGCTACGTGAATTCCAAGTTGGAAAACAACGAAGTAAAAATTATTATTCGAGATCTGGTTAAGCCGGGAGAAGTTTATGAGCATACATATTGATCGGAATCTTTGCATCGGATGCGGTCGCTGCAGCGAGGTTTGTCCCGGAAATCTAATTAAACAGCAGCCACAGCCCGGTGACAGGCATACCAAAGCCGAAATTAAATGTCCCCAGGACTGCTGGGGGTGTACCTCTTGCTTAAAAGAATGCCCGAGGCATGCAATAAAGTTTTTTCTTGGTGCCGATGTCGGCGGTCGCGGAAGTATTCTTTCGTATCAGAAAAAGGGATCATCCAGTATCTGGCGCGTAAAGGGAACTGACGGAACTTTCCAGGAAATTACCGTTAATACCAAAGAGGCTAATAAATATTAAAAATATTTAAGGAAATTTATGAAAACGTTAACTCACCTTGATGATTTGGAAGCAGAATCTATTTACATCATAAGAGAAGTTGCCGCTGAATGTGAAAAACCGGTAATGTTGTATTCAATCGGAAAAGACAGTTCGGTAATGCTTCATTTGGCTCTGAAGGCCTTTTACCCTGAAAAGCCTCCGTTTCCTTTTCTCCATGTTGATACTACATGGAAATTTAAGGAAATGATTCAGTTCAGAGATCGTATTGCAAAAAAGCTTGGAATTGAGCTGCTTGTCTATTCGAACGAGGAAGGAATAAAACAGGGTATAAATCCGTTTGATCATGGTTCCGCCTATACTGACATTATGAAAACGCAGGCGTTAAAACAGGCGTTAAATAAATATCAGTTTACAGCTGCTTTCGGAGGAGGCAGACGTGATGAGGAAAAATCGCGCGCCAAAGAAAGAATTTTTTCTTTCAGAAACAAGGAACAGTCATGGGATCCGAAAAATCAGCGGCCGGAATTATGGAAGCTGTACAATACAAAAATCCAGAAAGGTGAAAGTGTTCGTGTGTTTCCGATATCAAACTGGACAGAAACCGATATTTGGAATTATATCCGCCGTGAAAATATTGAAATTGTTCCTCTGTATTTTGCAAAGGAACGTCCGGTCATTTACAGGGATGGAAACATTATCATGGTTGATGATGATCGTCTGAAACTCAGAGAAAATGAAAAGATCGAATATAAAAAGGTCCGTTTCAGAACTCTGGGATGTTATCCGTTAACTGGCGGTATTGAATCAGATGCCGATACGCTGGATCAGATTATAGACGAAACTTTAAGTGCTGTTTCTTCTGAACGTACAAGCAGAGTAATTGATCATGAAGCGGCAGGAAGTATGGAAAGAAGAAAGAGAGAGGGATATTTTTAAAAATGAACAGCGAACATAATAACACTCGTTCTCAATTAAAATTTATTACATGCGGAAGTGTGGATGACGGTAAATCCACATTGATCGGTCATATCCTATATGATTCCAAGAAATTATACGTAGATCAGATACAGTCTCTGGAACTGGATTCGAAAATTGGCAGTCGAGGCGGAAAACTTGATTATTCACTTCTTCTGGACGGGCTTCTGGCAGAAAGAGAGCAGGGTATTACAATTGATGTTGCATATCGTTATTTTAATACTGATAAGCGCAGTTTTATCGTAGCAGATACTCCCGGTCATGAAGAATATACACGTAATATGGCTGTCGGTGCTTCTTTTGCCGATTTGGCAATTATACTTCTTGATGCAACAAAGGGAGTTCTTTCACAAACCAAACGACATGCAAGAATATGCAAGTTAATGGGAATTAAAAATTTTGTTTTTGCCATTAATAAAATGGATCTGGTTGATTATCAGAAATCGTTTTTTGATCAGATTGCAGAACAGATTAAGCTGCTTTCAGATAATTTAAAGCTCGATACCGTTTATCTTATTCCTGTTTCGGCAACCGAGGGTGACAATGTTACTGTAAATAATCACTCAATTGCGTGGTACGAAGGACTTGGTCTGCTTGAATACCTTGAGCAGGTGGATATTAAGGATAACAATAAAAATGAAACAGGGTTCTATCTGCCTGTGCAGCGCGTATGCCGTCCTAATAGAGAGTTCAGAGGATTTCAGGGTCAGATTGAATCAGGCAATGTAAGTATAGGAGAGGAACTGACAGCTCTGCCGAGCGGTGAGAAGGCCAGGGTAAAATCCATTCATGTCGGAATGGATTCCGTGGATTCAGCACAGAAAGGACAGCCTGTTAACATAGAACTGGATCGCGAAATTGATATTTCCCGCGGTTGCGTACTTGAGAAGGATTCTGGAATTAAAATTGCCACAAACATTGATGTTCTGCTGCTGTGGATGGATGATCTGCCATTGGAATCAGGAAAAGAGTTTTTTATAAAGCAGGGTAATAAAATTACTGTCGGTGTTGTTGATGCAATTAATTATGCAATTAATGTAAATACCGGAGAAGAGAAAAAAACAGAACAGCTCAGAAAAAATGAAATTGCCAACTGTTCTTTATCTTTTTACGATCCTGTTGTTGTGGATTTATTTGACAATCACAAAACTCTCGGTGAGCTTATTCTGATAGATCGTGTATCCAATATGACATCAGCATGCGGTGTAGTGACCTCTATCGGAGAACAGGTTGGCAATTTGACAAATGAACAGATCCGTGCCGAATTGACAAACACCCAAAATAATATTTTCTACTTTGATGTTACCAATAATATAAATTCGGAGCAGATAGTTAAACAGGTGGAGCGCCGATTGTTATTATCAGGCATAAATGCGTATATATATAATTATGCTGATAATTCATCAGAGGTTTCTGACGGAATAATTGAACATTTGTCCAAGGCAGGAGTAGTTACATTGGTTCTGGTTAATGGGGCAAATAAACAGTCAATAGAACTTCTTGATAAAGTAAAAGAGATTACTTCGGAAAGCTTATTTAACTATATTAAAAATCAATTGCAGTAATTAAAGTAGTAATCGACGCATAAAATCCATTAGTTCGAAAGATTTGATCGACTAATGGATTTTATTTATATATTTTTCCACCGCATATAAGTATTAGACCACATTATCAGTAACTGTAAACCTTTATTCCAAGTACAGTATAGACTTTTCTGTCATTCTCAATTTTTCTTTTTATCAAGGGCATTCCAAGTATTATGATATCCTTGTCTGTAGCACTGATATTCTTCTTCTCGAAAACAAACTTTTTAAT
>CACWLF010000044.1 GCA_902761645.1 uncultured Aeromonadales bacterium | reverse complement strand
ATAAAAAGTTAAGTCTTATTGAAAAAAGAAAAGGTTGGATTGTTGATTTTAAACAATCTTAAATAGCATCAAAGGTTATTATGGAGCGTTTACATATTTCATGTGTGAGGCAGTAAGGCACAGAGGTATTCCCTGCAGCCTGAACCGGTACAATCCGGATCCTCTGCAAAAAATATATAAAACAGAAAATGCCATGCACAGTTAAATTTTGGAATGAACAATTAACTATGACCGATAAACAAAAAAGCCGAAAAACCGAAACAACAGCTCTTGTATGTCTTGCATTGTTTACCTTTGCAGTCACTGTTTTAAGCCTGACCGTCTTTATGGAAACAGGTTTTCATGCAGATCTTGATTACCTTATCGCCCTGCAGGATTTCAGAAACCGCTGTCCTGAATTGTTAAATGATTTTTTCCTTTTTATAACACATTTCGGCAGCGCAAAATTCGTTCTTCCTGCAGTACTGGTAATTTATTTCGGCTTCAGCACCAGACTCGGAAAATTTCTGGTTCAGATATCCGCCTTCAGCATAATGGTAAACGGTCTGCTCAAACTTACCGTATGCGCCTTCAGGCCGTGGTTTCGCGATGAACTGATTGTCCCTGCAGGAAACGCCATCAGAGGAGCGACAGGTTATTCCTTTCCGAGCGGGCATTCGACAATTGCGACGGCGCTATACGGCGGCATAATAATTAAAACACGGAAACATTCAAAAGCCATGGCGACAGCCGCTGCAGCTATTCTGCTATGCGTCATGTTTTCAAGAAATTACCTCGGAGTTCACACCCCGCAGGATGTAATTGCTGGTCTGACCTGTACACTTGCTCTGATCCTGGCAATGCAGAAGATCTTCAGATGGATGGAATACGGCAGTATCAGCATGAAAAAATGGATGTTTTTCATATTTTCAGCTGCAATATGCACAGCGTGCGCAGTCTATTTTGAATTTAAAACATATCCTGTTCCATATGATGCATCCGGCAGCCCGGCTGCAGATCCTGCAAAAATGATACTTAATTCCTACCAGGGACTGGGATGCTGTCTCGGTGCGGCGGCAGCAATGATTTTTCTGCATTATTTCAACGGGTACGAGGCGGAAAACGCATCGTTTATTCAGAGAGCGGCAATGATCCTTATCAGTTCGGCATCAGCATATCTGCTGCATCGGGGAATTTCTCACGCTCTGTCGGATCTGCTGGCCATCAGATATGCACGGCTTGCCGAATGCTTCATCATACTGTTCTGGACCTTTGCACTTCTCCCAGCTCTGGCCGCACGTTTCGGAACAGGAACAGCGAAAAAACAACAGCGTTGATGCCCGTCACCCGGATGGTATATAAAAATGAAAAGCCCGGATTTTCAAGCTATCCGGGCTTTGTTTGCAGTTAAGCCGATCAGAACTCAATTCTGCTGATTATACTCTGCTCCAGCCTGTAACCTCAGCCATTGCCTTACCCAAATCAGCAAGAGATCTTACTGTTGCCACACCGGCCGACTCAAGAGCGGCATATTTTTCATTTGCAGTACCCTTGCCTCCGGCAATAATGGCTCCGGCATGACCCATACGCTTGCCCTTAGGAGCTGTAACACCGGCTATATAGGAAACAACCGGTTTTTTCACATATGATTTGATAAATTCGGCAGCTTCCTCTTCAGCGGTTCCGCCAATCTCGCCAATCATGATAATGGCTTCAGTCTCAGGATCATCCTGGAACATTTTCAGTATATCAATAAAATTGCTTCCCGGAACAGGATCACCGCCGATTCCGACACAGGTGGTCTGACCGAATCCGTAATCGGTAGTCTGCTTGATTGCCTCATATGTCAGTGTTCCGGAGCGGGAAACCACACCTACTTTACCAGGTTTGAAAATACTGTTAGGCATAATGCCGATTTTGCACTCGCCTGCAGTTACAATGCCCGGACAGTTAGGACCGATCATGCGTACATTGTTTTCACGCAGTACAGGTTTGATTTTAAGCATGTCCTGAACCGGAATGCCTTCAGTAATGGTTACAATCAGTTTAATGCCTGCATCCACCGCTTCAAGTATTGCATCACGGCAGAAAGGCGCAGGAATGAAAATCGAGGTTGCAGTTGCACCGGTTGCCTCAACAGCTTCTCTTACGGTATTGAACACCGGCAGACCGAGATGTTCCTGACCTCCCTTGTTGGGAGTTACACCGCCCAGCAGTCTGGTACCGAATTTCAATGCCTGTTCGGAATGGAGAGTACCCTGTGAACCGGTAAAACCCTGACAGATAACTTTAGTATCGCGATCTATTAAAATACTCATCTCAACCTCCTAACCTATGGCCTTTACTGCAGCTTCGGCTGCCAGAGCCAGATCATTCTGCGCAATAATATTCAGTTTGCTGTCGGCCAGCAGTTTGGATGCCACGTCGGCATTGTTTCCTTCAAGTCTAACCACTACAGGAATACTGATGCCCACTTCATTGATTGCGCTGATAATACCTTCCGCAATCAGATCACAGCGAACAATGCCGCCGAAGATATTAACAAACACAGCTTTAACCTTTTTATCAGACAGAATCAGTTCAAACGCCTTTACAACACGTTCCTTGGTTGCGCTTCCACCTACATCGAGGAAGTTTGCAGGATTTCCGCCGTACAGTTTGATAATATCCATTGTAGCCATTGCCAGACCTGCTCCGTTAACCATGCAGCCGATATTTCCGTCAAGAGCCACATAATTAAGGTTGTTATCCTGGGCTGCCGCCTCGATGGCAGGTTCCTGACTTACATCGCGCAGCGCCTGAATATCCTTCTGACGGTATAATGCATTATTATCAATGTTCATTTTTGCATCAAGACACAGCAGCTGACCGTCGGAGGTAACCACCAGAGGATTTACCTCAAGCAGAGAACAGTCGCATGCTTCAAACATTTTGCACATTTTTACAAACAGACCGACAAACTGCTTTGACTGCTCCGGAGTAAGCTTCAGTTTGTATGCCAGTTCTCTTGCCTGATACGGCTGAGGTCCGTTCAGCGGATCTATCACAGTCTTGAAAATTTTTTCCGGAGTTTCACGGGCAACTTTTTCAATTTCCGTACCGCCTTCGGTTGAAGCGATGAAAACAGTTTTTTCCTTTGAACGGTCGATTACCGCACCGACATACAGTTCACGTTCAAAAGAGCGGCACTCCTCCACCAGTATCTGATTAACCGGCTGACCATGCTGACTGGTCTGAAAAGTAACAAGATTTTTTCCCAGAAAACTGCCGGTGAATTCTTCCGCTTCCTGCATGGAGGAAACAAGTTTTACACCGCCGGCCTTTCCTCTACCTCCGGCATGAATCTGACACTTTAATACAGCTTTGCCTTCTTTGGCTATTTTACGGTATGCATCGCGAACTTCATCAAGAGTCGAACATACCTGATGCTGAGGAACAGGCAATCCCCATTTGGCAAAAATTTCTTTTGCCTGATATTCATGAATATTCATTTATATTTGCCGATTGTTCATTATTTATAAAAAAACAAAAACAGTCTCCTGTGCCGGGCGGCGAAGAGCTGTTTCAGGTAACAAAAAATTTACTAGATTATAGATCATTTATGTGAAGTTCGCAAAAACAACAAAGCCGATCCGCAAATTATTCCCGAAAACCATGAAACATGTTTTTTTCATCTGAGACTCAATGGTATATGCCTCACTTCAAATTTTTCACTCGGGATACGGCCTCGGTGTTTTGCTTATCGGTTCCGATGTGACAAAATAAACACAGGGTCAGCGTTAAAAATACGTGCAAAAGACCGAACATCCTGCCTTCACTAATATTTCCTTGGAGTTTTTTATGCCGATTGCAGCCGCATTTATAGTTCCGCATCCGCCTTTAATCATTCCCGAGATCGGCAAAGGTGCGGAAAACAAGGTTTCAGCCACCATCGAATCATATCACCGGATAAGCAGGGAAATTGCCACGCTCGAACCGGAGACCGTGGTAATTATCAGCCCGCACAGCGTTCTCTATGCTGATTATTTCCATATTTCACCAGGTGCATCGGCATCCGGTTCCTTCCGTTCCTTCGGAGCTCCTGATGTAACCTTCAGAGTGGCGTACGACGAGGAATTTTCAACCGAACTGTCCGTTCTGGCTCAAAGCAGGGATTTTCCTGCCGGAACCGCAGGACGCAGATCCGATGAACTTGATCACGGAACCATGGTGCCTCTGTGGTTCATACAGCAGCAGACATCTGATTTTAAAGTGGTCCGCATAGGACTGTCGGGTCTCAGCCTTATTGAACACTACCGGCTTGGCGAAATGATTGCCGAGGTTTCCAGCAGACTAAACAGAAAGACCGTCATTGTTGCAAGCGGAGATCTCTCCCATAAACTTCAGGAATACGGCCCTTACGGTTTTGCAGAGGAAGGTCCGGAATACGACCGCAGACTAATTGATGCATGCGAACGCGGCAGTCTCGGGGAACTGCTGGATTTCAGCGAATCGCTGTGCAGCAGGGCTGCGGAATGCGGGCACAGATCCTTTACCATTATGGCGGGAACGCTTGACGGACTCGATGTTACCGCCAGGGTTTACTCGCATGAGGATGTGACAGGTGTAGGATACGGAATCTGCAGTTTCTATCCCGGCAGTCCGGATCCGTCCCGTCATTTTGCCGAAATCAGGGAAGAAAAGGAACTGAAACGCATTGCGGACATGAAATCAGACAGCGATGCATGGGTCGCTCTGGCGCGTTCATCAGTCGAGCATTACATTCTCAAAGGAGAAAAACTGCCGATCCCGGAAAATCTGCCTCCGCCGTTCTACACTGCAAAAGCCGGGGTTTTTGTATCAATTCATAAATTCGGAAGTCTGCGAGGATGTATCGGAACCATTGCTCCGGCAACAGAGAACATTGCCGAGGAGATTATCAGCAATGCCGTATCTGCATCATCAAGAGATCCGAGATTTGCGCCAATAGAACCAGAAGAGCTTAAATGGCTGGAAATCAATGTCGATGTTCTGGAGGAACCTGAAAAAATAGATTCGCCTGATCAGCTTGATGTCAGGGAATACGGAGTCATTGTTACCAGCGGCGGCAGACGCGGATTGCTTCTGCCGGATCTTGAGGGTGTTGATACCGTGGAGCAGCAGATTGACATTGCCAGAAGAAAGGCCGGCATCCCGGACGGCGAAAAGGTGTCACTGCAGCGTTTTAAAGTAACAAGGCACCGCTAGGAAAAATCATGACGGCAGAATGCAGTGTATGTTTCAGAAAATGCCGGATAGGCGAAGGGAAAACCGGATTCTGCGGAGCAAGAGGCTGTATCGGCAGCCGGATAGTTCCGCTTAATTACGGTAAAATCACCGCTCTGGCGCTCGATCCCGTCGAAAAAAAGCCTTTGAGGAAATTTTTCCCGGGTTCAAAAATACTTTCCGTCGGAAGTTTCGGCTGCAATTTACGCTGTCCGTTCTGCCAGAACAGCGATATATCATGGTCGGAACACATTGAAGAATACAAAAATACCGCCAGAACGGCTACGCCCGAGCAACTGGTAAATCTTGCACTGTCATGCCGGGATGAAGGAAATATCGGAATAGCCTTCACTTATAATGAACCTCTGATCGGCTACGAATTTGTAAGAGACACATCACTTCTGCTGCACAAAAACGGACTGAAAAGCGTAATGGTAACCAACGGCACAGCTTCGGCGGAAATTCTGGGGGAACTGTCACACTGCGTTGATGCAATGAATATCGATCTGAAGGGATTTTCCGAAAACTACTGCAACAGGGTGCTGGGAGGAAACCTGTCAATGGTCAGGGAATTTATTGCAGAAAGCGTAAAGCACTGCCATGTTGAACTCACCACGCTGATCGTCCCCGGCGAAAATGACAGAGATGAGGAAATCAAACGGATGGCGGAATGGATTGCATCTCTCAGAGATTCCGGCGGCAACGAAATCGGAATGAACATTCCTCTGCATATCACCAGGTTTTTCCCGCGTTTTCACATGACCGACAGAAATGCAACCGACATAGATCTGATTTACCGTCTGGCGGATTTATGCCGGGAATATCTCAATTTCGTCTATACCGGGAACTGCTGATTTCCAACGTGAGACAAACTGTATTCAGAGATAATTGAATCCCGGAGCGGACGCCGGCCGTAAAAAGCAGCAAAGCCCTTCCGCAGCGGCGGCAGGGCTTTTTTATATTCTGCAGAGCCATATCTCCGAACATAAACACCGGCTGTCAGCGGTTTCTGTCCTATTCCGCAAAATCCGGATGTTCGATTTTTTCAAAACGGTATTTCTGCTTCGCATCCGGGTATTTGCCGCGATCAACCTCGCTGATAAACATTTCGTAAGGACGGGCGCAGGTTTTAAAAGGAGGATACAGTCCCTGGTAAACTACAAGTTTTTCTCTGGTCTCGGTGTGCTGCGCAAAAGCAACAATACGGTACAGATATTCATTGGATGACTGATCCGCACCCTCCCTTTTGAAATGCTGTACAAAATCCCCTACATGAAAATTGCGATCTGAATTGCTCATAAATGATTACACCGCTCTTTGCACCAGCAGGGAACCCTTGATTTCAGAAAATCTGAAGGATGAAATCAGTTCCTTAACCTGCTCCGGAGTATAATCCTTTTCCGAGTAGGCAAGCACCACACTCAAATCCCCCTTCTGAAGATAATTCTTCTCTCCGAACTCGGTATAACGGGTTGCGCCGATTGAAATCAGACAGTGCTCAGGTCTGCCGCATGCCTGAATATATTCATGAATATTCTCCATCGGACCTTCATCCTTCTGATTATTCATATGATCAACAATCCATGTCAGAAGTTCCTCATGGAAATAGCTGTAATCTCTCACTGCACTGTCAATACCGTAATCAAAGCACTGGTCGCCGCGAATCAGGAAAGAAGCAATGCGGTAATCATCAAGTACTCCGCCCTGGGCAAGGGTATCAATGGTAATCGATACCGGAGAATATCCCTTGGAATCGGCACCCCAGTTTTTCTTTTCTGAAATTTTTTTTGCGCCCTCGCGTCTGATTGAACAGTCGTTATAGGCTCCGAACCATAGAGGCTGCAGCGATGCAACCTGATCTTTGTCATAATTAATCTTGAAAACAATACCGATTTCAGGTTCAATCTGCACTTTGTCTGCATCATTCGGAATACGCAGTGCCGTCTTGCTCAGAGGAAATTCCTTTAGAAATGAATCCTCCTTATTAGGCAGATAGAAGGGAAACAAAGCCTTCGGCGCTTTTTTTTCGGCGGTTTTTACATTGGCAAAGTCCCTGGCTTCACCGGCCTGTTCCAGATGACCGGCAAAATTTCCGGCAACTCCCAGACCCAATACTTTTTGATAATCCATATTTTATTCCATTGTTAAAAATCAATTCTGACCAAAATTATTATTCGCGAATATGTTCCAAAGCTGTAACAAAAACATTGTATACATGGCGGTCAGCCAATGAATAATAAACATTTTTCCCCTCCTTTTCACTTTTTACCAGCCGCTGAAGTTTCAGCGTTCTCAGCTGATGTGAAACCGAGGATACCGTCATGCCTACCAGATCAGCCAGACAGCATACACCGACACGGTCATGCATGGCCAGAGCGTTTATGATCTTGCACCTGGTCGTATCCGACAACGCCTTGAAAAACTGGGCTATCAGCTCAAGTTCCTGCTCTTTAATCTGTTCGCTGCGCAAAGAGGCAACCAGTCCCTGATGCTCGGGATTGCTGCAATGCTTACAAGTGTTATGCTCCAACATATTCACCTTTTGAATAAATACTTCAGCATATTATATTACAAAAAGGGCAAGTCATAAACGGCAATACAGTCTGTCATTTTCAGAGATTCAGTTTGCAACGCAAAAAATTCTATATGATAATAAGCTGTATGGAAAAAAATCAGAAGGAAAAATCCGGACTTTAATGCCTGACAGTGATTTATTGATATTTTTACCTTAAATAATATTTATAAAAAATAATAATATATTTATAAAAAAAATAATAATATATATATTAATAATTACGTTTTTATTATTTATCGGAATTATTTATTGCAGATTCGGATTGTATATAAACGTAATCATGAATTTTAAATCATAATATTATAATAAATAAAACCGAGGAATTATCAATAATAATTTTAAAATATTTCACCGGCTCAAATATAATATATTATTAAATATTTTTATTAATATTTTCTAAAATATCTATTATTCTCCGGTTCTGATTTATTTAATATTTATTGGTATTTTTATAAATAATTATTAAAGCCAAACCAATAAAATAAAATAAAATATATAAATAATAAATAATTATTTTAATTAATTATTAATGCATTCTGAATATCATGAAATTTATAACAATAGAAAAAGCCGCTAAATTATTAAATTTAACCAATGGTCAAATAATTGATTTATTAACCAAGGATATTATTAAAAACGGTCAGATTATTGACGAGGAAATATATATTCCATGTAATTCCATTGAATATTTAAATAAAAATAAACATTTATTATTTAATATTAATGAATTATTCGATATTACCGCTCTCAGTAATGCAATTCACATTACCACAGATACTGCAATGCTCTGGGTTAAACTGAAAAAAATCATTCCCGATCGCTGCTATAAAAACAGATATTTCTTCTACAGAGATAATATTCTCAAAGTCATGAAGGAGTTAAACAACCAGGAAAATTCACGGCTCAAATCCCGGCGCAACAAAACATACAAGGAAGGAATCGATCTGTACAGCAGTTACCTGCCAAGATTTTCATACAACGATCTCGGCATCAAAAAAATTTTTGATATTCTCAATAATGAATATCATCTTGTGCCTAATCACCAGCAGGTTAATCTGATTGTTGCCGAATGCGCCCTGCAGCTTCTTAATCAGAGTCTCGGCATGTGTTTTTCAAGGGCGAAAGATCTGCTTGGATTATACATAACGGGAAAAATAAATTTAGGCGAATACAATATTCTGCTCGACAGTCTGATTATCAATAAAAGCGCCTCCCTCGAATTTATAAACACCTATCCGCTGCTGTTCAATATAAATTACATCTTCGTAGAAAATGAAGATCTTCTCGGATATCTGTACCTGTCAGTTTCAAATATCAGCGATCGCAAAAAATCAGGAATCTACTACACGCCATGCCGCGTAGTCAATAAACTGATCATGAATCTGGCGGAATCAGGAATGATTGATGAGAACATTCGTTATCTTGATCCTTGCTGCGGCACAGGCAATTTTATTCTTAATCTGCCGGATATAATTCCATGGCAAAAAATATGGGCGACAGATCTGGACAAGAATGCAATATATCTCTGCAGGATCAATATGCTGCTGAAGTTTCCGTCAATGCCGCTCAATGAACTACTAGGCAGAATCAGGTGCGCCGATTATCTTATGAATGACTTCAGAAACATAAATGCCATTGACGCCGACGGTCCTCTGGTTATTCTCGGGAATCCGCCCTGGGGTGTTAACTATTCACTGAACGAAAAACTTCAGCTGAGCAGAATGTTTGAATGCGCCTCGCCCATGAATGTCGAATCATTTGCGCTTTTTATCGAAAAAAGCATCAGACTTATGAGAACCGGCGACTATCTGAGCTTTGTAATCCCGGAAACACTGCTTCGTGTCTACAGTCATCTGCCGATCAGACGACTGCTGAATGAAATGTGCTCCATTAAAGGCTGCATGGTCCTCGGCGAACAGTTCAGCAATGTCAACTGCCCTTCAATAATATTTACGGTACAGCGGGAGCCGTTAAACGAAAACACATCGAAACTGAGATGTTCAGGCGCAGTAATCTATCCGGGCATCAGCAAAAGTTTCACCATCAGGAACAACCGACCGTTTGATAATGAATTCGATATTCTGCTTGATGAAACACAGTACAGGCTGCTGAATAAATTATTGTCCACGGACAACTGCACCACGCTTGCGGGAAACGCCGACTGGGCACTGGGCATTGTTACCGGCAACAATAATAAATTTCTTGAAAAGGAAAAAAACAAAAACAATGAAATAATATTAAAAGGATTAAATATAAATAAATTTAAAATAAATTATAAAAATATTAATTATATTAAATACAACCGTGAATTATTTCAGCAGAAAGCTCCGGATGAATTATACCGGGCACCGGAAAAATTATTCTATAAATTTATTAATAAAAATCTGATTTTTGCCTACGATAATAAAAAAACATTATCTTTAAACAGTGCAAATATATTAATTCCTAAATTTAATAATTTAAATATCAAATATATTCTGGCTGTATTAAATTCCGATATTGCAAATTTTATTTATCACAAAAAATTCAAGGCGGTAAAAGTTCTCAGATCTCAACTGGAAGTAATTCCGATAAAAATAATTAATGCTGATGAACAGCAGTATTTTATTAATATGGCTGATAAGATTATTAATAATAATTTATCCGATAAGGAAATAAATAATATTATTCTGCAGATAAACGAAAGATTGAATTCATTGTACGATTTATCAGAAGATGAAATAGAAATTCTGAAACAATAAAAATTAAATTTGATTACAGATAATAAATATTAAATATTTATTATTTAATAATTATTATTTTACAGCTGCGATATTAAAAAAGGGTGCCGTTTATGCAGCACCCTGATTATTTTTATGATATCAGTTATAGCGGCAGCTGTTACTTCTTATTGATAACAGTAACAGTTCTATATGGAATTTCCACCTCTGCCTTCTTCAATGCCAGTAAAGCCTTTTCATTGCCGTCAAAGAAAACATCCCAGTAATCGGAACTCTTTACCCATACACGGCAGTGGATGGTAACTGCTGATTCACCCAGTGCGGAAACCACAGTAGTAATACCGTCTTCCTTGATTACACGGGCATCGGCTTCAAACATCTGTCTTAAAGTCTTTTTGGCTGTTTCAATGTCAGCGTTGTAGGCAACACCGAAATTAAAGTCAACACGTCTTTTTTCTTCTCTTGAATAATTGATAATGGTACCGGAACCTACAGAGCTGTTAGGAATAACAATCAGTTTGTTGTCAACACTCAGAAGAGTTGTGGTGAAAATGGTAATTTCCTGAACAACACCTTCCTGGCCGGCTACATTTACATATTCACCAGCTTTGATAGGACGGAAGATTAATAATAAAACACCGGCAGCAAAATTTGACAGAGAGCCCTGTAAAGCCATACCTACAGCAAATGATGCGGCACCGATGATAGCGATAAATGACGCTGTTTCAATACCCAACCGACCTAAAGCCGCTGTAATGACAAATGCCAGAATCGCATATTTGATCAACTGACCTGCAAAATTTGCAATTGTTTTTTCAACCTTGGCCTTGGTCAAAATCTTGTTGGCAATGCTGCCGAACAATTTGGCAACCATCCAACCGATAACCAAAATGATTACTGCATAAATCAGATTTGTACATACTGAAATAATCGCATCCTGATGAGCAGTAATATAACCTACAGGATCACTGATGAAACTGTTAAGAACCTCAACGCTCTGGGGTTCCTTTGCAGCTTCTTCAGCCACCTTTGCTGCAACTTCTTCTGTCGCCATAAATACCTCACTAAACAAATAAAAACACCCTTGCAAATTTAAATAGAACACACCAGAAACAGGGATGAACCATTAAATTTCAATACCTTTATTTTACAATAAATTATCCGGTTTATGCCAAAAAGGTTTGATTTTTCTGTTAAAAAGAATAGTTTTGCCTGGCGGTCTGTTCATTTTCGCTATTATAAGATTAAGTTTGCATTCTTCAGGTATGACGGACTGATTGAAATCATTTTTCCTGATTGTAAAAATTCAATCACATCTGACACGTGAATTTTCAGATTGCAGGAAATGACCGGCATGCAGACGGAATAGGAGAATTCATCATAACCGGGATCATATGAAAGAATTCAGGTAATGCTTTTATTCGGTTTCACTTTCGTTGTAATCACAGCATACAATTCTGGCTTTGCCGCTGCGTTTTACGTTGTACAATCGATCATCGGCCATTTTCAGCAGCCTTGCCGGATCAATGGATTCCTCCATATTCTCCGCTCCGCAGATACCGGCGGAAAAATCAAGATAAAGTGAACGAGGAAGCATGATTGAATGATTCAGGAAGATAGTAAGTTCCTTTACAAAACCGTTTTTACCAACCAGTCTGGCCTTGAGAGTTTTCATTACCTGCTCTGCTTCCGCCAGAGTCGTTTCATTGAACAGAACCAGAAACTCATCTCCGCCCCAGCGGCATACCTTGATCTTCTTGGTTTCAATTTCTGTAAGCAGATCGGCAAACCAGACAAGCAGTTTATCCCCGACATCATGACCGAAGGTATCGTTGTAATGCTTGAAATTATCAAGATCTATAAATGCAAGACAGCAGTTGCTCTGATGCCTTACTTTCGCAAGACGTTCCTGGAAATACTGTCGGTTGCGCAGTCCCGTAAGCTGATCGCGGGTGCTCAGTTTTATCAGCTGTTCTCTCTGTTCAACCGTTATAATCTTAGAAGCAAGAATATTTGCAACAAAGCGCAGAGCATCAAGCTGATAGTCATCCACGTCAAAGTCACCGAGATTGGTGGTTAACACTATATGGCCGAATATATTTTTGGATTCGAACAAAGGAAGCAGAATCACCGTGGTGAATTTCTGATCTTCTATGTCAACCTTGCGGTAGACAAGTTCATTCTTGTTTTCATTATCAATGATAAACTGTTCAAACTTGTTATAGGACAGAAGGAAATTATGCAGCTGGTTATAAGTAGCCAGAACATTAATGTTCCGCTTGTTCCTGTTTTTCCTCAGACTCTTGTGCACATACACCAAACCGCCCTGAACATTGTAATGCATGCAAAGCAGGCGCAGTGTTTCGGAAGCAAGATATTCAAGGTCGTCGGACGAGGTGGTAAGCTGCTGGAGCAGAGAGCACAGCCTCATGCCGTACACCTGCTTGTGCAGGTTGTTTACATTTCGTTCCTGCCTGATAATAAACAGGATCTGTTTCAGTTCAACCTTCGGAATGGTAAATTTTACATCTTCCACATTCAGTGAATTCTGCTTTATCCAGGCTCTGTTCATAACATCAAGAGCCTTGAAGTAATTATGCTCATGGCAGAATTTTGTTGCCTTCTTCAGTTCATAATAAGCATTTTCTAATTCATCCCAGCAGCGATAGATAAAAATACGGCTGCGCATGTATAGAACATGATGAAGCGAACTGAGCTGGGAATTTGTCTCCTCCCATATATCTTCGGCATCTTTAAGGAAGCGGAACGCCTTTTCCCTTTCACGGTATACAGTGGCCAGCAGTGCCCGCAGCAGAGGTCTGAGCAGTTTTCCCTGGAAAGATATTTCTATATCCAGATTCAAACTGTTGTCGATCATCTGTCCGGTATGAACAAACATTCCCTGGGCAAAATATGCAAATCCCTGCAGCAGAAACACGTCATGCAGGTTTCTGAAAGGAAAATATTTGGTGTTTTTAACCTTTAAAATCTCACCTAGGGTATTTAAAACGCTGAGAACACCCTGGCACTCACCGATCTGGAAATACAGCCATGCAAGGTTGAATAGAGTGCTTGAGATTTCCGACAGATCGTTAAGAGCTATTACGGTTCTCATGGCATCTATGTAATATGCATGGGAATTCTCAAAATTCTCCTTCAGACAGTACAGATAGCCGATACCGTTTTTAATGCGTGCAAGTTCGCTCGGAATGTTAAGGGCAACGCGGATATCCTCGCTTTCAAGGAAACATGTAATGGCCTTGTCAATCTGACCTGCCTTCACGTAAATTACACCCTTGCCGTGGTAGGCACTTGCCAGAAACAGCTGCAGATGATGAGTTCTTGCCAGATCTATCGCCTCATTGACAAAATTAAGGCAGATTTCCGGAGTGAATACATCGGGATAGAACGGCTCCTGGGAAAATATTTTATTCAGAACATAAACGCGTTCTCTGCACATGTTTTTCATCTGCAGATCAATCAGTAATTTCTGCATGTGTTCCAGCGGGAACGGCAGAGCGGCAAAGTCGGTTACAACAAATTCACAGAACTGCACCTGAACCGGCAGCAGACCATCCATTCCCTGTGCATATTTCATTGCATAGGCAACATATCTCTGGGCGGTCCTGTAATCTCCCCTGAATACATGAGTGTATGCCAGTTCAAGGTTCGACAGACACAGAGACGCGTCGTCCTTAATCTTCTGGGCAATATCATTCAGTCGGTCGAAACTTACAAGCGCCTCCTCATAGTAGCCGCTGAACAGCTGGGCTCGTCCCATTAAAAGATTCAGCCTGATACGGGTCTGAGGGTCATAGGATTCCGTTACAACTTCAAAGATTTTCTGCAGCATCTGCAGAGCTTCATTAAAACAGACCTGATTGATCAGTTCCTCCGCCTTGTTCATCGTGGCAATCACATTGATTCCCAGTTCACTGTCTTCGGCTATTACCGGCCAGCGCGAAGTTCTGTCGGCATAATTGCCTTCCATTGCATAATGAAGAAGTTTGCCGCTGCATTCAAGATCCCAGATCCATTTGGTCCAGAGATTCTTGTCGTGTTTTAATTTGGGTCTTTCCTCGGAGCAGAATGAAGAAATAATCAGAAAACTGTGATCCTGATGATCCTGCTTAATGAAATTGGAGAAAAAATCAAGAAATGAATAACTTGCATACTGAAAGCCGGAAATAAAGATGATTGGAGAATTATTGCCCTTAATCAGTTCCAGAAATATTCTGGAAAAGGTTTTCAGATACAGATTCTGCAGGTAGTGTATTTCATCATACAGAGGAAATTCGAGCTTCTGAACCTCTCCGTTTAGGAACAGTTCAACAATGTTGGAGCTTTCAGGATGATCGGACTTGAACTTTATGAAATATTTTATATAGTCATCCTTGAAATAGGTTTTGGCAATTCTCCGGATCAGTTCAACCAGCAGAGACAGAGGTTCCGTCAGATTCGACGGTGTCATCTGAATTTTAATTACATCATGAAGATTTTTCAGAATGCAGAAATCATCCACGGCAACACGAAACTGATTTTCATCGTCAACATTAATGAAAAAGCATCCGCTTTTGCCGTTTACTATAAGATCCTCATAGTTTTTTTGTAAAGTCTGTTCAAACTGGTTTGACATATATGATTCCTATTCTCACCAATTTTGCAATGTTATTACAGGCATAATCAATTGACCGGATAAAATAATGAATATTCATATTTAGGCAACAAACCCATTGTAGATCATACTAGATTTTATTTCAAAAACATGTGAAAGCAACCCAAAAATCAGATCCTGATCATAATTTTTTATTTTTAAACTTTAGCACAGGTATAAATAATAATCATATTGTATATAATATAAACTCTATCTATCCGTAAAACATAAACAGTTATTTTTTCCCCGGGAAATCCGTCCGGCAAGAACTCTGAGATCCGTGCTTTCATTAACAAAAAAGGAACACACCGGTGCGGCATATTCCTGTATTGCTTTCAATTTCCTTCATCTGACTTTTCTGTTATCTCTTAATAAGAACCGGCACCGCTCTGGAATCACTCGATGCGATCGTCATCTGCAACATCGTCATACTTACCTGCTGAACCTGCCGCATTGATAAAATCAAGCTGTTCATCATTCAGAGGAACTATATCATCAAAGTCTGTTTCTGTAGGTTTTGCCTGCAGATCCATGAAATCAGGCATCGGAGGCGCATCATAGCTGAAGGCTTTCTTCATCAGCACATCTACAAAATCTTTTTTGAATTCATCTTTTCCAAACATTTTTCTGCTCCTTAAAAAGGTACTATATCTCTCTTTGTCTTATAAACGAACGGCAGATTAAAAAGTTACAAAAAGTAAAAAAATTTCATAAAAATTATGAATTATAAACCAAAGAAGGCAGAAAAAACAAAGCAGGAATGCCGTTTTGTTAAATTCGTCACGCAAACAGTAAATCTGTCATTTGACCATAGCGCACAGTAAATCGGCGGTCAGCATTCCTGTGCAATCTGCAGGCCGCGGCACTGATTATATTCATGACCTTAGCAGGTCAGGCAGAATAAAACCATCCGCTGTCTCTGAAGGCAGGAAAGCCGAAGAGCCACCTCCAAAAAAAACTAACTGTAGAACAATCAGTAAGGATACATTATAATTCAGCATCTGAAAGATTACATATATGACAGAACAATAATAAAAGTAAACGATCAATAATAACCTTTAAGGTAATTATGGCTTTTGCTTAGTCTAAGTGATTTCACTGAAAAGTGAATGAACTACGTTATGAGAGAATGAATTTATGTAAATAA
>CACWLF010000043.1 GCA_902761645.1 uncultured Aeromonadales bacterium | reverse complement strand
TTCATTCTCTCATAACGTAGTTCATTCACTTTTCAGTGAAATCACTTAGACTAAGCAAAAGCCATAATTACCTTAAAGGTTATTATGGATCGTTTACTACAGAACAATTACCAATAAACATACAGCATGTATGAATTTTATCACAGCAGACCAGCTCTTGACATAAACAGAGAAATAAATCTACTGCACTGGCAGAAAAAATTGTACAATATTGCCGGAAACAAATTTATGAATGACTTTTAACCGGACAAAACAAACATTTTATTACTGAAATTATGATTAAATACATATTTTTTGCCGTTTTATTCGGATTAATATCCTGTTCCACAGGAGCCGAATATCACGATTACCGCCAGAATGAAGAGGAATACAGCTATCCTGACACTGATTACGGCAGTTCAGCCGGCCGCGGAAGCAGACATGAACCTAGACATTACAACTATGCCGCCGCCAAAAGAATTCTGCGGGACTTTTACTACCGGGAACATTCGGGACGCTACCGCAGCTACAACCGCACCATCTACTGCAGCTGTCCGATTATGTACCGGAACGGAAAAATGAACGGTGCAGATCTTAAGGCATGCGGCTTCAGAAGCCTCAAAAAAAGCGAAAGAACCTACCGCATAGAATGGGAGCATATCGTTCCGGCGTCACATATGGGCAAACAAAGAAAGTGCTGGCAGAACGGAGGCAGGAAAAACTGCACCGCAAACGATCCTTATTTCAGCATCATGGAAGGAGACATGCACAATCTTCAGCCTTCCATAGGCGAGGTTAACGAGGCACGCGCCCACTACCGCTATGCTGATGCCGGCCTGACACCTTACCAGTTCGGAGAATGCGATATTGTCGTGGACCATAAACAGAAGATCATGCAGCCGCCCGAGGCGGCGCGCGGAATTATCGCCCGCACCTATCTCTATATGTATTCGCGCTATAAAATGAAAATGTCTGATCGGGACGCGAAAATGTATCAGGTCTGGGATCGCCGTTATCCTCCTTCTGAATGGGAATGCTACCGCAACCGCCGAATCATGGAAATTCAGGGAAATGACAATCCTTTTATCACCAGATCTTGCCATGATGTTTCAACTCCGATACCATTAAGGAAAAAATAACTGACAGGACAGAATATGAGGATCCCTAGAATTTACGAACCCCAGGAAACACTGGCTCCGGGTGCCGGAATTTCACTGTCGGAAGACGGAGCAAACCATGTGGGACGGGTTCTGCGCATGGAACCTGGCGAAAGAATTATTCTTTTTAACGGAAACGGCATTGATTATACCGCTGAAATTCAATCTGCCGATAAAAAGAAGGTAACCGCGGAAATTATTTCACAGGCGGAGGTAAAAAATGAATCTCCGCTGTACCTGCACCTTGCACAGGTAATCAGCAGAGGAGAACGAATGGAATTCACTCTGCAGAAATCCGTGGAACTCGGTGTATCAGAAATCACTCCGCTGATTTCAAGCCGGTGCGGTGTACGGCTTGCGGCTGACCGGCTTGATAAAAAGCATGAGCAGTGGCGTAAAATCATCATCAGCGCCTGCGAGCAATGCGGAAGGGCAACGATTCCCAAACTGAATCCGGCCGCAGATCTGGATAAATACCTGTCTGAAGCAACAGATGATCTGTGTCTGAACCTCAATCCCTATGCCAGTGATTCCATCAGAGATCTGAAAATTTCCGGAAGGAAGGTAAGACTGCTGATCGGTTCAGAAGGCGGACTGTCGGACGAGGAAATACAGCTTGCGCAGAAGTGTGGCTACCATGATGTTCTGCTGGGACCGCGCGTTCTTCGTACCGAAACAGCCTCGCTTGCGGCAATCAGTGTTATTCAGGCTTATTTCGGAGATCTTGCATGACGGAAACAGGTTCAAGAACGGTACTGGGATTTGACTACGGAACAAGATCCATCGGTGTGGCGATTGGCCAGGAGATTACAGGCTCAGCCACACCTCTGAAAGCGCTCAGGGCTGTCGACGGAATACCCGACTGGAACGAAATCCAGAAACTGCTGGATGAATGGAAACCGGATCTGGTGGTAGTCGGGCTCCCGCTGAATATGGACGGCACGGAACAGGAAATCACCGTAAGAGCCAGAAAGTTCGCCAGACGAATTGAAGGAAGATTCGCGGCAAAGGTTGTTATGCAGGATGAAAGACTCACCACTACATCGGCAAGGGAGCATCTGTTTGCGAACGGCGGTTACCGGGCTCTCAAAAAAGGCAGTATCGATTCCTTTTCCGCTGTACTGATTCTGGAAAACTTCTTTGAGAGCTGACAGATAAAGGTAATATTGTTTTTTACCTTATCACCCTCCACTCATGCCTGCGCCGGTAGTTTTACCGGTACCGGCGGTTGTTCGGCTGTATTTCGAAACTACTCCGTGACCGGCCGGAAACAAAGAAAGCATTGCCGATTTTCACCGGAATGCAGACCATGCAAAATACATCCGCACAACTGCAGAATGCATTTATTTCAACCAAGTCATTTGTATTCGCAAAGATAATTTCCCTGAAAAATTCCAATTAACTTATTGATTTTATAAAATACTTTTATCATATTAAAAATCTTAAGTCAGTTTTTTGCAAAATGCAAAAACATTCAAAAAAACTAACGTGTATCACGTTTATTATAACGAAAATATCCGATATTCATGTTATAATCGCACGTGTAAATAATGAATATTTGATGAAAAATATAAAAAAATTCAATAATTTATAAACAAGAAATTAATAAAATTAATATTTGATATTATGGTTGGACGTTTCAAAAAATACCGCAGAATACTTGCTGTCGCCGAAACCCTGGTTATTGTGGTTGTACTGGTTTCACTGTGTGTCATGGCAACTCCGAAGTTTCTCGAATTAAAGAAAAATGCAAGGAAGCAGTCTCTTGACACCATAGCTCTGCAGCTTGAAAAGAATTCACGCTTTGTAAGAGCTCAGGCGTTTCTGAAGGGCATGCTTTTCAGCAACAACAAATACTACATAGTCTGCCTAAACGGTTTCACCAATGAAAGATGCAACCGCGAGGGTTACAACAACGATATTATTTCCACGGATATGATTATAGTTCAGAAGGGTTATCCCTTCTCCGGTCTGCATGAGGCTGTGGCAGTGGCGACTCTGCTTGGCTACCACTATCAGTCGACATCTTATTCGGAACTTCGTAAAAGCATTTCAGATGAAATTCCTATATTTCCTACCTGCGACGGCTACTGCCATATCTCAGATTTGAAGAATGTCTGCAATGCTCCCTTCTGTCTGCAGGAATCAAGAGAAGGAACACTTGTGGTACCTCAGGGTCTGAGCGCATCCGACAATTGCTACGTCAGATATTACCACAGCGGGCAGAACCTTCCTGTAATCGCCATTGAAAACGGCGGATGCTGATCAATATACGTAAAGACCGCTCTGTGAAGCGGCTTTTCTTTTAATTCCGCAGTTCTGTGCATTCTGCCGCTGCCGGAAAATTTCTCTGCGCCGTACTTATCTTCTCCGGATTCCACCATGCACCGATCTTGACATGCTCTCGGAGAACCTCAACTTTGGGCACCTCCGAGACGATGTTTTTTCTACCTGACTGTCTTTTTTTGAATTCTGTTCAGAGACTGAAACTCGTACCAGTAGAAAACCGCAATTATGTAGTCCGGGTTGTATTCCGCCACCTGATCCTTCCAGCGGGAAAAGTCGGCATCGGGCTTGTTTGCACTGAACGGTCTTACTCTGAGAACGCTTGGCAGCTTGTTCGCCAGCGTCTTGGCAAGATTCTCTACAAAGGAATTGCCGATGACCGCAACCCTGTTGTGCTGATTATGAACACATTTATTGCGTATTTCGGTCATAAACCGGACATCGCGGTAATGGCTGAAGCTTACGCAATCCCGGTATTTATCCGTTCTTGCATATGAAACATACTCCACCGGTCTGAAATACGGGGATTCTTCAAAGCGTCTGGCGGTTCCGAACAGATAACCGAAAGACTGCCCGTACTTCGGGCAGATATCCTGTATTTCACCGTAAACGCAGTTCACGGTAACCGATTCAGGCTCAAGATCATCGACCCCGGTAATCACATTCTGTTTAATCAGCTCCGATATCACCAGCCAGTCTGCAAATTCCGTGGCGTGATGTTCATCCCTGTAATAAAGCAGATGGGCGTCATCATGGACATAATCTCCTTTATACTTGTCAAATACGGCTGTAACGTCAAAAGCTCTGAGATACGGGCTTTCATTGAAATAAGCGGTGATTTCATCAGTTTTGTTCTCAAACCTTTTTCTGATGTTGGCTTCGCTGTTGATCAGAGGACCGTAGGGGTAAACCAGTACATAAACCGGTTTATTGAACACTCTGGCAATGGTTTCCAGATTTGTTCTGTTTTTTTCCGCAAGATCAGGCTCAAAGGAAAGATTCTGTTCATACGGAATATAAATCCATTCCCCGTACCTTATGGTATTTCTGAACCGGTAAAATGTATTCAGATTGTAGCGGATTGCATTGCCCGCATAAATCGCGGTTTTTCTGCCGTAAAAACGATCGTCAAACCACTTGTCGAATATTTTTCCCGGACTTATATCCCGATCTCCCTGACCGTAAAAAGTTGCAAGTTCTCTTTTCTCATCCTGCGAAACGCGGGACAAATCAAGATGAAACGCAGGAATGCATACCGTTGCAATCACCATGGTAAAAAATACAAGATTGGCAGCGGATGCACCCTTATATCGCCTGCGGTAAACACATATTTTCAGAAATTTCGGCAAAACGGTATAAACAGCACAGCCGGCAGCGACTGCCATCAGAAGCAGCAGAATTCCGTCATAACTGAATCTCAATTCCGGTTTTTCACCGACAATTCCTTTTAAGGTTGCAAACAAATCGGTACTGCCGTCCCTGTAGGAAAATTCAGCTGTATTGTTCAGACGATCATAGGAGGAGAAATGCAGATCGCTTTCAATATTTTCAAAATCGTCAGCGGTTAAATCACTGAATTTATGATTGCCGATCTTAAGATTTCTTATATAGAGATGATGCACCGTGCCGCTGCCGTCTCCTCTCGCGGCTGGAATCAGTCTCATGCTGAATTTATAAAGCGAACTGCTGTCATCCATTGTTGGTTCAAGCTGAATATCAATTTCCGCTTTTGTCCAGGAGTTATCCGCAGTCTGATATGTTCCACCAGCCGATTTCGAATATGCTTTCCAATCTTCCTGCTCATTTTCGGTGTAGTATACCCGCAGATTGGTGCTAGCGGCATCCGGATTTCTGATTTCGAAACTGACATTTACAATTTTGTCACCGAGAAAGTTCTGATTGACAAACAGCAGCAGCAGAGAAAACAGCAGCGCGGCAGCCGCTGAAATCAGATTGAAATACAAACCTGCGGTCTTATTCTCTTTGCAGTCTTCAGTCCTTTCCATTATCAGTATTCAATCCTCCGCTCTAAAAATTAAAATAAATAAAAGGATTGTAGGTTGCCGTCGCAATCTCAATGGTTGACAGGATCAGCAGCACGTAAATCCACAGATTGAAAACCCAGATGAAACGCTTTGAATTTTCGGCATATCCGATGATGTTTTTAAAGAACGGCATGCAGCAGATTACTGCAGCGGCAAGTGTCAGCGCCGGTATCACATCAATATAGTACACAAACCGGTAAACTCCTGGAGTATGAGGGATCAGCGCAAACATATTTGCAATGTAGGTACAGGCATACTGCAGATCCGGAGCCCTGAACAGCACCCATCCGACGGTAAAAACCAGAATGCAGTAACAATGCAGAGCAAGATTTTTATACCATTTTCTCTGCTGTTCCCGGTTCAGCCCTAAAAGTCTTTCGGCTATAATGAAAAATCCGTTCCAGATCCCCCACACGGCAAAGGTCCATGCAGCTCCGTGCCAGGTACCGGTCACAAGAAACACGGCAAAGAGATTTGCACAGGTACGGAGATTTCCTCCGCGGTTGCCTCCAAGCGGAATATAGAGATATTCCTTGAACCAGGTTGACAGAGATATATGCCACCGGCGCCAGAATTCACTTATGGTTCTGGAAATATACGGATAATTGAAATTTTCCCTGAATCTGAAACCGAAAACAGAACCGAGTCCGATGGCCATATCCGAATAACCGGAAAAATCAAAGAAGATCTGCATCGCATATGCAAAGGCGCCAAGCCATGCTATTCCAGGTGAAAACGCATCAGCCTGCTGACTGAAAATTCTGTCAGCCAGTTCTCCGGCGGTATTGGCAATCAGCATTTTCTTGGCAAGTCCGATAATGAATCTTCTGATGCCGTATATTACATCATTAAACCCGGCACTGCGTTCATCGATCTGATAATTAAGATCGTGATATTTGATAATAGGTCCGGCAATGAGCTGCGGGAAAAGTGATATGAACAAGGCCAGTTTATAGAAATTTCTCTGCGCCGCGACATCGCCGCGGTAAACATCTATGAGATAGGACAGAGCCTGAAAGGTATAAAAGGAAATTCCCAGCGGCAGCGCGACTTTTACAAATTCGATGCCGGTGTGAAACAGTTCATTTAAATTTTCACAGATAAAACTGAAGTATTTGAAATATCCAAGGATGCCCAGCAGTACCGCGACAGTGCCCGCAAGACAGATCAGCCTCACGGTTTTCCTTTTGGAATAATCAATTGCCAGTGCACCAAGATAGGAAACACCTATGGTAATCAGCATAATCGGCAGATATGCCGGTTCGCCCCATGCGTAAAAAATCAGACTTGCAAAAAGCAGAACATGATTGCGGATTTCAGGTCTTACCGCAAGATATACAGTACAGACGATCGGAAGAAAAACATAAATAAATGTCATGGTGCAAAACAGCATTTGTGATTTCTTCCGCTTCTGATTGTTGAATTCCGATACCTTCGGATTTTAACTGCGTCTGCATTTTCTGCAGCGGTTAAACCCTCTTCCGCCCGTAAATCTATCAGAAATTCACTGCGATTTCAACCGGCGAAAAAAAAGACTGCACCCAGCAACCAATGACTGTACCGCTTCTTAAAAGAGCTTATTATCTGCCGCATCGGCAGGACTGCACCTTGTTTACGACAGCCGTCTGCCTGCCGCATTTACATGCATTGTCCGTATTCGATTCAGCATTCCTGCCGACATATTTATAATATTTCCCGCAAGATAGCGAAAAGCAGACCTGAATCTTCGGTCTGCAGCATAAAGCAGACTCAGAATCAGCAGTGAAACCAGCATTGACAGAAAACCGTTTGTCACAGCCAGCCGCAACGGGTTGCCGGATGTTCTGCAAAGCTGCTGCATGAACAGTTCACCTGCAGCAAAAACAGCCATACCGCCATAGTTTCTGATATAAAAATATTTCGGCGATTTTCCGAATACATGACGGAACACAACATACGGTTCCACGGTGTGACAGATGGTCAGTGTCGTGATAACAGTGGCTGATACAACTCCGGTAATGCAGTACTCATCAGGAAGAATGCAAACCAGAATTAATGAAAGGATCAGATTTACTATTCCTTCGGCAACCGGCTTGATGCGATCATTATAGAATGTTCCTGACGCATCGCGAAACAGCAGCGTTGTTCTGCGCATAAAGGAAACAAACTGGCTGAAAGTCAGAATAAAAATCATGGAGCGGGGAATTGCGAGATCAGCTCCGAAAAACATCTCTACAATACTGTCAATCACCGCATAGTAACCAAGGAAAAACACCACTCCAAGAATATAATTCAGACAGTACATGATTTTAAAGCATTTCTCAGATTTCGCCGCGGTTCCGGTTGCGCACAGATGACCCACAATCGAAGTCAGCGGAGTGAAAAACAGCGAAACCGTTCCGGAGAGAACAACCGCAAGATACTGATAGTTGGTATACAGTCCAAGCACTGCAACGCCGGCAAATCCGGAAATTATAATACTGTCGGTAGAATTGACCAGAATCGTGCCGATTTTATGCATGAACATGGCACTGATGTTTCGGCTGACCTCCGGAGCAGCTGCCGTATTTCTTTTTTCCGGCACTGCCAGAATGTCACCGTGCATTTTTCTGACTGCAAATTCGGTCAGTCCCCAGATAATACCGGTTTCAATGATCCGGCAGATTAAAAACAGCTCATAGGACTTCCATAGCAGAATGCATGCGCTCTGCAGTGCATAGCATGAAAGACGTGCGACTGTCAGAATTGCCGTTGTGACGTAATTGTCTCTGAAAGCCTCGATGAGAGCGGTTTTGGCACTGAAAAGGTATGTCAGAACCGCAGATATCAGGGTAATGAAAAATGTTGCGTAAACATTGACCGGCAGGTGATCGCAGTCATCTATAAGGTGCGGAAGAAAACACATGACCGCAAGGCCGCCGGCAAAAATCACCGAACCGATGATCCGGTACAGTTTCCGGTACAGACAGTACAGTTCCGATACCTTTTCCCTGTCTCCTCCTGCAATCGGGCTGTACATTGAAAACACTATTGCGCATCCTGCCCCGAGTTCCGCAACGGACAGCACGCCTATAATATCGGCATAAAGAGAATTGAGTCCGTTGTACTCGTTGCCGATATCACGGATCAGCAGCCTTCTTACATACAGAGCGGAAAGAAGCAGCAGAAACCTTGAAATAACAGATGTACCGATGTTCAGAATAATTCTTCTACGATCCACAGACAATGCCCGCTTGAATCAAAACCGTTCGATTATTAACTGCAGCTGTCATTGCAAATCACCTGCCCTGTCTCATCTGCGGTAAACGAGTCTGGCCGCCCAGCGTGCCGATTTATATGCCGGATAGGCTATATTCAGCAGTTTCGGGAAGGAACACAGTATTCTGTAGGCAACTCTGGTACGGATCGCGCAGTTTCTGATTCCAACTTCCATTTCTGCAGCAATAATCTGATCTTTCAGTTCCTTCATGACGGCATCCTTGTTTCCTATTTTTTTTCCTGAACGGACCTTTGCATATAATCCGACCAGACAGTTGATTCTTTTCTGCTGTCTTTCCTTCATGGTCTGCATAGGAAAAATATCAGGAGTGTTTTTTCTGATGAAATCATCAAACTCGGTCACAGCCAGATCATAGTCCTTAAAATTTTTCCATGAATGAGTATTGGTGATACTGCCCGGCCGGCCTCGTCTGTTCATATACAGAACCGAAGCTGAAACATAGACTGAACTGCAGAGACTGAAAATCTGGAATGCCGTTGCCACATCCTCATATACGCGATCCTCGGGATAGCGGACTGACTGCCACAGTTCAGCCCGGTAAAGTTTGTTCCACACGGAAACGTTAATGCTTCCGTCAGCAATCGCGCGCAGAGCGCTTTCCCGGTTAAATTTACCGGTTCTGCACCTCGGTTCAATCATTCCTGACGATTTTGTGCTCATTTTACGCAGAGTTTTCTGCACGGAATATCTGCACACAACCATATCGCATTTTTCTCTGATCATGTCCCCTAGCATGGAACCGACATAATCGGGATGGAGAGCATCATCGGGATCGATAAAAACCACCATTTCGCCTTTCATGATATCAAGACCGGCATTTCTTGCTCCGCTTAATCCCCTGTTATTCTGGCGAATCAGAATAATACGCTCGTCCTTTCCGGCATATTCATCACATACGGCGCCTGAACCGTCTGTAGATCCGTCATCAACTATGATAATCTCAAGGTTTTTATAAGTCTGATTAATAACGCTGTCCAAAGCTTCAGCAAGATACGGCTTTACATTGAATACGGGAATGATTACAGACACAAGAAAAGGATTATTCATCCTTAAAGACTCCTTTTTAGAATACTACTTAATTATTGAATATTCCAATATTCCCGGCAGGAACCGATGTTCCTCCTGAATACGGATATCAGTCACAAACCTGTTCAGTGTCATCCCGTTGACCAGCAGATTTTAAAAAAGTCTTTTTGCAATAAGATCTAAAAAAATTCAGCAGAAATGATAATCCTTGCAGGATTAATGAAACATCTGTTTGTTTCAAACATGCTGATTTAATACTCTTTTATATTTATATTATTTTTATAATTATTAATTTACTAAATTTTTTAGAAATGAAACAAACAAATAACGATATGTGATTATATCCGTATTGAACAGTATCTGTACACATAAATATTTGATTTACAATCTTTTTAATCAAAAAATATACTATTCAAGTAGGAAATAAATACAAAATAATCAATGCAACATAAAGAGACATCCGCAATGAAAACGGATGATATGGACAAATGAAAAGAGCAAAACTATACTGACAGTTCAGCACACCGAACTACTTGTTCTTTTTCTGCTGATCTCTGTCTTTCTGTGCAGCACAGTTGGCTCGCGATTTTCTTTCAGACTCAAGATAGGCATCAATCTGACTGTACGGCAAAGGCTTGGAGAAATAATAACCCTGTGAATAGCGTATTCCCTTCTCCGACAGGAAATCCTGCAGTTCCTTGGATTCGGCATATTCAGCCACCAGATCGACATTGAAAGTGCGTGCCATGTAGATAATAACATCAATCATGTGGCGGTTAACCGCATCATTGAGCAGATGCTTGATAATCTCGCCGTCAATCTTGATTAAATCCGGACGAAGCTTCACTATTTCAATCAGATTCGAATAACCGGAACCAAAATCATCAATGGCAATCAGCACATTGAAATCTCTAAGACGGTTTATAAAGTTGGACAATGTATTCAAATCGTCAAAGGCATCGGATTCCAGGATCTCGAAAATAAAATGCTCCGGTTTCTCCATTGACGCTAGACGATCATAAATCATATTGGTAACCATGTCGGAATTGATATCGATTGCAGACAGATTTATGGACACGGACTCCTCACGGTGTTCAAACAGATCGAACACCTTGTTGATCATGGCGCAGGAAAGCTGCAGATATAATCTGAATTCCTTGGCTACAGGTAAAAACTGATTCGGGAACCACAGTTTGCCGTTCTGATCCTTGATACGCATCAGGGACTCGAACTTGTGGGTCGAAGAGGTTGAATTATCAAAAATCGGCTGGAAGAAAGGCTCGATACCGTCATGCTCGATAGCATAATTGATCGCCGCCAGAGCAAGCAGAGACTCCTCGAAATTCTCGGTTTCCTGCTTTGATTCCTCGTACATTACAAAACGTTTCAGTTCGTTCTTCTTTTCAGACAGCATGAGTTTCGCCTTTTCCAGCAGTTCATCCTCCTGATCGAGCACGATAAAGAAGTTATTAAGGCAAACCATGTTTTTGTATTTGTAATGCTTGTTGTAGCACAGGAACAGACCGCGGATGATCTCAAGATAGCGATCCGAATTAAAGGTTTTCGGTGCTGCAATAATGAATGAAGACAGATCATTCACGTAAATCCGGATATTTTCAAATTCCGATCCGCTGGTTTCATCCAGCAGTTCGCGTTCCTTCAGATAACCGGTAAACAGGTTGATATTCAGTTTGAAGTAATCAATATAGTCATCGTGACCGATATAATTGGCAAGCTGCGCACTCTTTTCGATCACAACCAGACAAATCTTGTTTATGTTTTTGCTGATGCAGTCATATGAAAACTTCTCAACATTGAACATATTGGTATTTTTTTCAATAAACAGTGACTTATTTGCAAGTTTTTCCTGTTCGGAAATCTTTCTGAGCAGTTCCTCCTTGGCGGCAAACACATAATCGGTCTGACGCTTCAGCACCACATTATATAAATCAGTTGTTGCAGAGTCATCGGCAGGATCAAACCTCAGTTTGGATCTGTCAAATGAAGGAAGTTTGTAATCAGGATCCTCGCTAAGTCCAAGGAAGGATGTTGTACCCTGGAAGAAACAGTTGGCATGCTGTGAACGGACAATCTCGCCCTCCAGATATGTAACCGAGCAGTTCTTAGGCTTCAGCGCCTGCAGGCACTGATTGAGAAGATTCGGGAACAGCGCCGGACGGATGATGCAGCTGTTGACAAAAAGACACTCTATCGGCTGCATATCAAATTCGTCGAAAAGTTCCGAGTAATCGGAATAACCGGCTCTGACGCTCAAATAACCGATACGCAGATGTTCACCTTCAGAAAACTTGTTGTTGCCCAGACAGACAATTTTATCCAGGTCTCTGTCATAGCCGACAAACTTGATCGCATCCTTTAAATCCACCGACAGGAACGGGAATCTCAGGAGAGTTTTATTGAGTTCGTCCACCAGTTCATCAGGCACGTCATTGACAATATCAAGACCAAGAACATCCTTGATGAATTCTCTTGTATCACGACCGTCAATCTCATCAATAATCTGGCCGTTTGTTCTGGTTACATTGTAGATGTCACCGATACCTTCAGCATTGTTAACAACACCTGTGCTTACAATCAGAGAATCGCTCGAAAAACTTGTAACACACAGGGCATCCTCGTAAATACCCTCATCATTAAAGATGTAGCCCTTGACACCGACTTCATGACTGCTGCTGTTGCCTCCGAAGACCGTAACTTCAGGTAGAAGCTTGTTGAATTCGGAAACAAAATCCTCGGTATACCTTCCCCGAATTGAAAAATATGCGGTAACAAGCTTTGTATTCGGCAGACACAGATTGCCGACCGTCTCAAGCGCCCAGGAGGCGGGAGATGATGCTGTCAAATCAATAATCTGAGACTTGAGTTTGGTGTTTTTAAAGGAAATCACCTTTACAAACACCCTGGAATCGTGGAGTTTACCGTCATAACCGATATACATGGACGACAAACCCTGAATAATTGCGTTAGGGAGAATGGACCTGATATCCTTTGCAACAGCCAGAGATTCATCCCTCGAACCGTTCGCAGAAATAATCTGCACGAGACAATGCGACCGGGCATCAATTCTGCTTGCAACCAGAAAAGATTTAAAACTGGAATAATCTTTATAAAAGCATGAAATTACATTCATATAAACTACAAAACTCCCTCTGGACTATTCTATCAAAGATTACTTAATTATTATTTAAGTAAACATCAAAACTTTAACCCATATCAAAAATATTGTTTTTAATTCAAGTACTAAGGGATACCGGATACGCTCAGGAAAATCTTTCAAACATCATAAGGATGTAACAAGGCCGGACGAAGTACCCGCTGTCTGTTCTGACGAGTCTGTCTGATTTTCTCTGATATTCAGTTATTCGGGAATGTATGATCACAACAAATCAGGTAAATTTCTCCAGACAGAATGAGACAGAAACCGGGAACCAGGCATCGGTTTCCGTAAAACCGGTTCCTGACACAATATATTGACAGCCTGTTCAGATCATTCAGTACAGATTGTGTGATTTTTTCAGGTATTCCGTGATCGAATTACAAATGAAGTACGGTTCGGATTCCGATCCTCCCGAATGCAATTAATCAGATTGTTTAAAATAAATTTATTAATAATTAATCGTGAAATTAATCATGCTTCATATCAATGTCGGAATTTTTCAAAATTCTGAAAAGAAGAAAAAAGCACTTATAGAATAATTAAAAAATTTTTTTTCAACATATTGTGTGCAGCAAAAAATTATTTTTGATTAATCAGAAATGATAAAAATTTTTTTAATTAATATTTTTTATCATTCCAAATATTTTTTAAATATATTATTAATATTTATTTTTTAAATTAAATATTAATTTTAAAAAAATTTTTTTATATTTTTTATTCCATGTGAAAAAATTTTTATTCAGATAAACAAAAAAAAAACTATATTTAGAATTGCTTAAAACAATCAATACTAAATATAGTAAAGAGGAAAAAACTAAGAAATAAAAATTACAATGCTATACTTTTCAGCTGCAGTTCACTGTTTAAATCAACATTCATCTTATAAACAGGATACAGACATTCATTATCCACGGTAACAACATCCAAAAAATTATAGGACTTGTCACCGTCTTTTAATCCGGTTCCCAGCACCATGCAGATGGAACGGCCGTTGCAGACCTTCAGTACCAGGACATCTCCGATATCATTATTGGAAAATGAAGGCACCACTGAAAGAACCTCACCCTGGGACGGAGTGCGGCTTGCAAGAAGATTGAAACGTCGCGCGTTATCAATATAATTGATGGTTTCAGCCTTGCAGAATTTAAGAACTGTAATGGCGTTGATGGCAATCTGGATTTTTTCCATGCGAGTGTACGGCAGATCCAGAATACACTGAATAAACACATAGAACATACTTGAATCATCAACATTGATGGATACCGTATCTATATCAGAATCCGGGTCCAGCCCGAGATCCTTCAGGCCATACTGAGTCAGAAGCATATTATTGCCGTTAATATGCAGCAAAAACTTCCTGCGCTGACGGGAATATTCCCAATACCAGTCATTATTAGGTTCAATACGCATACTCATTCCACCGTGTAAAATTTCGGTTGTATTATTTCATTTCCGCCAACCAGAACACCCTCTTCAGTAATCCGATCCTGGATTGTTCCAGGTTTATATTTTTAAATTTGATTTCGGAATTACCTGCGCTTTGTTTCATATATTTCACTCAATGTGATTATTATTTTTTATTTTATAATTCATCTACAGGTTATTAACTCACCTGTAAATAAAAAATCCAAAAAGCAGAAGTAATTGATACAAACGAAATAGAATGATTTTCCTATTGTTTTAAGAAAATATTACAAATCAGAATATTTTTTATTTCTGAATAACATCGTGCGTATTAATTATTTATTATTATTTATTATTTTTTTTTATTGTTATTATATTTTTTATTAATTAATAAATAAATATTTTTATAAAAAAATTTTTTATCCCGTGTCACATTTTACGATCAATATAAAAAATTTTTTTTCTATAATAAAAAATATTTTTTTTATTATTTGCCATTGTTAAAACAATTTTGATCAGTTATACGACATAAAATCATATTATTTCAATTTTTTGCATACTTTATTTAAAACAAATTAAAACATCACCAAAATTACACACTATTGGAATCAATATCTGTCTGATTATTAAATAATACCGATTTTTGAACAGAAAGATCAGATCTGATCATGATTTTTCTGAAATCCTGATACCGGTTTCGCACTGTTATGATCGATCATTTTTCAGCGGTTAAGACAGATCACGCAGATCTGCGGATTTTAACAAAATAAAAAAATCAGCTTCTGCCTGCATACTGCAAAATGGATAAACCTTTACGCATCGGCAAAAGCTGATTTCATGATTAACAGTCCCGGCAGGACGCCGTCGCATATCTAAATATTGTTCACAAGTCTGGATACAAGCTGAGGTCCGTGATAAATAAAGCCGGTATATATCTGCACAAGTTTTGCCCCTGCCTGCATTTTTTCACGGGCCGCCGAAACCGAATCTATACCGCCCACACCGATAATTGGAATCTCCTCTCCAAGCAAACCGTAAAGTTTTCGGATAACCTCAGTACTCTTCTGCTGCAGAGGTCTGCCGCTCAGTCCGCCGGTTTCATAGGCGTGAGGCATATCGTATACAGCTTCTCTGCTTATGGTGGTATTGGTTGCAATCACACCGTCAATTTTATGCTTAAGCAGCGATTCTGCAATGTGGTTAAGTTCCTCATCAGTAACATCAGGCGCTATTTTGATAACGAGAGGCACATATCTGCCGTGAACGGCAGCAAGATCCGCCTGCTTGCTCTTTAATGCAGACAGCAGGTTGTCAAAGGCTTCACCATACTGAAGCTTACGCAAATCAGGTGTATTCGGAGATGAAATATTTACTGTTATGTAATCAGCATACGGATAAACCTTATCCATGCAGATCAGATAGTCATCGGTACTGCGTTCCAGCGGAGTTATTTTGTTTTTTCCGATATTGATACCGAGAATACCCTTGTATCCGGTATCATATATATTGTTTATAAGCGCATCAACACCGTCATTGTTGAAACCCATGCGGTTGATAATACCCTCTGCCGGAATAATTCTGAACAGTCTCTTTTTCGGATTGCCGGGCTGCGCCACCGGAGTAACGGTTCCCACTTCAATAAATCCGAAACCGAATTCTCCCAGTCCGTCAACAGCTACACCGTTTTTATCCAGCCCTGCCGCCAGACCGACAGGATTCGGGAAAGTAAGCCCCATAACCTCAACCGGTCTGTTGAATACCTTCTGACGTAAAAGGTATTTTAAAGGTGTGCGTCCCATGAAATGAAGAGCAGACATGGTAAATTCATGGATGAATTCCGGATCAAACTTAAATAATACCGGTCTTATAATTGATGTATAAAAACTAAAAAACATATCTTCTGTAAACGCTCCATAATAACCTTTGATGCTATTTAAGATTGTTTAAAATCAACAATCCATCCTTTTCTTTTTTCAATAAGACTTAACTTTTTATAAGAA
>CACWLF010000042.1 GCA_902761645.1 uncultured Aeromonadales bacterium | reverse complement strand
TTTAAAATTCAAACAACAAGTAATATTTTGGAATTTAAAGTCTGTTTGATGATTATTGTTAACAAGGATATAATCAATACATAATTACAACAGAGCCATATATTTTTACATTAATTGTGTTGTTTCAGACTGCTGTTGTCAGCTGTCGTTTTCATCGCATGTTCTTTTGTAAAGCTCAGGAAATATTTCAAGCAGCCTGGCAAGACATCTTTGATAATAAACCAGCTCCCTGTTGTTTTCCCTGCCCAGAAAAACGGTATCAAACAGTTCCGGATCAAATTCGATTTCATTCTTTTCAATATCGGTTACATGAGTAAAGGCAAACAGCCTGAGCGACTCCTCGGTGATCACTTCATTGTAATCACTGTAAAGTTCCAGAAGATGACTGCACAATTCAAAAAAGCAGGCATAAACCTTCAGCTGCTCGCGGGATGATTTTTTCAGCACCTCAAACAGTTCCTCCCGGTTGATCAGATCGTTGATCCCCACCAGATATTTATTGGCAGGCTGATCGTTTTCATAATCAAATTCACTGAAATCCCTGTGTACAATTTTTCTCATATAAAACTTAATGAAATTTTATTATTACCGTAGGTGCTATTATGACTCAAATTAAACCAGAATATGTACTATTATCAAAAAACATAGAGTTAATTTTAGATCACAGGCTGATTTTTCATGTAACGGAATCTTCCATCCGTGATTTACAGCCGAAAAAAAAAGAGCACCGGACTAATGGTACTCTTAAACAAAAGATAAGAAAAAAAATGAAAATAAAAACTATTTCTTTTGTTCCGCTGCAGTATCGGCTTTCTTTTCAGGCTGCACTGCGGCTTCGGTTTCATTCAGATCATCCAGTTTGATTTTCAGCAGCTGATTGCCCTGAATTTCAGGAGTATCCTTGATCTTGTCATAAGCCTGCTGATAAGCGACACGCGCTTCATCCTTCTTTCCTTCGAGAAGTTTAAAGTCACCGATTAATTCGGAAACAGCCGCACCGTAAATATCCTGATCAAGTTCCTTAAGAATCTTGTATGCGGCATCAAAATTGTTTTCCTGTGCATAAACACGCGCCAGACGCATTTTTGATTCGGAAGCAAGGGCATCATCACTGCTCTTGATTGAAATTTCCAGATTTGCCTGTGCCTTTTCAAGATCGTTGTTCTGATCGATAGCCAGGGTTGCCAGATTGAAAGCCGCCATTTCGGCATAAATGGTGCCGGAATGTTCATTAATTAATGTTTCTGCGGCTTTTACTGTATTTTCATTGTAATCGGCAGTCAGATTTCTGATTACTGTCATGTACTCATGGGTATTTTCCTCCATGACACCCTGACGGTAGCTCTTCCACTGCTCCCAGCCGAGAATACCGATTACACCTAATATAATACCGATAATAATAGTTTTACCGTTCTGTTTCCAAAATTTCTGCAGTTCTTCGGCCTGCTGTTCTTCGGTACTGTACAATTCCATTAATTAACTCCTAATAATAATTTTTTTAATTCCTGCGCTACGGTGTCAATTTTAACATTAACCTGTTCAGATTCAACACGTAAATTCTTAATTCCTATTTCATTGTTTGCAAGTTCATTGTCAGCAAGCACCAGGGCAAAAAGAGCTCCTGATCTGTCTGCGCGCTTGAACTGCTTCTTGAAATTGCCTCCGCTGCAGTTTGTCAGAATGCGGATTTCAGGGAGCTGATCTCTCAGCTGTTCTGCTATTACCATGGACTGTTTGATCGCCTCATCGCCTGCGGCACAGAAATAAACGTCAACAGGATTTTCGGTCTTAACAGCCTCAATGGACTGAAGCAGCAGAATAAATCTTTCAAGTCCTATGGCGAAACCCACGGCAGGTGTCGGCTGTGCACCGAGCTGCTCAACCAGTCCGTCATAACGACCGCCGCCGCAGATGGTACCCTGCGCGCCCAGTAAATCGGTAACCCATTCAAATACGGTATAATTATAGTAATCAAGGCCGCGAACCAGTCTGGTATTGATTTCATATCCGACACCGTTGGCATCCAGAATTTCCTTAAGACGGTTAAAGTGTCTGCTGGTCTCCTCGCCGAAATAATCCGACAGTTTCGGAGCATCCTTCAGAATTTCAATAACCTTTTCATTCTTGGTATCAAGCACACGCAGAGGGTTGGTATACATACGGCGGCGGCAGTCCTCGTCAAGACTGTCCTTGTGCTGTTCCAGGAATGCGACCAGAGCATCACGGTACTGTGCTCTTTCCTCGCTTGAACCCAGAGAATTCAGCTGCAGTGTTACATTCTTTTCGATACCGAATTTCTTCCATATTCTGTTGGTTAGCAGAATCAGTTCCGCATCAATTTCAGCACTGGATATACCGAAAATTTCAACACCGAACTGATGGAATTCGCGGTAGCGTCCCTTCTGCGGCTTTTCATGACGGAACATCGGTCCGGTATACCATACGCGGCGTTCCTGATTGTGAATCAGTCCGTGTTCAATGCATGCTCTTACACAGCCGGCTGTACCTTCAGGTCTCAGCGACAGAGAATCACCGTTATCATCAAAGGTGTACATCTCCTTTTCAACCACATCGGTAACCTCGCCGATGGAACGTACGAAAAGACTGGTATACTCGACAACAGGCATTCTCATTTCGGCATAGCCGTATGAGTTCATAATCTGCTTCAAAGTATTTTCAACTTTCTGCCACAATGGACTTTCTTCAGGAAGAATATCCTTCATTCCTGTTATAGATTGAATTTGCACTGACATAAAAATCTCAAAATTTAATATTTATTATAGTTACACAAACATAGTACGGGCCGCTTCAGGATGTTCATTCAGATAGGCAACCCTTGCACGAATCTTTTTCTCAAGTTCATCAATCAGCACCTCATGAGGAATGCGATCAACACGTTCGCCGTTTTCATAATAACCGCAATGCTTCTTTGCACCGGCAACACCGATATCGGCTTTGATGCATTCACCCGGACCGTTAACCACACAGCCGATGATGGCCACATCTAGAGGCATGGTAATATCGGAAAGGCGCTTTTCAAGCGCATCAACGGTTCCGATTACATCATACTCGCGGCGCGAACAGGTAGGACAGGCGATAAAATTAATGCCTCTGGACCTTAAACCAAGAGATTTAAGAATATCAAAACCAACTTTAACCTCTTCCACAGGATCGGCGGCAAGAGAAACTCTCAGCGTATCCCCGATGCCTTCACTTAACAGAAGACCGAGACCGATGGATGATTTTACCGAGCCCATGCGCAGTCCGCCGGCTTCGGTAATGCCGAGGTGCAGCGGCTGATCAATCTTTTTGGCCAGCAGTCTGTACGCGTTAACGCACATAAACAGATCCGAGGCCTTCACACTTACCTTGAAGTACGGAAAATCAAAGCGATCGAGATAATCCACATGACGCATTGCAGATTCCACCAGAGCTTCCGGAGTAGGTTCACCGTATTTTTCCAGCAGATCCCTTTCGAGAGAACCGCCGTTTACACCGATACGGATAGGAATATGATAATCACGGGCGCAGTCGACAACCTGTCTGACACGATCGGCATTTCCGATATTGCCAGGATTGATTCGCAGACAGTCGGCACCATATTCAGCCACCTTCAAAGCAATGCGGTAATCAAAATGAATATCGGCAACCACAGGAATTGCGACCTGCTTTCTGATTTCCCTGAAAGCCTCGGCAGCATCCATTGACGGAACGGAAACACGGACAATATCGGCACCCGCTTCCGCAATACTGTTAATCTGTGCGACCGTGGCGGCCACATCAGTGGTAAGGGTATTGGTCATACTCTGTACCGAAACAGGCGCATCACCGCCTACGGCGACATTGCCGACCTTAATCTGCAGCGACTTGCGACGCTGTATATTTGAAAAAGACTTGCTCATTTTTTATCTGGTACTTACTTCAAGACGATATGGTTTATCAGGAACAACTCCGCTCAGATCCACAAGGTTGTCATTGATTGACAGATGCGAAACATGATTAGGAGCTCCGATAATAAATTTCAACGGCATGTTGATTACATTGAAATCAAGTGAATGCCCCGTTTTATATACCCGTGCAGCAACACGGCGGTTATTCATTCCAGATTTCAGATCCAACCAGCAGTCGCCGCTGAATTCAATGTGGATATTATAATTAGGACTGGTATTAATTTCTATAATTGATTGACTTGAGGATCTTCTTTGTTCTTCAATTTCAGCACTTGAAACATTAATATTGATGTAGGGTTCCGGCACAACCACATTGTATTTGGATTTGTCCAGTTCAACCCTGACACTGCTGTTTTCTGCAACCTGTTCATCCTTCTCTCTGGCGATTTCCGCGACAACATTGGCATTTGGATTATGAAGATCCATCTCTCCCTCACCTGCCCCTGCGGTCTTAATGACAGGAGCTTCATCACGGTCATTTCCCCTGGCTTTCTGCTGCATTTCATTGAATTCGGAAAGCAGTTCCTCTTCAGTCTTTATAGGTTCCGTCAGTTCGTCACCATCGTCCTCGTTGACTAAAGTATTGCGGTTTTCCTCAATGGTCATCGGCAGGCTGTCGCCGTCGGAAAGTTCGGCAAACGGGATATGTTCATCAATAAGAGGAGCAGGCTCGGAATACCTGTACCACAGATAAATACCGCCTATAATCATAATGCAGAAAACAACCATTCCGGAAACCAGTCCGATACCCAGAAACATTCTCTTTTTCTTCTGGGCTTTGAAATGTTTGGCCTCCTGAGTTCTGATCCGTCGCCGATTCGCAGTATTTCCGACATAATCATCATAGATTTTCAGAATTTTATCGGAATCTATTTTCAGGAGTTCAGCATAACTGCGAACATAACCTCTGGTAAAAACATCTGCAGTGTGACTCTCCAGAATATTATCTTCCAAATCCTTGATCAGAGAAACTCGCAGATTGAGCTGCGAGGCCACATCGGTATGACTCAGCCCCTGCTCTTCACGCGCCTCGCGCAGAATTTCACCAAATGTTTTTTCAGTCTCTGCCATTTTTGCCAAAACAAATCACTTTTTTCAACTAATAATCGTTATTCTGATATTTTCTTGCCTCGACAGAGTTCGGATAACGTGTTATCAGTAAATCACCATATCTGCGGGCCTCGGTGATGTTTCCGGAACCCTCTTCAATACGCAGTTTGATAAACAGACTCAAGGAATTGTCTTCGCCGAAACGATCAAATCTTGCCATCATGTTGCGGGCAGCATTCACGTCATCAACACCAAGAGCAAGTTCTGCTCTGAAGAGCAGCAGAATCGGCGTTGTAGAATTATATGCAAGAGCACGATCGGCATATGAAATCGCCTTGCGATCGTCACCCTGTGAATAGGCGCAGCGTCCGGCTTCAAACAGTGTTTCGGCCATACGGGTATAATCCTTGATTGTCAGAGCACGTTCAAATGTCTGATATGCCTCATTGTACTTGCGCTGAGAGCACAGGAAAATACCGTAATGATGGTATACATCTCCGTTATTTCCGTATGAACTTACAAGCTTGTTATACGCATTATAGGCATTTTCAATTTCGCCGACCTGCTGGTAATACCATGCGAATCCAAGTTTGGCATTGAAATTGTCAGGATCATATTCCAGAGCCTTCTGCAGGTTCTGCTTCGCCATTGTAGCCTGGCCCTCATCCAGAAGACGGATTGCGATCTTTACACGGTTGTCCGCAGCCAGTTTTACACGTTCCGGCGCACTATCATTATCAGGTTTAACAACCTCTCTACCGTTTTCAAAAACTATTTTTTCCGTTACACATCCTGTCAGAAGCGAAAAGGACAGCAGCATGCAGGATAAACCAATAAACTTGTTCATTTGTTACTTTATTCTCGTAAATAAATTATTAATAAAACAGATATCAGACAATGCCGTCAGCAAGGAATTTATTCATCTGATAAAACAGCATAATTCTGAAAATACAGTTCCTCCTATTATATGGCAGATTTGCTTATATGCAATTGTCAGATGGCACATTATTGCTCCAATTTCAAACATAGCACACATTTTAGGTACGTTATGCGCAGGGCTTGCAGACAAAATACGGAAAAACGTTCATAAATTCCGCAGCCGCTAAATTTTTTTCCGCACTGAAAAATACTGAACAATTCTTTTGTAAATAATACTGACACGGATATAATGACAAAAAACGATCAGTCCGGTCAGTTCCGCAGGGGGAGACAAAACCATGAGCAACGGAAACAATGAAAACAAACCCAAAGGTCCGAGTGAACTTGATATTCTGTTTATACGTACTGCACTGTACCAGAACAGGCATTCCTTCAGGGAAGTATTCGAATTTGTCGCCAGATTCACATCGCTTTCCCCGTATAATGCAATGCTTGTGCGGATTCAGCGTCCGGGTGCGACATACGTGGCATCAGCAGATGAATGGAAGGAAAAATTCAATCGCACCGTCAGACCGGGTGCAAATCCTCTAATAATTCTGATACCGTTCGGACCGGTCCATTTTGTATACGATCTCCAGGATACGGAAGGCACCGAACCTTTCCCTCAGGAACTGCTGGAACCGTTCAGAATCGACGACAGACATTATGAAGCTCATTGCAGAAGGTGGCTGAATGAGCTCATACCGAGAGTGGCAGCCGACGGTATAGGATATTACGAGGCAAACTACGGAACAAATCTTGCCGGAAAAATTGTCACAGAAAAACCACCTTATAAAGTGCAGCGGTACGGTTCAGGCCGAAGAACCTCAAGAAAAATCAAAATCGCATACAATCTCATAATCAACCGGAATCTCGGTTATACGGAAAAATTCGTCACAGTGCTGCATGAACTTGCTCATCTCTACTGCGGACATCAGGGATCCTTTGACACGTCGAGATGGCCGGATCGTAGAGGTCTGCCGGTGAATATCCGAGAAATTGAAGCTGAAAGCACTGCATGGCTTGTCTGCAGACGCCTGGGTCTGAACACCAGATCCGAAAAATATCTCAGCAATTATATTTCACGTGAATCCGGAGTATTGCATAAATTCAGTCTTGATACGGTACTCAGAGCAGTCGGAATAATTGAACGGAGACTCAAGGGTCCGGTTGCACCGGTTAAGGATCTGGTGATAAATGATTAACATTCGCAGAAATGCTGCAGGAACATAATCATGAATCCGAGGACAGCCGCAGCAGGTTCATGATCGTGAAAAAGAAATGCAGCTGCAGGAGCACACCTGCAGTCTTGTCTGCATATTTTCCGGTGAAAACCGGCGGTTCAAAGAATAATCAAGGAATTAAGTCTGCTAGATAACGTAATCATCCCCGCAGAGAGTCCGTTCACGTTCAATCAGATCCTGAAGTGTGATGCTTTCGAGATAGGTGTTGATTTTCTGGTACAGTTCTTGACAGACATCACTCACAACATCCTTGTCGGGACCCGATGAACCGTCATCGTTCAGAAGATCCATGGATGAAAGAGAGCCTTCCGTCAGTTTCAGAATTTCAGCAATAGTGTAATTACTGGGATCACGGGCCAGCTTGTAACCGCCCTGTGTTCCGCGATACGCTTTCAGAGCATTGCTGTGATTGATAATCAGTATAATCTGCTCAAGATATTTTTTTGATATTCCCTGTCTTTCAGCAATATCCTTAAGTGCTATAAAACCCTGATCCTTATGTTTAGCCAAATCTATAAACATTCGCAGCGCATAGCGCCCTCTTGAAGATATATTCATATCTGTTAATGTTCCCCCTATTTCAGCTAGTAACTGGTTTATTGTAATTGTTATTTCCTACTAATCATATATGTATGATATAATGATCGCTATGATTAGTCAATAAATACCGATAGGTATTTAGGTTTTCAACTTAAAATTGAGAGATGTACAACAAAAACAGTTACTGCACTGCTGTTCACCGACAGCAGAACGGGCGGAGTACTGTCAGATTTAAGAGCAGATTGTGTGCAGTCTTTCCTAGACTCCTCTGATGCAGTCGCGTTTGTAGCGGGTGCCGGGTTTGAATACGGTAATCACAAAGTTTCCGGACATAACAAGGGTAACACTGCATTTATGCTCAAGCCGCTTAAGATTATCCAGTTTTTTTCTCCATTTTTTGCAAAGTTCCTTGAACACGGACAGTTTTTCCGCAGTCGAATCTGTCTTTTCGTTTTTGAATCTGCGCTTCAGCATCAGATAATCAGTCCTTAATTTCTGATAGGTTGACGCAATGCTTTCGATAAAAGAGTGAAACTCCTCGGTATTGGTATTCAGAGTAAGTCTCTCGTTTCTCTGATCCCACTTGCCCTGCTTCATCAGCGGTTCCATGGCGTCTTCAATCATAGAGGCGGTAAAGTTTCTTTCAACCATTCTCATTTTTGCATGTTCCGTAAATTTCATATCAGTTTCTCCTTTTAAATCATTTTTAATAACAGACAGGATCAGTGCTATATTATTTACAAACTACAGTTTATATCATATACATAACTTATAACGTTATTGTATTACATATTATACATATAAATTAAACAATTTCAGTGAAGCGGTCAACATTTTTCATATTTAATTTAAAAAATTTTTACATTCCAATCTGTCAAATCAATGCAACCGCCTTACAATAATCATTATCTCCATAAATTTTCATCTTTGAATTTCGACTATGGTTGAAACGAATGTTTTCTTTTTTCCTGCCGGATCACTGTAACAATGTGCAGATATCGTCAATCTGGAGCCTAAAGAAATAAAAAAAAATGAACCGTGACAAAAAATCAAATATAATGGAAGAAACGGAGATGAATGATATGGCAGACAATCTGGATAAATACATAAAAATGCAGCAGGCGGCATCGGCAGCCGTGAGCGGCAGAGATCCTTTCGCCCCGCAGAATCCGCAATATCAGAACAGTCACGGCAGTAATTTCCGCAGGAACGGTTATTCACGGAGTGACAGTAATTCATTTGCCGAACCGAAGAATCAGTATGCCGGTTATCAGGGTTATTCCGGTGCGTTTGCACCGCAGAACAGTTATCACGGCGGCAGCAGCGATCCATATTCTGCAGGAACAGTTCAGCCGATTGATACAAATCAGTATCGGACTCTGGACATAAAACCGCTGACAATCACCCAGTTCAAACAGCTGGTAACCAATGCACTGGACAACTACTTTGCCGATACCATGACCATTATCGGAGAAATATCCAATTTCAGGGCGTGGAACAATACCATTTATTACTTTTCACTGAGTGACGGCTCCAATACCGCTGAATTCACAATGCCGGTCAAATATGCGGATCCCCTGATTAGACAGACAGGGCTCAAGGACGGCATGCAGGTGATAGTACAGGCTTTAAAACCCCGTTACAGACGCACCGGCCGTCTGCAGATAGACGTTACAAGAATAACTCCTGTCGGTGCCGGAATTCTGGAACAGCAGCTGCAAATGCTGAAGGAACGGCTGGCAAAAGAGGGGCTGTTTGCTCCCGAACATAAAAAACCGATACCGTTATTCCCGAAAACCGTCGGAGTGATCACCTCTCCTTCAGGAGATGTAATACACGATATTTACACGAATCTTTTTGAAAAATTCCCCTCGATTAATCTGATTATATACCCTGCAACAGTTCAGGGGGACTCTGCTCCCGATTCACTGACGAGAGCACTTAACCTGGCAAATTACCGCAATGAATGCGACGTTATTATCATAGCCCGCGGCGGCGGAAGTTTTGAAGATCTGTTCTGCTTCAATGATGAAAGACTGGTTAGAGCAATCTATAATTCAAGAATACCTGTAATCTCTGCCGTAGGACACGAAACAGACACCACTCTGTGTGATTTTGCCGCCGATCTTAGAGTTGCAACTCCGACCCATGCTGCAACCTGCATCGCGCAGAATTACGAAAATGCACTGAACAATATCACTTCCTGTGAAAAATTTCTGCAGAATAAAATGGGAGAAATTCTCCGTTCAAAAAGAGAGCTGACCGATAATTTTCTTAAAAACCTTTACGCGCTTACACCGCGCCACAGAATTGAAAACAGCAGGAATATGCTGGACAAAAAACTTGCAGAACTGATCGGAACAATGGGAGATATTTTCCGGATCAAACGGGATACCGTAAACACATGCGGCAGCAATGTATACAGATTCGGAATTGAAAGCAACATCTCAGGAAAAATCCGTGAGGTCGGAAATCTTCACAACCGGCTGCTGACTTTTGCGTCAGCCAGGTTGACCTCATCCGGAAACAGACTTGATGAACTTACCCGTACTTTAGGAAACAATAACCCGCTTTACAGAATTCAGAACCTGAAAACCGGATTGAATTCCGCTGCCGGTCTGCTGGAAAAAAATTTAATTTCAAAGGTTAACTCAAGACGAATTGGAATCGAGGAAATCAGCAACAGGATTTCCAGATCCGGCATTGAAACAAAAATTTCAGCCTATCATGGACAAATTAACAATTCGGTTCATCAGCTGATACAGCTGATAAACACTATCAGAAACACGGCTTTCAAAAACCTGACAGAGTTCGAGAAGGCACTGAACAGTCTGAATCCGCAAAACAGAATTTCAAGATATGAAATCAGTCTTAATACACTGTCAGGAGCTCTCGACAGACTTGCAACCAGGCTGCTTAATGATAAAAGACAGGAACTGAACAGTCTGAACACAGAGGTTTCAAAATATGATATAGCCTCCAGGATCTCTTCATACAAAAACGAAGTAATTGAATTAACAAACAGAATGTATCAGGAAATAAATGAAAGGATTAACCGGCTTTACAGAGATTTGGAGAAACTCGCCAATAACATGAACCGGAAGAATCCTCTTGCGGATCCGCGCTTCTACAAAACCACAACCATGCATAACGGTCAGGCTTTAAGTTCGGCATCCTCCGTAAAAAAGGGAGACAGGCTCATCACTCTGCTGCATGACGGAGAAATAGAATCAACTGTTACAGAAATTACTCAAAAAAAGGATAACAGTTAAACTTGTGAACCAGGTTGTAATTTTGCTTCATCGATAATGAATTTTGTAGAATCGATCACTTCTTTAACTAAATTTTCGTTTATAATCTGATAGAAATAACATCAAGCATGTTCATTTTATTCTCCTTAATAGTGCAGAAGACATACTTTAATCCTCGAGTATGTCTTTTTTATTGTCAGCGAATCAAATAAAATATATACCATATTTTGTACTGATATTGGATTTTCATATGTTTCATTTTATAAAAGCAGTTTTTAAATTTTTCATGGGAATATGCTGCCTCTATGTAAAACTTGTTGTCGGCATAACAGTTGTTCTTTTTTCACTGTTTGTTCTTCTGATAATGGCGGCAATAGCCGTCGACGAGGCAGAAAACAAACTCGGAGAACAGGATTACAAGGTTGTGGTTATCAATCCCAACAGCGAGATTATCGATCATCATGTCCTTTCACAGTTTGAGGAAAGCCTATACGAAATCAACGGAGAACGTAATCCCTACTCTTATACAGACAATATCATCAAAGCGCTTGATCTTGCCGCAAAGGATCCTTTTGTAACCGGAGTGATCCTTGATTTATCAAATAATTACTACGTATCGTACGGTTTGTCAGATTTACTCGGCAAAAAGATCAATGAATTCAAAAAGACCCAGAAAAAAATCATAACCTATGCACCATACTACAGTCAGTCCAGCTACTATCTGGCATCCTATACAAGTGAACTGTCGGTGGATCCTGCAGGTTCAGTGAATATCAGGGGCATTACCTTCGGCGGTCTTTACTATAAGGATCTTCTGGAAAAATACAATCTGACCCCGTATATTTTCAAACACGGCAAATACAAATCCGCGGTTGAACCGTTCTTCCTGTCAGGAATGTCGGACGAAGCCAGGGAAAACTATTCAGCAATCATCAAAAATGTCTGGACACATATCAGCGCCAACATTGCGGCAAACCGCAGAATCACGGTTCAGCAGGTTCTTCCAAACATGGGCGACAAATACACGCTTATGGCCAAAAGCAGTTTCGATGACGCCAGATTTGCGCTGGACAGCAGATTTGTCGATTACATTAATTCCTATGATCAGTTCATGGCTCATGCGAGGGAACTCTTCCCGAAGGCAATCAAAAAAGAAACTGATAAAGGGGATAAGCTGGCAACCATGTTCTATACCGACTATCTCTCCATGAAACAGGAAAGTTTCGAAAACAGCGAAGCGTCGGAAATCATTCCTCCGAAGGATAAAATTCAGGTGATCTATCTGACAGGAGAAATCACCTCATCATCCAAGGATGATATTGTTATAAATTATGACACTTTCTCCAAACAGATCCGCAAGATCGGCGACGATCCGGATGTAAAGGCTGTAGTTCTGAGAATCAACTCTCCTGGAGGCGCTGTGGATGAGGCTGTGCGTCTTGTAAATGAAATCAGCGACTGCATCAGAAGCAAAGGCAAAAAGGTTGTTGTTTCCCAGGGAAGTCTTGCCGCATCAGGCGGTTATATGCTTTCCACTCTGGGGGATTATATTTTTGCCGAACCGACCACCATTACCGGTTCAATCGGTGTTTTCGGCATGATTCCTAATTTCAGAAATGCCGGCGAATACCTTGGCGTCAACTATGACGAGGTTACCAATAATCCTGGTGATTTCCATACTCCGTTCCAGGAAATGAGTCATTATGCCAGACTGGAGATTGAAGGAAGCATTGAAAACACCTACTCACAGTTTGTAAAAATGGTAAGTCAGAGCAGAAAGATGAAATACGAGGATGTCGACAGCATTGCACAGGGTCGCGTATGGACCGGCATCGAAGCCAGACAGATAGGACTGGTTGATGAACTCGGCACCCTTGACGACGCTATTAATAAAGCCGCCTCACTGGCTAATCTGCAGCCGGGCAAATATATCGTGGATCATTCAAATTCCGATGCCAAGGTTAATTTCAGCAAAATATTCCTGAAGAATATTTCCGCTCATCTGCATCTGGACGGTTATTTATTCCCGCTGCCGGATGAACTGAAAAACATCAGAATTTTTGATACCGAAAAATTACTGAAAGCGCCTAAAAACAAACGACAGATGATTTACTCCTATACACCTGCCATGTTCGAGTAAATTATTTTCAGATTTAATTTACCGCTGCAGCCCGCTCATTCTGACATTATTAAACGAGCGGGCTGTTTTTTTTTCGGAGGGCTTTTTGCCTGTCAAACCAGCTCACGGTCAGACCTCGGATTAATTTTACCGCCAAACAAAAGGGGCGGACATTTAAAAACACCCGCCCCCTGATTTCTGAAAATCAGAACAGAAATTAAATCCGTTAATTATTCAGTATCACATACTTGGCCAGATCGAGTACCTTGTTTGAATATCCGACCTCATTATCATACCAGGAAACAAGTTTCACCAGATGATCATTGATTGACAGACCGGCCTGTGCATCAAAGTATGAAATTGCAGTGCCTCCAAGCACATCGCTTGATACAACCGCATCATCAATGTATGAAACGATACCCTTGTAACGGTTTTCAGATTCCTCCCTGATTGTTCTGCAGATATCCTCATAGGAAGCCCCCTTGGAAAGATTGATGGTAACATCAACCAGAGAAACATCGGCAGTAGGAACACGCATAGAAATACCGGTAATTCTGTTTTCCAGTTCAGGTATAACTTTGGCAACCGCCTTGGCTGCTCCGGTAGTTGAAGGAATAATGTTCTGCGCCGCGCCACGACCGCCTCTCCAGTCCTTCGCGGACGGACCGTCGACAATCTTCTGTGTTGCCGTATAGGAATGAACGGTAGTCATCAGAGCAGACTCGATTCCGTAATGATCCTGAATAATCTTGACAATCGGAGCCAATGCATTGGTGGTGCATGATGCATTTGAAACAATGTCATCACCGTTGTAGGCTTCATGGTTCACACCCATTACATACATCTGGGTATTATCCTTTGCAGGACCTGTCATAACCACCTTGTAGGCGCCGGCATCAATATGAGCGCTTGCCTTTTCGGTAGTCAGGAACAATCCGGTAGCCTCAACCACCACTGACACGCCGATTTCATACCAGCGCAGCTGACTAGGCTCTCTGCAGGCTGTAACCCTGACAGGTCGTCCGTTAATCAGCAGTTTTGTTCCCTGTACCTGAATATCAGCGTTAAGGATGCCGTGAGTCGAATCGTACTTGAGCATATAGGCAAGATGTTCAACTCCCTTCTGGGTTACGTTGCCGTTTGCATCGCCTGCCATCAGATCATTAATACCAACAATTTCAAGATCGTCACGCTCCAGCGCAGCTCTCATCACACAGCGTCCGATACGTCCGAAACCGTTTATGCCAACTCTGATCTTCGTACCTTTGCGATGCACATAAACCGGCTTTTCCTGAGGATCAGGATCTACAATCTGCTTGATAATCTTTACAGAATGAGCCTTGGTCAGTCCCATTAAATCCTTTGACTGCGCAGTCAGTGCAAAAGGAACACCGTCAGGCATTGAGGTATCGAGTCTTGCATCCCACTTCATTCCCTTTCCCGGACGTGGCAGATGATAACCGATATCGTATGATGAAGCGTTGAATAAAACCAGCCAGCGCTCGCCGGTACCCTTAAGATCTCCGATATCAAGAGTAAACAGCTTTGACTGCGGATTATTCCAGTCAGCTTCCGTAAGTTCATGACCGTCGGCATGATACCAAGCAACCTCATGCTCCACAGGAAGAATACCGAAGTAGCGATCGTCATGCAGTTTAAGATTTCTGAACACGGTGGATTCAAGTCTGATTCTGTTCAGCAGACCGGTGAATTTGGCAAGATCGCGATCCTCATCGGAAAGTTCCCAGTTCACCCAGCTTATACGGTTATCCTGACAGTAGGCATTGTTGTTGCCGAGCTGTGTTCTGCCCATTTCATCTCCGGCGACAAAATGAGGGATACCCTGGGAGAGCATCAGAGTTGCAAGCATGTTTCTCTTCTGCTGCTCACGGATGAAATTGATTTTCACATTGGCGGTTGGACCTTCCTCGCCGTAGTTATATGAAAGGTTGTTTGAATGACCGTCGGAATTGTTTTCGGCATTGGCCTCGTTATGACGGTTGTTGTAGCTTACCAGATCATGCAGCGTAAAACCGTCGTGGTAAGTAATGAAGTTAACCGAGGAATGAATTGAACGGAGTGTCTTCGGATACAAATCGCGGGAACCGAGCAGACGGGTCGCAAAATCGGCCATCTTGCCGTCATCGCCGCGCCAGAAGGATCTGATGGTGTCGCGGTAGCGGTCATTGAGTTCCTTCCATCTTCTAGGGAACTGACCTACACGGTAGCCGAATCCTCCGATATCCCACGGTTCTGCAATCATTAATGCATGTTCCAGTGTCGGATCCTGATAAATAGCCTTGAAGAATGCCGCGTAAAGGGTATAGCCGTTGGCTGCCTCCTCGCGGGCAAGAGTTGTGGCAAGGTCGAATCTGAAACCGTCAACCTGCATTTCCTGATACCAGTAGCGCAGTGAATCAAGAACAAGTCTCAGCACATTAGGATTGTCAACATTCACGCTGTTGCCGCATCCGGTATGATTGGAGTAATGAGAATATATCTTGTTGCCGTGCGAATCCTTGTCAAACTGATAGAAATTTTTGTTGTCGAAACCTCTGAAACTGATTGCAGGACCTCCGAAACCGCCTTCGGCAGTATGGTTGTACACCACATCAAGAATCACGGCAATGCCGTTTTTGTGAAGAGTCTTCACCATAGTTTTGAATTCGTTGACTGCATTGAGCGGATCAGATGCATAACGCGGCTCAGGTGCAAAAAAGTTGATTGAGTTGTAGCCCCAGTAGTTGCAGAGGTTCAAATCAACAAGACGCGACTCATCCATATGCGCATGAACAGGAAGGAACTGAACAGCGGTAACGCCGATGTTCTTCAGATGTTCAATTACGCACGGCTCGCACATGCCGAGATAGGTTCCGCGGATTTCAGCAGGAACATCCGGATTGAGTTTTGTATAACCGCGGACATGGGTTTCATAAATAATGTACTGGCTTTCATCCAGTTCAGGTTTTTCAACGCCTTCCCAGTCAAAGTCGTCATCAGTGACAACACATTTGCTGATCATGCTCTGACTGTCACCTTTATAGATATCGTAATTCCACATCTGCGGACGGTTGAGCAGTTTTGCATACGGGTCGATCAGCAATTTCGATATATCAAAAATGTTGCCGGAATAAGGATCGTTCTGTCCCACCACTCTGTAACCGTAAAGCTGGCCTTTTTTAACCCCCTCGAGAAAGCCGCACCAGTTCGGACCTTCTCTTTCCAGCAGTTGCACTCTCTGAATTTCGTTTTCATCTTCATCAAAGAGACATAAATAAACTTCCTTTGCAGCAGGAGCATGCACCTTGAAGTTGCATCCGTCTGCATATAATTTTGTGCCAAGAGGCGAATATTTTTTACTTAGAGATAATTTAAATTTCTGTGTATTCACAAGCTACTCCCAAAAGCATATTTTGCGTAAACGCTCCATAATAACCTTTGATGCTATTTAAGATTGTTTAAAATCAACAATCCATCCTTTTCTTTTTTCAATAAGACTTAACTTTTTATAAGAA
>CACWLF010000041.1 GCA_902761645.1 uncultured Aeromonadales bacterium | reverse complement strand
TCTTATAAAAAGTTAAGTCTTATTGAAAAAAGAAAAGGATGGATTGTTGATTTTAAACAATCTTAAATAGCATCAAAGGTTATTATGGAGCGTTTACTATACTTATGACCAGAAACAGTCTGAAATCCATGACGATGGCAATCGTTCTTACACTGACTGGAATAGCCGGTGCAGCCGCGGAAGAAACCGAAAACACAAACGACAGGCTTGATGATTATCTCCTTAACAGGTCCTGCTCAATTTACGACCCTGACGAATATCTGAAACCCGACTGTGAAAAAAACAACAGCTGGTCCTGCGTATTTTACGCCCGGGAAAAAATCAATGAATCATTCATCGTTGACGATAGTGAGAATGCAGATGAAGATATTCAGAAATCAGCATCCGGGAATTATCAGGAAGCCTCCGGATATCTGAAAAAGGCATGTTCGGGAAATTCCGGTGCAGCATGCACCGAATCAGGAAGAATGTATAAAAAAGGGCTTGGTACCGTGCCTGATATTCAGACAGCCGGCAGTCTTTTCAAAAAGGCATGCGGACTTGACGACGGAGAAGGATGCGGTGAACTCGGCCGGATTTATCTTGACTCAGGGAAAATCAGCGAAGCTGTGAATTATTTTGATAAAGGATGCATTCTTGACGATCCGTATTCATGTTTTCAGCTCGGAAATATCCATGCAAACGGTAAAACCGGCAGACAGAACTTTGAAGAAGCAAAAAAATTTTATGAAAAATCCTGCAGGTGGATTGCCTATGGCTGTTCCGAACTTGCCTATATGTACGCCAAAGGTGCCGGCGTAAAGCAGGATCTGAATCTGGCAGTTTACTATTACAGGCTGTCTCCGGAACTTTCAGACAAAGCCGAAGGTTTGCAGTTTCCTCTGCCCGAAATAAAAAAGCAACTCGAGGAAGGCTGCAGTAAAAACAATGCAGGTAGCTGTGTTCTGCTGGGAAGAATGACTGATGACAGCAGCTGCTTTGAGAAGGCCTGCAGTCTTAATGACGGTGAGGGATGCGATTTCGCCGGTAGCGCATACGGGATCTACGAGGTTCAGGACTACGGAATTCATCAGCCGGTCACAGCTGAAAAATATTTGAAAAAAGGATGCGAACTTAACAATGTTCATGCGTGTGCATCTCTTGCCATGCTCTATAAACTTACAACCAAGCTTACAGCGGAAGATGAAGACGGAAATCCGGTGGAAACACCGTGGTTCACGTCGGAGGACAGATATAATGATGACAGAATAAGGGAAGTATACAGAACTGCTGACAAAATCTACCGGAAAGCCTGCAGTATGGATCCAGGTCCGGTTTTCGGCAATTTCCGCATGACAGCCGATAATATTCTTTTAAACAAGTATGATGACATTACATACGTGCATAAATGCAGCAAGTATGCTCTGTCCGACAATCAGGAATCACTGATGAAACTATGCGATCTGAATTACACCGATGCCTGCAGAAAACTGATTGATCTGAACATGGAACTTCCTCATGACAAAAGAAATTATTATCTGATCCAGAAACTGCTGGATAAAACAGAAACTCTTGCTCCTCCTCCATGTTAGAATTTACGCGAATGTGCGGAATGATGTTTTTTGCTCCGGGATATCTTTCAGACAGCGGAAGTTTCTAAAATGAGGCTCTTCGCCCTGACCGGCAGCTGCGGTTACATGCAGTTGCAGCCGCAGTATTCCGATACACTGCTCTTCTGCTGCTCCGTGAGCTGATCGTACAGATCTTCAGCGCGTTCGAGATCTTTTTTATTGCGGCAGACATAGTAGTCCCTTAAAGCCAGATCCTTGAGACCGTCAGGAGCACCGCCGCAGCTTTCATTAGTGGCGTTTTTCCACTTGACGATCTCCGGCTTAAGCCTGTTCTGCTTTTCCTGGTCAAGTGCATTCCATACATCTTTTAAATAAGCGCTTATGCCTTTGTTTTCAAATTTTGCAAAATCGGTACTGTATTTAAGATAGGTATGCGCAGGTACTGAAACCAGTTCCTCCATTCCGGAAAAATTCTCCGCTCCGCAGCCGCTTACAGGTTTTATCACTACGGTTCTTTTATCATTCTCGTCATTATAGGAAAGAATCAGACCGCCGCAGTCGGCATCAGGAGAAGAACAGGTCAGTTCACGACCCCCGACACTGCAGGCAACCGGCACGTCATATGATATGGTATCCTCGCCGAGATCCAGACTGCCGCCCAGATAATATTTCCCGTCCTTTGCGGTAATCTTCAGTGATTCCCGATCTATATCAAAACACTGATCTGCAAAATCAAGACTAGACTTCACCACATACACTCCGCTGTAGTCATATTCATGTTCAGCATAAACCGCAGAACAGCAGAAAAGACCCAGAAGAGAAACATTCAGTACAGAGGGAAAAAATTTCATAAAGCCACCAGCATAAAACAACGGATTTTTTTAGAATATACAACAAACGGAAGTTAAAAAATGTGATGTGAAAAGTTGATCCTGCAGAAAATTTTTAAAACGTATTAAAAATTCACTTCCAAATTTTTGTACTAGTAAAAAAGGAATGATGATAGAATAAAAGAAAAGCAAAAAAACAGATAAAAATTAAAACATAAGGATTTCTGATGAAACAGATTTTAGACGTTTTACCGGCTATAATATTTTTCGTATTTTTTAAAATCTACGATATTTATATCGCAACCGCATCTCTGATCGTTGCCTCGGTTATCCAGATAGCTGTCGATCGTCTTGTCTTTGGAAAATTCAACAAACTGCATAACTGGATGTTTGTGATTCTGCTGTTTTTCGGTTCACTTACCATTTTCCTCAAAGATCCTATATTCCTGAAATGGAAGGTTACTCTCTCGCAGTCCATTCTCGGAACCGTTCTGCTAATCAGTCAGTACGTCTACAAAAAACCGTTAATCGGATTTATCTTTAAAAATGTCAAAGTAAATTTACCGGATGCGGTAATCGGGAAAATCAATCTGCTCTGGGCAGGATTTTTCTTTTTCATTGCTGTACTGAATCTTTTTGTGGCTTTCGGTCTGCCGGCAATGATGACAGATCAGGAACTTGCTCTGGAATACTGGGTAAACTTCAAGGTATGGGGAATAATGGCACTGAGTTTTATAATCGTGATTATTACCGGTTATATAATGACCCCGTATATCAAAGCTGAAGATCTTGCCGCTTTGAAAGCATCCCGGGAAAATCAGAAAAACCTCGGCAGCGTTAATGAAAACGAGCCGGAGGAACAGTCAGAAGGATCCGTATGCGAAAATACGCAGGATCTGAAAAAGGATAACGAAAACATCAAATTATTTTAGGAGAACAACATGTGGTATTTGATTTATTGTGAAGATCTTCCTGGAACAGCGGAATTAAGACAGCAGGCGCGTCCTGCACACCTTGCTCGTCTGAAGGAGCTTATTGCCCAGGATCGTCTGATCCTTGCAGGTCCTCATCCTGCCGTAGACAGCGATACTCTCGACCAGGGTGTTACCGGAAGCACGGTAATTGCAAAATTTGATAATCTGGTTGAAGCTCAGAACTGGGCTGATACAGATCCGTACAAACTTGTCGGCGTATACGGCAAAGTAACCGTTAAACCTTTCAAAATCACCGCAAAACCGGAAAAGGCATTTTTCTAATCCTGAAAATTTTTTCTCAGTTCCTGAATATCCGTCCGTTTCATTGAACTGGCGGATATTTTTTGTTGCATCAGACGACATCCCTAAGAAAAAAAAAATTACTGCAACCTCTCGATCACAGTAATTTGGTTCTTTATTTAACAAGGAGTCACAAATATAACTGAAATTATTTATCAAGTTCCTCGGTTGGTGCATCAGGAGCATTGCTCTTCACCGATTCTACACCGTTCAGGCAGTTCGCAATGGTGGTATATCCTTCACTTACCGCAATGATCTGACCGTTCTTTGCTGTCAGATTGAAACGAAATTCTCCGGCTTTGTCCTTAAACACCTGGAATTTAGGATGTTTCTGTTTTTCAAAATTTTCTACAGTCTGATTTTCCACTTCAGCTGCAACTGAATTTTTCTTAACGCTTTCAATGCCGTTAAGACATGCATCCTTTGAATTGTACACCTCGGAGGTTGCAATCACCTGACCGTTTGTAGCCTTTAAATCGAATTTAATTCCTGTTTTTGTGTGTTTAATAACAAACTTACCCATTTTAATTATTTCCTCTAAATCAAACAAATTATAATCAACAACATGATTTGATATTAAGACAATTTAAAAATTAAAGCAAAAATGAAAGTTAATAAATACGATCCAGATAACAATCATTTATGTTTCATTGCCTTGTTTTTTCAACACTGATGTTTGTATCTGATCCAGCCGTGATTTTTCATCATACTTCCGAAATCATGCTCGTCAGCCTCAGCCATGGACTTGAGTTTCAGGTAGCATTCATGTGTAGTCATTACGTCCGACAATGCTCTGTGAGCCTGCCTGTTGACAATATTGAAATAAAGAGACAGATCTGCAAGGCTGTGACGGATCTGCGGAAGAAGTCTTCTGGACACGGACAGAGTGTCCACGAAATCATTGGTAAAAGGTCTGTTGCGGCAGCGCATGAAATTTTCATAAAGAAAATTAATATCGAAATTCACATTATGTCCGACAACCGGAAGATCTCCGATAAATTCGGACAGTTCATCGGCTATCTCAGAAAAGACCGGCGCGTCTTCAACCATTTCACTGCTGATCCCGGTTATCATGGTAATGCGCCTTGGTACCAGCTGACCATAAGAATTCTCCGGCGGCCGCACCAGTGTCTGATACTGATCTGTAATGCGGCCACTGCTGATTTTTATCGCCGCAACTTCAATAATGCTGTTATTGACAGGACTCAGTCCCGTGGTTTCCAAATCCAGAACAACATAACTGTCCATCGTTTTTTCTATGGGCAGCTGGCGTCCTTTGAATTGTCTTGTATTCTCGGTTTTCATGATATTTCTTTTCGTTGAATTTCTTTGTTTATTATTATTCCATCTTGTATTTTATTAAGTATTCCGAAAAACTCACTTCAGTTTCCTGTTATGTTATTGATCTTTCGTAATTTCTTATAATTTTACCAATTATAAGAAATTTTATTCTAATTTTAAACCCAATTAATAAAAAAATTCATTCTTTTTAAGTAATATTTTCGTATTAGTCACAATACTTGTCACATTTAACAGACAATTACCACGATATTCAGCATTAAAGTTGTTTCCAACCGTATTTCATCTGAATTATTGTTCCAGCATCATGATATTTTTTTCGTTTTGCAGTTTATGTTACAGCAAATCATCTTCTGATCGGATATAGTTACCTCATGGATAGTTTTCAACTTAAAGGAGATTTAAATTGCTGTTCAAAGTACGAAAAACCATGATGTCAACAGCTGTATGCTGCTCCGTGATTTTCGGCGCATCTCAGACCGTCTGTGCAGATCAGACGGAACTGGGCAGAACCGTTCCTGATTATCTGTGGCATAACGGATTCGAATACTATGTTTTTAAAAACGAATCGACTGACGGACCCCTCAATGCAGAGGGATATTCATCCCACGAAGGAGGATTTCGTCTCGCACTTAAATATCTTGGCAGCGGACAGTACAGACAGACTGCGGAATACACCTCAACCGAAAACGATACGGTAACTCTTGAAAAAGCCGGCGACACTCCATACATCGCATTCCGAAACGCAAAAGGAGAGCTTCATGATGTACTGATTCCTGCAGACAGAGAAACAGGTTTCAACAGTCAGTTAATCAGGAATGTCGCTCAGTATCTCTCAGGTTCATACACCGCGGTTAAAGACGGAGCCATGCTGGTAATCAAACCTGCGGGAAACGGCATTGAAATAACCTATGACGGCGAAACCGTCAATGCTGAGCTGATGAGCGATTCCTTTGACGACTACCATCCCGCCTTTAAATACAACGGAAAGAACTGCTACGGCAAAGTAACCGAAAAGGGACTGGAATTTCAGATTTTTACCGGAGAACTGGATGAATACCTGGAAAAGAAATCCGCAAAAGAAAAAATTGAGTTCAAAGCAAACGATCAGTACGAGCCGCGTTTTGCAGGTTTAAGCGAACAGATATATTCCCTTGGTTACTTTATGCAGTATGACAGCAATATGCTGAAAATCATCCGCAACGAAATTTTTGCCCGTCACGGTCATGTTTTTAAAAACATGAAACTGGCTGATTATTTCGGTTCAAAGGACTGGTACAGGGAATTAAACGGCAAAGCGGAAACAGCATTGACTCCGGTTGAACAGTTCAACGTCAAAATGATTGCGGTTACCGAAAAATATCTGCAGGATGAAAAAAACAGCAGGTAGACAAAACGAAAAAAACAGGAAATTCATAAGACGCCGTTTAAAGTTAAGCGGCGTTTTTTATTTTACATTCAGACATCAAGACGATGAAGCGAGGTATAAATAACATCAGCCAGTTTTTCTCCGATCCCGGGAACCTTGGCAATCTCCTCTCTGCTGGCACTGGTAATTTCATTAATGCCGCCGAAATGATTAAGCAGGGCCTGCCTTTTCTGTTTTCCAATACCCTCAATCTGTTCAAGCCTGCTGACTATTTTATGAGAACTGCGCTGTTTGCGGTGATTGGTTATGGCAAACCGGTGGGACTCATCACGGATATGCTGAATCATCAGAAACGCCTGGGAATCCATCGGAAGTCTGATCTCCTCCCTGGTATGTCCTATATGAAGGGTCTCAAGACCGTGTTTGCGTCCCTCTCCCTTTGAAATTCCTATAATGAGAGGACGGTATTCCGGAAATTTTTCCTGCACATCTTCAATAACCTTTTCACCCTGTGTGAGCTGACCGTCACCGCCGTCAATAAAAAGAATATCAGGAAAATTTTCAGCCGAGTCTGCATGCAGAAATCTGCGGCGCAGCACCTGATCCATTGCGGCAAAATCATCACCAGGAGTTATACCCTCCACATTAAAAATGCGGTATGCGCTGTTAAGCGGACCTGATCTGTTGAAAACCACGCAGGAACCCACCGTTCTTTCGCCGAAGGTATGGGAAATATCATAGCATTCCATTCTGCCGACAGATCCGGAAGGAAGATTGAAAACAGCCTCGATGCCTTCAATGCGTTCCCTCTGCAGATCCTCGGATTTGATTTTACTGCTGATTGCTGTTCTGGCATTCTCGTTGGCAAGAGCAAGCAGTCTGAATCTGGTTCCCCTTGATGGATAAACAAATCTGATTTTACGGCGGCAGACCTCGGATATTACATCCTCGAACTGCTGGTCAAACCTGTATTCACTGTCAAGAACAATTTCAGCGGGCATGCTGAAGGCCATATGATCCGAATAATACTGTTCGATAAAAGCCTGAAGGATCTCTCTGAGCTCCTGATCATAACTGCACTTAAGGAAAAAATTTCGGGTTCCGATCATCTGACCGTGGCGGTGATACATGGCGTTGACGCAAGCCATGCCGCTGCGGTACTGAATAGCAAGAAGATCCGCATCCGCACTGTTCTGATCATCCACCGTCTGCTGCTCCTGGACCTTGCGCAGCGCAAATATCTGATCACGGTAGCAGATAGCCTTTTCAAACTCGCAGCTGACACTGGCCTCCTGCATTTTTGCGGTCAAATCCTGAATAAGTTCATTATATTTTCCGCTCAGAAACATACGCGTCAGTTCAACATTGCGCTGATATTCCTCCGGGGAAACCAGTCCTTTAATACACGGACCGAGACATTTTTTGATCTGGTACATCAGACACGGACGTGATCGGTTGCGGTATACGGCATCGGCACACTGTCTGATTGGAAATATTTTCTGCAGGATCCGCAGACTGTCCTTTACGGCTGAGGAATTCGGATACGGTCCGAAATATGTTCCCTTGATTTTTTTCGGTCCGCGGTGCGAGTAGATCCCGGGAAACTGATCATCGGTTATCAGGATATAAGGATATGATTTGTCATCGCGCAGCAGAATATTGTATTTAGGTTTATTTTCCTTGATGAGATTCTGCTCAAGGATCAGCGCATCTGACTCGGAACAGGTGATGGAAAATTCTATATGATGAATGTTGCGAACCAGTGCTCTGGTTTTCTCGGAGCTGACATCCTTTTGAAAATAGGAATGCAGACGGTTGGAAAGATTTTTTGCCTTTCCGACATAGATAATCTGATCTCTGGAGTTGTACATCCGGTAAACGCCAGGAAGATCAGGCACAGTTCTTAAAAATGCAGCGGAATCAAATCCTGTTTCGGAAGGACGATCACCTCCGGGCTGATTTTCTTCAGTACGACTATTCATCAACTATTTTATATCTGATAGCCATTCTTGTTAATTCAACATCACCGCTGATGGACAGTTTGTCAAAGATCCGGTAACGGTAACTGTTCACGGTTTTCGGACTGAGGCTGAGCTGCTGAGCTATGTCATTAACCTTTGAGCCCTTGGTTATCAGCAGAGTAATCTGCAGTTCTCTTTCAGAAAGACTGTTGAACGGATTTTCCGCATCGGTCGGAGATACATTGCTGAGAGCCATCTGCTGCGCAATCTCCTGTGACAGATATTTTCTGCCTTTGTATACGGTATTGATCGCTACGACCATCTCCTCAAGACTTGTGTTTTTTGACAGATAGCCGAAGGCACCGGCCTGCATAACCTTTGTCGGAAACGGATCTTCGGTCTGGGCTGAAATTACCAGAATTCTTGCATCAGGACGAATACGCAGAAACTTGCTTGTTGCTTCGAGACCATTCATACCAGGCATGATCATATCCATCAGAACAACATCTGCTTCATTTTTTCTTGCCCATGCAACGGCATCCTCTCCGCTCGCCGTCTCACCGACAACCTTGATATTCTTTATCTCTTCCAGATATTTGCGAATTGCTGTTCTTACTAGTTCATGATCATCAACTAATAATACCTTAATCAATCTCTTTATCCCTCTAGTTGGAAAAATTTTCCAGTTTCGGATTGCGCTGAAAAAATTTATTCAATATATGTAGTTATAATAATTCGTATATTATAAACCATCATTATGAAATAGCACTTACTAAATGGAAGATCTTTGATCTATTACACGCAAAAAGGGCCCAATTCTTCAATTGAGCCCTCGTTGAAAATTACCTGCGGTTATTTACTAATCCATTGCACCGTCAGCGTTTGCGTACTGCTTAAGTGCATATTCGTTGTATTCGATCTTTGAATCGGCTCTCAGCTGCTTCATCATCAGTTCGTAATCTCTTACAGAGTTGAGCTGCTTGATCTGTGATGCAGCCATGGCTGAATCAGATTCGGAAATTTCACCGCTGTAGTTGGTAACCTTGTTCAGTACCGCTACATATTTGTGACCGTCAAGACCGCTGATAACAGAGGCATTTACACCGCTATTTGCCTTAGGCATTGCAAAAATGCCGTCAACAACAGCTGAATCGTATGAGGAATCGGTACGCTTCAGCGCAGGAGTGTTTCTTTTCACAACTTTGAAGTCAGCCACGAACTTGTCTGCTTCTTCTGTTTTACCGTTCTGAAGAAGTTCTGAAAGCTCTTTTGCCTTTTCAGCGGCAATATCATCAGCCTTTGCAGAGCGGTAATCCTTCTCAAGCTGTTCTCTGACCTCTTCCTGCTTCTTGGTATAGGTTTCCTTGTAACCGGTTACAAAAACCACTGCAACGGTATTAGGCGCAACATTAATAAGTTCGGATGCAAGACCCTCTTCTCTGAAGGCACGATCAAACACCAGTTTCTGAAGCTGAGGATTGTCAAAAGGAACAACAGTGGTATTGCGGTCAAAATAATTCGAGCTCTTAACCTCAAGACCTGTTTCCTTGGCAATTGCTTTAAGATCGTCAGGCATTTCATTGACTGCTGTTGACAGCTGATCTATCTTGGCTGAATATACATCGTCAAGTTTGGTTTCATTGATTTTTGCCACAATGGTATCCTTTACGGAATCAATCGGTTTCAGCGATTCTTCCTTGCGCTCCAGGAATTTAATCAAGTGGTAGCCATACTGTGTTTCAATTACATCGGAAACCTGATTAGGTTCCTTTAATCCGTCTAAAGCCGCTTCGAACTCCTTCTCGAGAGTTCCGTAAGGCTGCCATCCCAGATCACCGCCCTTTGATGAGGTCAGAACATCATCAGAATAATCCTTGGCTACGGTTTCAAACAATTCACCGGTCTTGATCTTTGCAAGAGCTTCATCAATTTTCTTTCTGGCAGGAGCTTTTTCCTCTTCCTTCTGAGCATTAACAAAAATATGCTCCACGTGATATTTTCCTTTCTCGGTGAAATTGCTCTGATGCTCATCGTAGAACTTTTTGATTTCCTCGTCAGGAACTGCAAGAGTCTTTGCAAGTTCATCCTTTGACAGGATGATATAATCAACCTTTACCTGTTCCGGCTGAACGTAATTGCCGGAATGCTCCTTGAAATATGCCGAAAGATCTTCATCGGTCACCTTAACGCTGTCTTTGAAGTTTTCCGGTGCGATATTGTATACATCAACGTCGCGCTGCTGCTTCTGCAGACCGATAAAATGCTTTGTTTCATACGGCAAAGCAAACTGTGAACCCTTGAAAGAATCAAGATACAGGCCCTGCTGAACAGCAATCTTCTGATCATTGGCAAACTGACCGGCCGAGGTGTAGCCGAGACGGGTGATAATGTTCATGTACTTGTCATTGTTGAATTTGCCGTCCACTTTGAAAGCGTCAATATCCTTGATGATAATCTTTTTGATTACCGCGTCGCTTACACGGATACCGAGCTTTGCAACTCTCTGATCCATAATAACGTTGTCAATCATGCTGTTTAAAACCTGTTTTCTCAACATAGGCAAAAAAGTAGGATTGGCGGCGATAATCTCGGCGAAGTGTTCGCCGGCCTGACGCTGAATCTCCTGCTTTTTCTCGCGGTATGCACGATCGAAGTCCATTGCATGAATTGCAATTCCGTCAACCTCTGCCGGATCTGTATTCGGTTTACGAACAGCGTAACCACCGATACCCGCCAAAGCAAAGGATACCATGATGATTACAAAGATGATCTTGGCCGTCAGGCTTTGAGCACCCTGTCGCATCTTATCCATTAACATATTGATATTCCTCTATATCTGATTTTTCTTAATTTAATTAAATTAATGTTTAAAACAAAGCGATATTTTAAGGTATTACCCTGTCACATAATTAAAGCAAAAGGTATTTTTGTGATCCAGGTCAATTATGAGCAATCCGTTCGCACAAAAATACCATCATCTTCATTTAATTCTTTATTACCAGGGAAAGCACCTCGGTCAGACTGTCCACAAAATGGAAGGTCAGCTGTTTCTTTATTGCCTCGGGAACTTTTTCCAAATCATTTTCATTGTCTTTAGGCAGAATGATTTCATATACTCCTGAATTTATTGCCCCCTGCAGTTTTTCCTTCAGTCCGCCGATAGGAAGAACCCTGCCCAGCAGAGAAATTTCTCCGGTAAGAGCAAAATCAGATCTCACGCTTCTGCCTGTGATAATCGAATACAGCACTGTGCAGATCGCTATGCCTGCGCTCGGACCGTCCTTAGGAGTCGAACCGTCAGGAAAATGAATATGTATATTATACTGATCCAGAGATCCAACCAGATCCTTGTAGATATTGTCGGCCGACAGCACTGATTTTACCGCGGTATAGGCAATTTCACATGATTCCTTTATAACATCGCCGAGTTTTCCGGTAAGTTTGAGTTCACCCTTTCCCTTGTAGCGGCATGCCTCTATCGGCAGAAGATCACCGCCGAGTTCGGAATACGCAAGCCCGTTGACTGCACCTACGCGATCCTCGCCCTTCTTGCTGATTATATTCTTGATCGGACCGAGATATGAAAGCAGATCGTCAGGCGTGATTTCTATTTTTTTCATATTGCCGTCAATATCAATCTTTACAATCGCCTTGCGGTAGATTTTATCAATCTCGCGTTCAAGATTGCGCACACCCTGCTCTTTGGTGTAATCAACAATGATTCTTTCTATAGCCTCATCTGTAAAGGTTATTTCCCTGTCCCCCACTATATTTTCCCTGTTTAATTTCGGAATAAGATAGTTTTTGGCAATATTGAATTTTTCCTCATTGGAATAGCCTGATACAGTCACCACATCCATACGGTCCAGCAGCGGTTTCTGAATATCGGTGGAATTGGCGGTGGCAATAAACAGAACATTGGATAAATCGTAAGGAAAATCCATGTAGTGATCGGTAAAAAACTGATTCTGTTCCGGATCCAGCACCTCAAGCAGAGCCGATGACGGATCGCCGCGGACGTCAGATGACATTTTGTCGATTTCATCCAGCAGCAGAACAGGATCATTGGTCTTCAGATGAGACAGCTCGGTAATGAATTTTCCCGGAAGAGAACCGAGATAGGTTCTTCTGTGACCGCGAATTTCAGCCTCGTCGCGGACACCGCCGAGACATACTCTCACATAGTCACGGCCGACAGCCTCGGCTATCGATTTCACCAGAGATGTTTTTCCGACACCCGGAGCACCAACAAGACACAGAATACGACCCTTAACCTTGCCGCGTCTGTTCTGCACTGCAAGATATTCCAGAATCTGCTCCTTGATCTCCTTCAGACCGTAGTGGTTGCGATCCAGCACCTCTTTAACCTTTCTGAGATCCATAACCTCGGTATCCTTAGGATACCACGGCAGCTTAAGAATCCAGTCGATATAGTTGCGTGAAATAAGCGACTCAGGAGATGAATAAGGAATATTGCGGTAACGCGTGTATTCGGTCTGCACGATTGTCTTTACTTTTTCAGGGCATTTGAGATTATCAATCTGCGCCTTTAATGAAGCCTTTTCACTTGCAATATTTCCGTCGGAACCGAGATTTTCAATTTCATTCTGAATGGTACGCAGTTTTTCCTGCAGAACATATTCAGTCTGACTTTTGTTCAGGGAAGTCGACAGTTTCTCCTCGATCTTGTTGGAAATCTGCCACTTCTGGTAATTAATCTGAATTCTTTCAAGTATATATTCGCCGAAACGGATCGGATCAAGACTGAGAGCAGCCTCCACAAATGATTCATGAGGACGGCTGTTTGAATGCATGAGAGAAATGAATCTGCGCAGACCTATATCCATGCCGTGGCTTTCTATGAAAGGAACAATGAAAATAACGCGGGCAACCCTGTCGATGCAGTTCATGATATTGCTCTCGCTGGAAGCCAGGATCTGGTCGGCGGTCACAATAACCTTTTCATTCCAGTCGCCGGAACTGCTGACAAACTCGTCAAGCATGTCATCATCCATGCTGATTTCCGATCTGTCAAGGGACGACAGCGCCAGTCTTGATCTCTGCTTTGCCAGAGTTACAAACTTTTCACGTTCGATCCTGTTGAATGTTTCACAGATTGTCTCGAGCATCGCCCTGATTTCAGGGAAACCGTGATAACAGTCCTCCTGGGCACGAAACTCAGCTTCCAGAATATTCAGATACTTATTGACCTCAACCGGTACGGTATCGGAAAGTTCGCCGAATCTGTCAAGCAGATCATTCAGGGTAAATGTGATTCTGGAAATCGCCTGAACCTTTACACTTAAGGAAAGACTTCCCAGATATTCGTCAGAACTCAGGCTGTCGTCCGTATAAGGATTTTTTCCGTTCTGATCAGCCGGTTCATCGATCGCCCTGCAGAGAAGTCCGTGCAGATAGATGTTGTCCTCGTCGGTTTCCGGATCATAATTGTATTTCAGAACTTCCCGAGGAATCACCGCCGTGAGTTCCTGCTGAATCTCCTCGGATTCGTTAAGAATATCACTGTTTTTACCGATTACAGCAAAGACATCCGACTCATAGAAAACAACAAAATACTTTCCCTTGGCAATACCGGCGGAACGTACCAGATTTTCCTTTGTCAGCTGCACAAAGCTCGGATTTTCCGGATCCTCCTCCAGCTGCGGATTGGTCATGCGCCCGGCAAGCTTTTCAAGAGGTTCATTAATATTTACAGAAGAAATCTGGCCTGGAAAAAGAATATTCTGCAATGTATTGGGAACAACAACCCACGGGCATTTTAAACGCTTTGCACTGCCCTTCTTACCTGTGCCTTTGCTTTTGTTTTCCTTGTCCTTCATTTTTTCCTTCTTGTAAATCCCTTTTTCATTCCTCTGCGTTATCAGGCTGATTTTTCTTCCACGCAGGCTCTTTCATCCGCCTGTGCCGGCGTATTTTTCTGTTCGCGTATCAGTACAGGAGTTTCCTTGCCCTCTGCCACCTCTTTGGTTACCAGAACCTTGGTAACAGTTTTATCAGACGGAATTTCATACATAGTGTCAAGAAGGATATCCTCCACAATTGCACGAAGTCCGCGGGCACCGGTTTCCTTCTCAATCGCCTTGTCCGCAATTACCTCAAGAGCCTCCTGGGTAAACTCAAGTTCCACCTTTTCCAGTGCAAACAGGCTCTGATACTGTTTAACAAGAGCATTCTTAGGCTGTGTCAGAATGGAAATCATCGCGTCGCGATCAAGTTCCTCAAGTGCTGTAACTACCGGAACACGGCCGATGAATTCAGGAATAAGACCGAATTTAACCAGATCCTCAGGTTCAACCTGGGCATAGAGTTTGGTCTTGTCATTGCGATCTTCACTGTCATCGAGAATCGCGTTAAATCCGATACCGGTATTGATATCCAGACGTTTTTCAACAATCTTTTCAAGTCCTGCAAAAGCACCGCCGCAGATGAACAGGATCTTGGATGTATCCACCGGAATTGTTTCCATGGTAGGATTTTTGCGGCCGCCCTGAGGAGGAACATTGGATATGGTACCTTCAATAAGCTTCAGCAGTGCCTGCTGAACACCCTCTCCGGATACGTCTCTGGTGATGGAGGTGTTTTCGGATTTGCGGGCTATTTTATCGATTTCATCGATATATACAATACCGCGCTGCGCCTTGATAGGATCGAAATCGCAGTTCTGCAGCAGACGCTGAAGAACATTCTCGACATCATCGCCTACGTATCCGGCTTCGGTCAGTGTCGTTGCATCACTGATGGCAAAAGGCACATCAAGGAATTTTGCCAGAGTCTGAGCCAGCAGTGTTTTACCTGAACCGGTAGGACCAATCAGCAGAATATTCGACTTGCTGATCTCAACGTCGCTCTTTTTAACATTGTTAAGGCGTTTATAATGATTGTATACCGCAACGGATAATACTTTCTTGGCATGTTCCTGTCCGATAACATAATCATCAAGGTGAGCTCGCAGTTCCTTTGGTGTAGGCAGTTTTGAAGACTTTTTACCCTTGCCGGACTGGTTCTTTTTTTCAAGCTGCGTCTTCTGCTCTTCCAGAAGCGCATAGCAGTTGCTTACGCAATCCGCACAAATACAGCCAGATATACCCTGAATCATGGTTATATTTGAATCTTCCTTGGTTACACCGCAGAAATCACATATAGGAACCTTTTTTCCGCTGTTTTTGTTATCACTCATATTATCTTTATTCTCTCTTAGTTATAACTTCATCGATCAAACCGTATTCCTTGGCTTCCTGAGCTGTCATAAAGTTGTCACGATCAGTATCTAATTGAATCTGTTCCAATGGTTTGCCTGTATGGAAAGACAGAAGATTGTTCAGACGATCCTTGGTTTTCTGAATTTCACGCGCATGGATCTGAATATCCGATGCCTGACCTCTGAATCCTCCCAGCGGCTGATGAATCATGATGCTTGAATTAGGCAGGGCGAAACGTTTGCCCTTCTGTCCGCCGGCCAGCAGGAAAGATCCCATGGAACACGCCTGTCCAAGACAGATTGTCTGAACATCAGGTTTTATAAACTGCATGGTATCGTAAATCGCCAGGCCCGCTGTAACCGAACCGCCCGGTGAATTTATATAAAGGAAGATATCCTTGCTTGCATTTTCAGCTTCAAGAAACAGCAGCTGGGCAACAATAAGATTTGCCATATTATCTTCCACTTCACCGGTTACAAATATCACACGTTCCTTCAATAATCTGGAATAAATATCGTAAGCGCGCTCTCCTCGAGACGTCTGCTCAATAACTGTAGGTACCAGGGTGTCTAATATGCTTTCCATTTACTTTCTTCTTTCCTGTTTTACGTTGTTTTTATGATCTTTTAGTTCTTTCTGTCCCGGACAGACCGACCCGTTTAAAGACAAAAAAAACCGATTGTAATATTTTACACATCTTGCCTCAAATAGGCAAACAATTGTAAAACTTAACCGGTCTTCAATTAAGATAATTTCACAGCTGAAACAGCCGGCTCTGCAGCAGGCAGGAACCGGTCTGATTATCTGCAGACGATATGACGGGCACTGAAAACAATCCGTTACTGATTCCGGCCGCCGATCTCCGTCTGAAGCAGTTCGAACAGTTCCGATGCCTCCTCGGCCGACAGTGTTACACCTTTTCCCATCTTTTCATGCTCAGGAGCCCAGTCGCGTATATCATATTTTGCTCTGCCTCCGTTCCATGAAATCAGATTCAGTTCCTTGGTCCAGCCGTTTTTTGATGTGGACAGAATTCCTATATGTCTTTCAATTGTATAGCTAATATCACCCATGTTAAAACCTCCTGTCATTATTTTCGTAAACGCTCCATAATAACCTTTGATGCTACTTAAGATTGTTTAAAATCGACAATCCAACCTTTTCTTTTTTCAATAAGGTTTAACTTTTTATAGGAAA
>CACWLF010000040.1 GCA_902761645.1 uncultured Aeromonadales bacterium | reverse complement strand
TAAGTCAACCGGCAAGGTAAGAACTTTAACTCTTGCTCCGATGCTGGCTGAAGCAATCCGCAGAATAAGCAATGAAGAATCTATTTCTGCAATGTTTGAATACTGATAGGAACGATTAAAAATCTGTTCTTGTGCCTCCGGTTGCTGCTTACTGTAACCGGAGGTTTTTTATTGTGTGGTTAAATTATTTAATATGTGTTCATGTTCCTGTTCTTTTGCACTGAGTCAATCCGTTTAAAATATGGTTTTAATATTTATTAAAATTAACTTGAAGGTCACATTTAATAATAAATATATGAGATACAATCAAATAAATGGTTTAGCTCGTTAAGGTTGCAGACTGAGATTTTGGTTTGATGCTTGCCTATAGTAACTTTATAAGAGTTTTCGTTTTGAGAAGGATTGCATATGTCATTATCAGAAATACATAATTATTATGAAGATTTAGTGGAAAATTACATAGCTGCTTTGGAATTGACAGCAACAAGATCTTCCGATTACCTGTCGGATTTGTATTGTCTGGCTTTAAATCAGCTTCCTGTCCATTACATCAGACACGGTGTTGATATGTATTTCTATATGTCAGATGAAAAACGCCAGGAAATGGAAGAGAAGGTTATTTATGCTGTTACTTCGGCAATCAGCTGGCTGGACAATGAAGAAAAAGAAAAAATGAAGGAAAAGGAAAGACTTAAAAGTCTGGAACGCCAGAAGCAAATGGCAGAAGAGGAAGCAAAACGAGCAGCGGCTGCTGTTGCTGATGCAGAGGTTAAGGCTAAGGAAGCATTAAAAAAAGCCAGCGAAATAGCAAAACGAGCCGAGTTGGCAAGACAGTCTTTTGCCAATAATTCTTCGGAATAAATTACATTGCTTTTTTGTTAATTAAGTAAAAAGTTAGATAACTGATTTGAGTTACCTGACTTTTTTTGGGATTAACTATTTGTTTCTGATAGGTTTTATGTTTTAAACAGTATGTGAAACAAAGGTATTGATTTAAAAATATTTATGTTATATAAATAAGTAAACTAGGATTTGGGTGCGGGTGCAATAGCGGAATTCATTACTGAAATTTGAATAGATTGCAATCAGCAGTGTGCATAATGAAATAAATTGTAACTGACCACTGCAGGATTGTTTTTTTTATTACTTATCAGATTTGAATATATTATCTGTGATAAAAAATGCCGACAAATTAAAGTTTTGGAAAGAGAATATACAGGTTCTTTATAATAATCTGAAAAAAAATAAGTCTCTGCTTTTGTTGTGAGGCAGAAGAATCAGGAGCAAGGGATATGGCTGGTCCCTCGCAGAAAACTAACAGGACATGATGCAGAATAATTTTTTACGTTCACTGGTTGAATTATTAGTAGTCTTTTTGATTTTACTGTCTATATTTATGGTTGCTAGGATTGTAACAATAAATAATCTGATTCCAGATGCATATAGTTCAATCAGTCAGACTGAAAAATTGTTATACTGGAAGTTCAGTTTTCTTTTTGATCTTAAAACGCTGACAATTCTTCTGGCACCATGTGCTTTAGGATGCATTACCTGCAGTTATTCCAAAACGCTGAACCTTATTTACTGCGTTTTTTCCAGGTACTTCTATACTCTGGCTTTTTTATGTTCACTGTTTGCATCCGTTTGTAATTATTATTACTTTAAAACTTATGGTCATACATTTGATGTAATGATTATGGGGTTGATGAATGAGGGTTTCAGCGCTGTTGTTATAAGCATATGGGACGGATATCCGGTAATTCTGATAATTTTGTCTTTGGTTTTAGCTGCTGTTGTATTCAGATTTGTGCACAGCAAATATCTGCAGTACAGTAAGACTTTTATAAAGGATGTGAACAGATCAAAACCTCTTATTGCCTCGTTGATTCTTATCATTTTAATTGTCTGGCCGGTTCTGATTCGTGGCGGGCTTGGTGAATTTCCACTTAGAAGAACGGAAGTCGCTGTAACAACAGAGTCAAAAGTTAACAGTACTGTAGCCAACGGATTGATTTCGTTTTTCTGGACTGTAACTCATTTGAATTTTTCGAAAACAATCAAACCTGTAGACCTTGAAAAACTTGAGAATTCTGCCAGGTATTTTGATTTGCCGTTTGATCCGAAGGAACCGATGCTTTCGCTTAAACAGATTACAGGCAGCAATGAGTCTCTCGAGAAGATGAAACCTGATGTTGTGTTTGCTCTCATGGAGAGTATGAGTACCGATATGCTCAACATGGATGATCCGGATAAGTTTGATGTTTATTCAAGTTTACGCAATGTTATAAAACTTCCGGGTATGTATCATTTTAATAATTTTATCTCCGAGGGAGACGGAACAATAGATACTCTGCAGCGTATTATTGTCAATAATGGTAACTTTTTGGATTTTTCCGTAAGTATGTACGCCAGACAGTTGTTCAGAACGAGTATTGCGCTGCCTTTTAAAGCTGCAGGTTACAAAACTTATTTTATATCAGCGGGAATGTCTACATGGCGTGATTTAGGTAATTTTGTAAAGGCTCAGGGATTTGACGTATTTTTAGATCAGAATGATATTGTGCAGGCTGTTCCGGATACAGAGGTTTCAACCTGGGGAGTTTACGATCAGTACCTGTTTGAAATGGCAGACATGATTTTAAAGAAAGAAAAGACTCCCGTGATGATTTTTTTGCTCAGTGTAACAAATCATCCGCCATATAAAGTTCCGGAAAATTATCCTCATGTGCCAAGAGCATATGCACCTGTTGATAAAAAATATGACAACAAAGATATCTATGATATGTACGATACATTTCATTATGCGAATGATCAGTTGGGAAAATTTGTTTCAAATATAGTCAGTGATCCTGCCAGAAAGGATAATACCATAGTTGCATTCACCGGAGATCATAATGTAAGAGGACTTAATGTATATAATAAGGTTCAGGATCAGATTATGGGGCATCAGGTACCTTTATATATCTATTTGCCTGAACCGGTAAGGAAATCCATAAACGGCTTTCATTTTGATTCAAATCGTTTTGCCAGTCATAAAGACATAATGCCGACTTTGTTTAATGCATGTTTGAGTAACACGGAATATTATTCCTTGGGTTGTAATTTGTTTGATTCGCCTGAACATTGCCAGTTTAATTTTGCATTTAACGGTACATTGACTGTTTCTGATGACGGATTATGTATTTCGGAGGATATATATTATTCCGAAACACATTCTTACAAAATAGATAAGACTTCATTTCGCGGAATTAATGAGATAAACGATAACAGTAAAGTTTGTGATATTGGCGAAAACTACAGTGATCTTTTATCAAATTATCGAGCCTACCAGGCAGCAGGAGCAAAACAATGATTAAGCTGCAGCTTTGTTAATGCTGCATTATCATGCATGTTGTTTTAATCTATTGCATTTTATGTGCGTCTTCATACATCTTTACATAGAGACTGGCTGATTGAAACCAGTAGTATCTTGTATGCATTGCATTGATCTGTACTCTTTTATATTCGTCTGCTTCCTGCAGATAGAACAGCAGAGCTCTGCGAAGCGTTGACAGGAAATCTATAGGATCAGGTAATTCAAAAACAAAACCGGATGCGTGGGTGCTGTCATTGTCGTAATCAATAACAGTATCTTTTAATCCGCCTACAGCCCTAACAATAGGCAGTGTTCCATAAGACATGCTGTACATCTGATTCAATCCGCACGGTTCGTAAAGAGACGGCATAAGGAAAAAATCGGCAGCGGCTTCAGTCATATGCGCAAGAACTTCATCATATGAGTTTATGAATACCATTTTATCGGTGTGTCTGCTGGCAATATCTTTGATTTGCTGGGTAAAACCCATATCTCCTGTACCTATAATTACAAGATTTATCTTATGAACCAGAAACTTTTCCAGTATAGGCAAAAATATATTCAAACCTTTCTGTTCCGTCAGTCGGCAAATCATGCCGAACAGAGGATAATCATTTATATCCAGACCGAGTTTTCTCTGTAAAATATGTTTACAAAGGTTTTTTGATTCCAGGTGTTCCGCGCTGTAATTGAATGGAATCAGTGTATCGGTGATTGGATCCCAGTCAGTATAATCGCATCCGTTTACAATTCCTCGAAGATGATCCGCTCTGGCAACGTAATTCCTTGACATTCCGTGACCGCCTAAATATGTGGTTAATTCCTGTGCATATCCGGGACTTACAGTATTGATTTCATCGGCGTAGAATATTCCGCATTTCAAAAGATTGATATAGGACATCCCCTGCATTATGAGTTCGTTATAGTGCTCATAAATTTCAGGCACCAGCCATAACTGAGCACGATCGAAAACGCCTTGGAACGAGCCGTTATGTACAGTTATAACCGATTTGGTGTTTTCAAATATAGGATGGTTTGCATAGCGTGTTTTCAAAAGGAAAGGCGCAATGGCCGTATGCCAGTCGTTGCAATGAACGATATACGGTTTAAAGTTTTGATGAATACAGGCTTCCAATGCACTTATGCTGAAAAAAGTGAACCTTTCTCCATTATCGGAATATGCTACGGAATTTTCATCGTAAAGCGAGTTCCGATCAAAGTACTGAGGATAATCTATAAACCAAATAAATATATTGTGATACAACTTTTTAAAAACCCGATAACGAATCGGAGGGTGCCCTGCATTATTTAATTCGTACTCTCCCAGCAGTTCAAGTTTGTCGGTATGTTTGGCACAGCTATAAAGGGGCAGCACAACAATAACGTTATGTCCCATCAGTGTTAACTCTTTAGGCAGAGCTTTCGCGACATCCGCAAGACCTCCTGTCTTTACGATGCCTTGTAATTCTGTAGTTAAAAACAATATATCCATATAAGTTATATAACAGTACCTTTTTTAATTACTCTAATGCCACCCTTTGATATTGTAGATAATTTCGCGTCCTTTTGCTGATCAAATCCTATTGTTTGGTTGTTATTAATTATAACATCTTTGTCTATGATAGTATTTTTAATGTGACAGTTGCTACCTACAGTAATTTTACCAATCAGAATTGAATTTTCAACTACTGTATTTTCGCCGATTTTGCATTCAAACCCAACGACACTGTGTTTTATCGTTGCTGAATTTATTAAGGTACCGGCGCAAATTAAAGACTGCTGCACATTGCTTGGTCTTTCTCCTCGATATTTTACTGGAGGTAACGGAGGATAGAAAGTGTGAAGCGGCCACTGCGGATTGTAAAGAGAAAACTTTGATGGCGTATCAAGCAAATCCATATGTGCCTGCCAGTAGGTATCAAGATCTCCCACATCTCTCCAGTAACCCTGCCGGTGTTCCTCCCCGCTAATTTCATTTTTGCTGAAATCATATACATAAACTGGTTTTGTTTTAAAAAGCTCAGGGATGATATCTTTGCCGAAATCGTGTGATGAGTATGGATTCTCGTTATCCTTTGCTGTTTCTTCGTAGAGTGTTTTCGGATCGAAAATATAATTACCCATGGAAACGAGGCAGTAGCCCGGTTCACCTGGAATACACTTAGGATTACGCGGTTTTTCTTCAAATCCGATCATTCGGTTGTTTTCATCAATTTCAATCACTCCGAAACTGCTAGATTGCTCAATAGGCATTCTGACAGCGGCAACGGTTAAAGCCGCTTTTGTATGTCTGTGGTAACTCAGCATCTGTGTAATATCCATTTTATAAATATGATCACTGCCGAAAACACAGATATATTTAGGACTTTCCTGCTGAATAAAAGACAGATTCTGGAATACCGAGTCAGCGGTTCCGTCATACCACCTTTTTCCTAATCTCATCTGCGCAGGAATGGGATCTATGAAACATCCTGAAATACCGTTGATATTCCATCCTTTCTTCAAATGTAAATAAAGAGACTGTGATTTAAACTGAGTAAGAACATAAATTTTTAAAATATTGGAATTTACGAGGTTATTAAGAACAAAATCTATGAGCCTGTAGCTTCCGGCAAAAGCTACAGCAGGCTTACTGCGAGATAAGGTTAACGGAAGTAATCTGGTTCCTTCTCCACCTGCGAGTACTACAGCTAAAACTCCTGGCATATTCCCACCTAATTTGAAGAGCACTTGTCTTAATGATAATTATAACTGATAAAAAAAAATGCCGATTTACTCAAGATTTTTGATCAAAAACTGTATACATGAGTAAATTTTAGTCAGTTAGGCAGTTGATTACATGAATTATTTGTTGTAAAAATAAACTTCCCGGACTTGACATTATTAGTTATGCACAAGATTGTTCACATGATTGTTATGAATATTTCCTGTCAGCTGCAGAGTTGAAATAATTATGACGGTTATAATTTTAACATACTGATCTATAAGGAAATTTGTTAGTGAATATAATTAAATCAATTATTGAAATACAAATGAATATTATAGTTTCCGGAGTGTTTTACTAATATTGTCAACAGAATTATCCACAGACATTGTTTATAAATCCGTGAAACCTTGAATGATATGCTGATTTGCTTGATCTTTACAAAAGATCAGATAATGGAAATCAAGTTTTTTTTAGCCTGATTAATCATCGGTATACAAAAATAACTTCTGTATGAGATAAGTTGTTTGCTTAAATATTATACTGAAGTAAAGAATCTGCGAGTTAAAACTCGTACTGCGATTGAAAAGAAATGTCTGCGCGGCAAGTTTTTTTTCTAAATGAAATAAATGCTATTCGCCATTATAATTTTTGTATATTTGTAAGTTGTTGATTTAACGTTAATTTGTAGATTGTAAAGTATGATGTCAACAACCGGCTTCTTATTGGCTGTACAACGTGTACAAGGAATTCTTATGCTGTTATCAACATGGTTATCAACAATTGCTGTGTTATTTTCCGTGAAACCATTGTGAAAACTGCATGCACGGGAATCCTGGAATGAATATTCCGTATCGCATATTTAGACACCACCGGATAAATGTTAGTTCTCAAAACAATTCTATTTGTTAACTATTTGGAGTATAATTACGCAGTAAATTTGTGATTGTAACCTTAATTATTATGAAGAGGAAATAAAATGATCCACGGTTCAATAGTTGCTTTAGTTACCCCATTCAAGAATGGAAAACTAGATGAAGATGCTTTAAGAAAAATTGTAGAATGGCATGTTGAACAAGGTACACATGGTATAGTTCCGGTAGGCACAACCGGTGAATGTCCTACTTTAACTCATGACGAGCATTGTAAAGCTATAAAAATAACTGTTGAACAGGCAAAAGGACGTGTGGCCGTTATCGCCGGAGCTGGTTCCAACAATCCTGTAGAAGCTATTGAATATTCCAAGGTTGCTGAAGAATACGGAGCTGACGCAACTCTTCATGTTGCAGGTTACTATAACAGACCTAATCAAGAAGGTTTGTTCAGACATTTCGAAATGATTCATAACAATACCAATATCCCTATCATTCTGTACAATATTCCAGGTCGCGCGGTTGTAAATATTCTTCCAGAAACCGTTGCCCGTCTGGCCGAGTTGCCTAGAGTAATCGGTATCAAGGATGCAACAGGTGATTTGTCAAGACCATGGACAGAAAGACAGCTGATTAAACGAAAGGATTTCGTATGGCTGTCCGGAGAAGATGCAACTGCAGTTTCATACAATGTTGCAGGAGGCACAGGCTGTATTTCGGTTACTGCCAATGTTGCACCGAAACTGGTATCTCAATTGCAGGAACTGACATTGAACGGTAAGTGGGAAGAAGCTCGCGATTTACAGGATCGTCTGATTCCTCTGCATAAGCTGATGTTCAAGGAGCCTAGTCCGGCAGGTGCCAAGTATGCTGCATCTCTGTTGGGTTTGTGCACCGATGAATGTCGTTGTCCTATTATGCCTTTATCTTCTGAGACAAAATCTCAGATCGAAAAGGCTATGGCTGATCTGTCCTTGATTTAAAGTTTGTTGCCGTACGGCATTGTTTATTAGTTTTAGTTGAAAATATTTCCAATATAGTTGGGTCAGGGTTCCTATGCTTGAAGATTCTAATTCAGAAACACAAAGTAAATTCATGAGAAAGATCGTGAGTTTTGTTCGTCGTGAAGGAAGATTGACTAATGGTCAGGCCCGTGCAATTGAAGAACTGTGGCCGACTATGGGTATTGATTACTCTTCAGAACAAAAGCTGGATTTTTCCAGATTGTTCGGTAATGATAATCCTGTTGTTTTGGAAATAGGATTCGGTATGGGCAAATCTCTGGTTGAAATGGCCGCAGCCGATCGCAATACCAATTTTATCGGCATCGAGGTTCATAAACCGGGTGTTGGTGCCTGCCTAATGGCAGCTCGCGAAAGTTTATTAACCAATCTTAAGGTAATTGAACATGATGCGGTGGAGGTTTTGGAATCAATGATTGCTGATTCCTCTCTCAGCAAGGTTCAAATCTTTTTTCCTGATCCATGGCAGAAAAAGAAACATAACAAGAGAAGAATTATTCAGCCTTCATTTTTGGAATTACTGGCAAAGAAAATCAGATCTCAGGGATTACTTCATATGGCTACCGATTGGCAGCTGTATGCCGAGCATATGCTGGAGGTTGGTAACGGCAGTGAATATTTTGTTAATACATCTCTGACCAATGATTATATTCCCCGTCCTGACTTCAGACCGATGACTAAATTTGAATTGAGAGGTATTTCTCAAGGTCATGGCATTTGGGATTTAATGTTCCAAAGAAAGTAGATTATGGATTTTGATAGAATACTGAATTACAGCGGTATCATTTTTGATTTGGATGGGACATTGATTGATTCAATGAAATATCATATCAGATCATGGCAGCTTGTTGGTAAAAAATACGGAATTGATTTAAAGACGGAATATCTTCAGGCTCATGGAGGTGTTCCAAGTTTTAAAATTGCTCAGGAGGTTGTTTCTGCCTATCATTTGACAGAATCACCTAAGTCTTTGGCAGATCAGAAAACTGAATATTATGTTGGTTTTATTCCGCAGATTGAAATTTATCCGATGGCCAGACAACTGCTGGAATTTTCCAAATCCAAAAATATTAAGATGATTATAGCAACAGGAACATTGAGGTCCAACGTTGAGAGAATTATGGCTTTGACTGATCTTGGAAATTATATCGATGACTTCGTAAGTTCTGAGGATGTTTCAAACCATAAGCCTCACCCTGATACCTTTTTGGTTGCAGCGCAGAAAATTGGTTTGCGCAATTCTGATTGTGTTGTCTTTGAAGATGCACCCCTTGGAATTCAAGCTGCAAAAAACGGCCTTTTTGACTGCTGTGTTGTCAAAGACGGAGTTTTTGATTTAAATGCAATTATAAAAACTCCGTAAGAAAATTTCTTTTGGACTGTATTATTTACAGAGGGTGAGAACAGGTTGAATATCAGGCTTTAGAACTCAACTGTGCAATTGTTGAAATCTTTGCCTTATAGATCATCTGCTGGCAACCTTTTCCATCGGTTAAAAGAATGCAGTAAGGATCATAGCCGCTGATGATTCCCTCCAGTTTAATTCCGCTGATCAGAAAGATTGCAACCTGTTTTTTGTTTGCTTTCAGCCATTCCAAAGCACTATCCTGACTGTTCCCCAGTGAAAACGCCTGCTCCAGTGAAGTAAAATTCTGACTGTCGTTTTGATCTGCCATTGAAGGTGTCTCCTTTTGTTTTATTAATTGTTGTTATAATTATCTATAAAAAACAATTGATGCGCAACCAGCTTTGTTCGTGTATCTCTGAGAACTTTCAACTATCTGATAGGAAAGAACTTTTGGTCTGAGGTACTTCTCATCACTTATTTTTATTAGACTGTTCAAGGCTATATATGCATTTGATTGTGTGCTGTTAACCGAATCGTCCATTGCAATTATTTTTGAAATGGTTGATGAATCAAAAGACCGTATTTCCTGAATGGAAAAGGAACAACTCAGTCTGCCGACAATTATGATTAATGCTTTAAGATTATAAAAAGCATTCATGAATTTATGAATAACGCTTGAATCACATTTTTTATACAGCATCGGTATTATAGGAAGATCTTTAAATCTTTCAGCGATAAAAGGTAAAGAATATTCTATGTCTGTTTTATCCAGAAATTCTATTGCCTTCCTGTAAAGGTTTGTTCCGGTGTGTTTGATTTTATTTATTTTTTCATTAATGTTTTCCGGCATGGCTATGTTGATATCTCTAAAAGCTGTTTTAAATGTGGTAAGCTCAGTCTCCGGCAAAAAAACACCATTGCTTTCAAGCGGAACTTTAATATGACTTATAACTACAACGCAACTGTAATCAACAGGTTCATTGATCTGAGATAAAGCACAAACATTCAAATCAGACAACTGTTCCTCTTTTGCAGGAGGAATAAAAACAGCTTTAACAGGGTGGAAATCGATTATTGTTCTTTTATGTTCATCGATCCAGTTTGTGAACTGTTCGTGAGAATATTGATTTCCTGCGCCAAAATCTGGTAATTTCATAATAATTATTTCTTTACTTTACAAACAACTTTCTACAATCTTGATAAAGCTTAAATTCAAAGTTCCGTTCATTGTTAAATATCTCCTAATAATAGCTTACTTTTTGCCATATTTGTGTGAAAAAGTTATCAGAATAATCTTAAAAAAGATTTGTAAATTATGTTTAGATAACAAAACATATTTTGCATTAATTGTATAATTTCATAATAGAGTTAAGTCATGTCTAAATTATATACAGAGCGAGAAAATGGCTAAAGAAGAAAAAAAAGATGATTTTGAACAGGCAACAAAGGTATTAAAACGTGTTTTACCTATGATGGTTCAAAATCACATTCCTGCACGTCCCGATCATTATTCCGTATGGTATTCCTATGTGGCAAAAAATAATTTTGACCTCGTAAGGGAAATGGATGATGTTGTTGCTTCTGTTGGCAGTTGTTCCGAATTAAAAAGTGAAATTCTTTACAAAAAATATATTGCATCGGAAGGTGAAAAAAAGTTAGATTTTCTTAAAAAAGAAATAGAAACGTTAGTTAGTGAAATAAGTTCCAATATTGATGATACCACAAGAGGAACGGATGTATTCCAGGTTAAACTCAACAAATCATTTTCAAAATTGGCCAGCATTGAAAACGGTGAAATGTCTATCGAAGAAACACTCGGAGTTATAAGGGATGTTGTTAAAAATTCAAAGGAAATAGCCAAGACAGTAGATGTTTTCTCCCTGCAGCTAAAAAAGGCAGATAATGAAATAAACAAACTTAAGCAGCAGATTGCCGATATTCAAAGAGATGCAAAGACGGACGGGTTAACAAATCTGTTCAACCGGCGTGCTTTTGATTTGGAAATAGCGCACCTGATAATGCTCGAACATCCCTTTTCAATAGTAATGGGGGATATTGATCGCTTTAAGTTACTGAACGATAACTACGGTCATGTAATGGGTGATACTGCCCTAAAGTCAGTTGCGGGAGTTTTTCAGAACAGTTGCAGAGAGGGTGCCACTTCGTACAGATATGGCGGAGAGGAAATAGTGATGCTTCTGCCGGACACCAAATTGGCTGTGGCAAGACAGATAGCTGAGTCAATGCGCAGAAAAATTGAAAAACTTTCCATTGTTTCTAAGGATTCAGGAAAGAAAATCAATAATATAAGCGCATCATTCGGTGTAGCTGAGTACCAGAAAGATGATAATGAGATTTCTTTAATAAAAAGAGTTGATAAACTCCTGTATGAGGCAAAACGTCTCGGTAGAAACAGAGTTATGCCGATGAGTATGTAATTTTATTTTGTTTCTGAAATTTAGACTGTGGTTCCTTGCTATAAAGTATGCGGCATACAGACTTCCGGGAAAAACATCAAATTTATTTAATAGAGCCTATAAAATAAACAATAAACATTTAATAAATATAAATTTTTATTTTTTTTCTTGACTTAAAATGCTAAAGATAGTTTAATAGCACTCGTCGCAGTAATTGCGAGTTGCCTAGATAGCTCAGTTGGTAGAGCAGGGGATTGAAAATCCCCGTGTCAGTGGTTCGATCCCGCTTCTGGGCACCAGATTTGCCGGCTTAGCTCAGTTGGTAGAGCAACTGATTTGTAATCAGTGGGTCATCAGTTCGATTCCGTTAGCCGGCACCACCACCTCCCTTGTTATTTCCAATTTATTGTATTTTCGTCACAATATAGAGTAATAGTGACTTTAAATGTTTTGCAAAGTGATTTATCTTTTAAATTGGTTATCTTTATTGTTACATTAGGATATGTGTATGAGACATTTAGTAAACAAACATATAACAGAAGAGCAGAGACAAAAAATAGAAAAATATATTGATACATACATAAGTCAGGAAGCAAAAAGTTTTTCTGTTAACGATTTGTTTGAATCTATACAAGGTATCATACCTCTTTCTTCAGATTCAGAGATTCAAAAATCAATCAAGAAAAGCATTCAGACCTATTTGAATCATTTGGCCAGCAATAATGTATTTTTTAAATTAAACAAAAGTAATTTCTGTGCATTAACGGATAAAAAAATTAAATCGGGTGAGGTTTTCAGTTCCGGAAACAAGTTTTTTGTGAAAGAAAACGAATTGAACCGTAATTATTATGTTGGAACATTTAATTATCCATATAAACTGTTTGAAGGAGATGAAGTCTGGTTTTATTTTAACGGAGGAGATCCTGATGAAATTTATGGCAATGACGTTGTAGCAGACAAGATCTGTGTTCAATTGAAAAAAAGAACCGAAAAATTGATTATCTGCCGGGTAAGCAGAGATCGCAACGGTGATTTGTATTGTGTTCCTGAAAACAGCACCAAATATCCTGGATTGATTATAGATGTTGTCAATCTTGAGCCTACCATGGCGGATGCAGAACTTGTTGCAGTCAGGATAATTGAGCAGGCCAACGCCAGTGATTGTTTGTTTATCGGAGAATGTAAGGAAATTCTTGGTTCTGCTAACAATGTTTCAACCCAGGTAAAGGCTGCCATTATTAAACACGCACTTCCGAGTGAATGGTCAGAAGAGGTTAAGTATGAAGCTTCGGCTATATCGGATACAGTTAGTGAGGAGGCAAAGAAGGGGCGAATCGATTTAACCAGGTTGCCGTTAATTACTATTGACGGGGAAGATTCAAGGGATTTTGACGATGCTGTTTATTGCGAACCTTTGAACCGTGAGGAAAAGGGCTGGAAACTATATGTTGCTATAGCTGATGTTTCCTATTATGTCAGAGTCGGCACAGCGATAGATAAAGAGGCTTATAACCGCGGAAATTCTGTTTATTTTCCGGATACCGTGATACCTATGCTTCCTGAGGTTTTATCCAATGGATTATGTTCTTTAAATCCTAACGTGGATCGATTGTGCATGGTTTGCGAGATGGTTATCGATCGTAAAGGTGAATTGGAAAAATATAGGTTTTATCCTGCGGTTATGCATTCTAACGCAAGAATGACCTATACCAAAATTCATGAAATTATAGAAGGTAACCAAAATCTTATAGATGAATATAACGATTTGTATCCTCATATTATCAATCTGTATGAATTATACATTGCTTTGGATAAAGCAAGAAAAAGAAGAAATGCAATTGAATTCGAATCTGAAGAAGTTAAATTTGTTTTTGATGAAAACCGTTTTATAGAGGACATACATCCTCTAGTCAGAAACGAATCTCATAAACTTATAGAAGAGTGTATGATTGCAGCGAATGTTGCAGCTGCCAGATTTATAGAAGAACATAAGCAGAAGACTGTATTCAGAATTCATCCGGCGCCTATTGAAGAAAAAGTGGAAATATTTAGAAACTTTATTGCTAGATATGGTTTGACGCTGAAGGGAGGAGAAAACCCGACAACGAAAGATTATGCAGATTTTCTTGAACAAATCAAAAATCGTGCGGATTGTACAACCATGAATCTGGTTATGCTAAGATCCTTGGCCAAGGCAGTGTATTCACCTGATAATTGCGGACATTTCGGTTTATCGCTGAAGCAGTATGCTCACTTTACTTCTCCGATCAGAAGATATCCTGATCTTATGCTTCATCGCGAAATAAAATATTTACTTGAGCAGGATCGGCTTACTGAACTTAGTAATATAGGGGAATTGCATTATGAATATAATGAATTATCCAGTAAAGGAGAGCATTGTTCCGAAACGGAGCGCAGAGCAGATGAGGCTACATATGAGGTAGCTGCATGGTTAAAGTGCCAGTTTATGGAAGATAAAATAGGCCAGAGTTTTGAGGTAATTATAGTTAATGTTGTTAATTTCGGTTTATTTGTAATGATCGAAAAATGGCAGATTGACGGTTTGGTTTATGTTGGCAATCTCGGTGCCGAGTTTTTTGAATATGATGCACAGCATCAGACACTGATTGGAACTAGTTCCAATAGAGTGTACAAAATCGGTGATCATATTGATGTGATTGTTCATGATATAGATCTGGCCAATAAGAGAATCAATTTTATTATGGATCCAAAAAAGAACAAGCCTCAAAATAATAAATAAAGCGGTGCAGATCATATATAATATCCAGGTTTTGTTTTTTGAAGGATTTAAGATGGATAATAATTTAATTTTCGGACTTCACTCGGTTAAGGCGGCTGTAGAATTTCATCCCGAAAATGTGCTGTCGGCATGGGTTGAAAATACCAATGAATCTAAAACCAGTGAAATAGTGTCTCTGTTGGAGCTGGTAGGAATTAAAATTCAATATGTGCCTAAGAAAACGCTGGATCATATGGTTGAAGGTTCCAATCATCAAGGGATTGTAATTAAAATCAGGGAGTTACCTCAGCTTGGTGAAAATGAATTATACGGTTTAGTAGATCAGACACAGAATTGTTTTCTGCTGATATTGGACAACGTAACCGATCCGCAGAATCTAGGAGCATGTTTCAGAAATGCCGATGCTGCCGGAGTTACCGCCATTGTGGTGCCGAAGGATAAATCCGTAGGAATTACAGGTACAGTGAGAAAAATTGCCAGCGGAGCCGTTGAGCATGTACCGTTCTATCAGGTTACAAATCTTGCAAGAACTCTGAAGACTCTGCAGGAAAAAGGAATCTGGGTGGTAGGAACTGCTGGAGAGGCGGATAAACTTGTTTATGATTCGGACCTAACAGGTAATGTTGCCTTGGTTATGGGATCTGAAGGAACCGGCATGAGAAGATTGACAAGAGAAAACTGTGATGAACTGGTAAAACTGCCCATGAACGGCAGCGTGTCAAGTCTTAATGTTTCCGTTGCGAGCGGAATATTCCTTTATGAAGTTGTGCGCCAAAGGTTGAGCAAATAATTGGTTGATTTTTGATATATTAATGATTAGAATAGCACACTGTCAGTCGTTGTGAGTTCCTTGCCTTAGTAGGTTGACTGGCCCTTAAGAGGCTTTTTTATTATCCATAAGGGGCAATATTTATGCGTCATTATGAAATTGTGTTCATGGTTCATCCAGACCAGACTGAACAAGTTAGTGGTATGATCGAACGCTACAAAGCGTTAATCGAAAAATCAAATGGTAAAATTCATCGTTTAGAAGACTGGGGTCTTTTACAGTTAGCTTATACTATTGATAAGTTACACAAGGCTCATTATGTTTTAATGAACGTTGAAGCAGATCAAAGTGTTATTGACGAATTAGAATCTAATTTCCGTTATAACGATGCAGTGATCCGTAATATGATTATGCATGTAAAGAGAGCTGTTACAGAACCTTCTCCTATGTTGAAGGCTAGACAGGAAAGAGAAGATCGTAAACGTAGAAATGACAGTGTTCAAGCTAACGTTGAAGATTTGAATGCTCAGGTAACAGATTCTGTTGAAGAAGATGTAGCAGAAGAAGCAGCTAACTAAGTTTGAGAGGATTAAATTATGGCTCATTTTTATCATCATCGTAAATCAAGTCAGTTTGCAACTGATGGTTTAGGCGAAATCGACTACAAAGATGTTAATACTTTAAAGAACTATATTACCGAATCAGGTAAGATTGTTCCAAGTCGTATTACCGGTACTAGCGCAAAGTATCAAAGACAATTAGCACGTGCTATTAAGCGTGCCCGCTACTTGGCTTTACTGCCATACACTGATTTACATAGCAGGTAATCAGTTGTAGGTCAGAGGGTCTAACTCGTATTTTATATTTTTTAGAGGAAAGGTAATGGAAGTTATTCTATTAGACAAATTAGCTCATTTAGGCAGCTTGGGTGACAGAGTTAAAGTTAAGAATGGTTACGCTCGTAACTATTTAATTCCTAACAAAAAGGCTGTTATGGCCACAGAAGCCAACATTAAGCACTTTGAAGAACAAAAAGAAATGTATGCTAAGAAGATTGCTGAAGAATTGGCTGCTGCTAATGCTAGAGCTGAGAAGATTGCAAGCCTGGGTTCAGTTACAATTTCAGCTGTTGCTGGTGATGAAGGTAAATTATTCGGTTCTATTGGAACTAAAGATATTGCTGATGCATTAACCAATGCAGGCGTTGAAGTTGCTAAGCGTGAAGTTCACTTAAATAACGGAGTTTTAAGAGCCGTTGGTGAATATGATATTGTTATCCAGTTACATGCAGACGTTAAGGCTGATGTAAAGGTTAATATCGTTCCAGCTAAGTAACACAGTCGAGTGCAGATTTAGGGGTATTCTCTTGCAGGGGATTCCCGGCTCAAAATTTACGACATAATTGGCTAAAACCGATTATGTCGTTTTCTTTTTTTTCCCAAACTTTTCTTAATTTAACTGATCTATGAACAGTTTGCGGCAATTGGATATAAAACCCTATATTACATAGGGTTTTTATTTGCTTAAAAACTGA
>CACWLF010000039.1:1821-37648 GCA_902761645.1 uncultured Aeromonadales bacterium | reverse complement strand
ACATTGGGTAATTCCGACATAGCTGTATTGAACCGCCGTATGCGGTCCCGCATGTACGGTGGTGTGGGAGGGGTGAGTAGTACTCTCCCTACCCAATTTTTTGGGGGAAACTTCAATTGTTATCCGGTATCCGCATTAATAATTTGATCACGCATCTCAAAACATATTTTGCAGAGAGATATTATGATGTTTAATATCTGATTTTCAGTCAGTAATTTTTGTATGTGAGTCCGAACACGATATAATCGTAAAGTATGTTTGTAGCTAAAAATTGAAGGAATCAAAATGTCTGTTCATAAGAATGAAAAGGATAATTTCAGCGGTCAGCTGGGATTTGTGCTGGCAGCGGCTGGAAGTGCTGTCGGTGTTGGAAATCTCTGGCGCTTTCCGTACTTTGCTGCAAAAGACGGCGGAGGTTTGTTCCTGCTGATCTATTTTTTTCTTGTTATCGTTTTCGGAACTGTCCTTCTTGCATCGGATATTGCCATAGGAAGACGTACCGGTAAAAGTTCTATTTTTGCCTATACCGCCATTGCTCCAAGATGGAAATTCCTTGGAATCGTTACATTTATGGTTCCTGTAATCATCATGTGCTATTACTCGGTTATCGGCGGCTGGATCCTGAAATATACAGCTGTTTATCTGACTGGCGGAGGAAGCGCGGCTGCAGGCGACGGCTATTTTATATCGTTCATTTCATCAAATATTGAAACTGTTGTTTTTGCTCTTGTTTTTTTATTTCTGACATCTTTCATTGTGTTCTCGGGGATAAAAAAAGGTATTGAGAGGTATTCCAAAATTCTGATGCCGATCCTTCTGCTTCTGATTATATTTATAGCTTCTTTTTCTCTGACTCTTTCATATACTGACAGCAGCGGTGCAACAAGAACCGGAATTGACGGGCTTAAGATTTATCTTACACCGGATTTTTCGGGATTGACATTTGAAAGATTTCTGCAGATTTCACTGGATGCGATGGGGCAGGTGTTTTTCTCTCTGAGTGTTTCCATGGGAATTATGATTACCTACGGTTCATACGTAAAAAAAAATGTTAATCTTAACAAGTCCGTATATCACATCCAGTTTTTTGACACCGTGGTCGCCTTGCTTGCAGGCTCAATGATTATACCGGCCATCTATGTTTTCTGCGGTCTTGACGGAATGAATGCCGGTCCCGGTCTTATGTTCATTTCGCTGCCTAAGGTTTTTGAGGCTATGGGCGCTTTCGGATCGGTAATAGCAATTGTCTTTTTCGTGTCGGCTGCGTTTGCTGCTCTGACGTCCTGCGTGTCGGTGCTGGAATCAATTGTTGCCAATTTCCTTGATCTCTTTAAAAATGTTAAGCTTCAGTTCCTCAGAAATCTTTCCCGTAAAAAGATTGTACTGATCACGTCTTTCATATATGCGGCTGCGACAGTTACGGTTGCACTTGGCTACAGTGTATTTTATTTCGAACTTGAACTGCCGAACGGCAGCAAAGGCCAGCTGATTGATGTACTGGACTATATCAGTAATAATTTCATGATGCCGTTTATTTCTGTTCTGTCATGTATTCTGATCGGCTGGATTATAAGACCAAAATGGATTATTGAAGAAATGGAGTATCCAGGATACAGGTGCCATTTTGCCAGAATGTACACTGTGGTTATTCGCTACATAGCTCCTGTCGTGATGCTGATACTGTTTGTTCAGTCAACGGGAATTGTCTGAGCTGATCACGAGGAAACAGAAAATCCGCAGTGCAGGGATTTTTAATATTTTGAATGTCAGGTTCAGTGATTCTGTCAATTTTTTAATCGCATTATTAGGTTTTTTGTTGTTGATAAAAGTCAAAAAATGTATAATTGAAAGAAATATTTTGGTATTTATTTCGGTAGTTTTTTTATTTTAATTTATATTAGAGGACTTATAGATGTCTACAGTTTTAAAAATGTCTGACTTAGACTTGCAAGGTAAGAGAGTTCTTATCCGTGCTGATTTAAACGTACCTGTAAAAGAAGGTAAGGTTACTTCAGATGCACGTATCGTTGCAACCCTTCCAACAATTGAATTGGCTCTTAAGAAAGGTGCCAAGGTTATGGTAACCTCTCACCTGGGCCGTCCGGAAGAAGGTGTTTATGATGAAGCATTCTCTTTAAAGCCTGTTGTAGATTACTTGCAAAACAAATTAGATGTTCCTGTACGTTTGGTTAAAGATTATCTTGATGGCGTTGAAGTTAACGCTAACGAAGTTGTTGTATTGGAAAACTGCCGTTTCAACAAAGGCGAAAAGAAGAATAATGAAGAACTGGCTAAGAAATATGCTGCTCTTTGTGATGTATTCGTAATGGATGCTTTTGGTACTGCTCACCGCGCTCAGGGTACCACCTACGGTGCCGCTCAGTTTGCTCCTGTTGCATGTGCCGGTCCTTTGTTAGCTGCAGAACTGGATGCTCTTGCAAAAGCTTTGGCAAATCCTGCTCGTCCAATGGTAGCTATTTTAGGCGGTTCTAAAGTTTCTACTAAATTAACAGTATTAAACACTCTGGCTGATATTGCTGACCAGCTCGTAGTAGGCGGCGGTATTGCAAATACTTTCATTGCTGCAGAAGGCAATCCTGTTGGTAAGTCTTTATTCGAAGCAGATTTAATTGATGAAGCCAAGAAAATTGCTGCAAAGACCACAATTCCTCCAACAACCGATGTTGTTGTAGCCAAGGATTTCGAAGGTACAACCGGTGTAGCAACCAAAGATGTTAAAGATGTTGCTGAAGACGATATGATTCTGGATATCGGTCCTAAGTCAGCTCAGGCTATCGCTGATGTAATCATGAATGCTAAGACCGTATTGTGGAACGGTCCTGTTGGCGTATTTGAAAACGACAAGTTTGCTGCCGGTACCAAGGTATTGGCTGACGCTATTGCAAAGACTGAAGCTTTCACTATTGCAGGAGGTGGAGATACTTTGGCTGCTATCGATAAATTCGGTATCAAGGATCAGGTATCATACATTTCTACCGGTGGCGGTGCTTTCATGGAATTCGTTGAAGGCAAGAAACTTCCTGCTGTTGAAATCTTAGAAAAGCGCGCTGCAGAAGCTAAGTAATCTTTTTTGGGGAGAATAAGTTCCTTATTCTCCTTTTTTAAAATTTTTCGTTATATTTAGGATATCCAAATGACTAAAGTTTTAGATGTTGTAAAGCCAGGTGTTATTGCTGGTACTGATTTAAACAAAGTATTTGCTGTTGCGAAGGAAAACGGTTTCGCAATTCCTGCAGTAAACTGCGTTGGTACAGATTCAATCAATGCTGTTATTGAAGCAGCTGCAAAGGCAAAGGCTCCGGTAATCGTTCAATTTTCTAACGGCGGTGCACAGTTCATTGCTGGTAAAGGTTTAAAATTAGAAAATCAGAAGGCTCAGATTCTGGGTGCTATTTCTGGTGCTTTACACGCTCGTAACGTTGCAGAATACTATGGTGTTCCTGTAATCGTTCACACCGACCACTGCGCTAAGAACCTGTTACCATGGGTTGACGGTTTGCTGGATGCTGGTGAAAAATATTATGCTGAGCACGGCGTTCCTTTATTCTCATCTCACATGATCGACTTATCTGTTGAAACTTTGAAGGATAATGTTGAATTATGCTGCAAGTACCTTGAAAGAATGGCCAAGATCGATATGACTCTTGAACTTGAATTAGGTTGCACCGGCGGTGAAGAAGATGGTGTTGATAATACAGGTATGGACAATTCAGCACTTTATACACAGCCTGAAGATGTTTGGTATGCATATGAACAATTAAGCAAGATCAGCCCTAACTTTACTATTGCTGCTTCTTTCGGTAATGTTCACGGTGTATACAAGCCAGGTAATGTTAAGTTGAATCCGGAAATCTTGAAGAACTCTCAGATCTACGCTGCCAAGAAGTTAGGTTTACCTGAAGGTTCTAAGCCATACAACTTCGTATTCCACGGCGGTTCCGGTTCAGATCCAAAGGATATTGAAGCTGCAGTTAGCTACGGTGTTGTAAAGATGAATATCGATACTGATACTCAGTGGGCTACATGGAAGGGTATTTTGGACTACTACAAGGCTAAAGAAGCTTACCTGCAGGGTCAGTTAGGCAACCCAGAGGGCGAAGATGCTCCTAACAAGAAGTACTACGATCCAAGAGCTTGGTTACGTAAAGGTCAGGAATCCGAAATCGCTCGTTTACAGATTGCTTTCGAAAACCTGCATTCTGCTAATACTTTATAATAAATATTAACAGATAAATAATTACGGAGATCCGCTGAATCATGCAGCGGATCTTTTTTTGATTGCAGATGAAAAAAAGGCAGCTGATTATCAGCTGCCTTTTTGAATATTCAGTAACAGAATAAATTACTTCTATTTACCTTTTTTCAGTTTGGTCCACAACTGTGTTACGAGTTTGTTAATCTTGGTAGGCAATACTTTGTTAACAAACATCTTGGTTGCCATTTTTTCTTCCGGTATATACACGTTAGGATCGTTTCTTACATCTTCATCCACCATTGGAATTGCCGGTTTAACAGCAGTTGCATTGTGTGTATAGGTTGAAATTTTAGCCATTACATCTGGACGCATCATGTAATCCAGGAATTTATGAGCATTATCCGGATGCTTGGCATCTGCAGGAATAGCCAGCATATCATAGTAAACCAGTCCGCCTTCCTTAGGAATTACGTACTTTACATTGATACCGTTATTAGCTTCCTTTGCACGATCAGCACCTTGTAAAATATCGCCGCTCCAGCCGATTGAAATACAGATGTTGCCGTTTGCCAGATCGGTGATGAACTGTGAAGAGTGGAAATAACGAATATAAGGTCTGATTTCCATAAGTTTTGCAGTGGCTTTCTTATAATCGTTAGGATCTTCACTGTTTTCCGGTAATCCGAGATAGTGCAGAGCAGTGCCTACAACTTCTGTCGGCGCATTTAAAACAGCTATACCGCATTGAGCCAGTTTCTCAGCATTTTCTTTTTTGAAGATTACATCCCAGGAATCAACATTGCCGTCTGTACCCAAAGCCGCGGCAATCTTGTCAGGATTGTATCCGATACCGGTTGTTCCGATTAAATAAGGAATTCCGTATTTATTGTCAGGATCCAACTGTGTAAGGTAGTTCATATGAACTGGATCTAAATTTTTGTAATTCGGTAATTTAGATTTGTCCAAAGGCATGAAGATACCAACTTTTAACTGACGTGCCAAAAAGTCTGATCCTGGTCCGACAACATCATAACCTGATTTTCCGGCTAAAAGTTTAGCTTCAAGAACTTCATTGGAATCATATACGTCATAAACGACTTTGATTCCGGTTTCTTTTTCGAAGTTTGCAATAGTATCTTCAGCGACGTATTCGCTCCAATTATATACATAAACAATTTTTTCTTCTTCAGCAAATGCGGCTGTAGAATAAACAGCACCGGCTACTGCTAAAGAGAGAAGAGACAATGATTTTAACATTTTGTTATTTCCGTAAAAGCCAACACCTGTCAAGCGATTGAAATCGCTCCCCTTGAATTGTGAAACCGTTGATACATATAAAAAAAATGTAACAACAATTTGCAGTCTGCCACTTATGGCGAATTGAGATCTAACCAGAAGAAACTGATTTTCATGCGGTCCCATGCTGACTATTTTGTGTATTTTCACTCATAAAGTCAAGGATTAATGCTCTTAATCAATTAAATGCCGGCTTACTGGTACCGGCCGGCATGATAAAAAGATAATCAAGATGACTGCTTTTTTTCAGAATTAGTCTGAATTTTAATTTCCTGATCCGAATTAATATTTTTAATATACATATCAATCTGATTAAATGCTATTTCAATATTAAGTTCGTTGAATTTATTGAAAATTGTTTTATTCAGATAATTCAAAGCAAGATAACGTTCTGCAATGGTTTTAATGTAAACATAGAGAGTATGATCAAGGTTGCTGTCGCCGAAACTGATGAAGTAAGCCTTAGGTGCAGGATCCTTCATTACATACGGACATTCGTTTGCAATATCAAGCAGCGTTTTCTGAACGAGTTCAACATCGGAACTGTATCCTACTCCTACTTTTATTTCAATTCTGGTCATGGTATCACTGAGAGTCCAGTTTGTAAGAGACTCTGTAATAAATTTCTTGTTTGGAACTATCAGTTCCTTCTTGTCAAATTGAAGAATTGTTGTTGCACGTATGCGGATTTTGGTAACAGTTCCGGATATATCCCCTATTGTAACAATATCTCCGAGACGTATAGGTCTTTCGAACAGAAGAATCAGACCGGAAACGAAATTACCAAATATTTCCTGCAGACCGAAACCAAGACCTACCGACAGCGCAGCTACAAGCCACTGGAGATTATCCCATGTAACTCCAAGTTTACCCATACTGATAACAAGACATACGCCGATGATAATGTAGGTAAGAATGGTTTTTGTTGAGTAGCTGGCATTCTGTGTGGTTGCGAATTTATTCAGAGTAACCTCAAGCAGACCGGGAATGTTTTTAACCATGATAACCATAAGCACTATGCAGAATATTGATATAACCACATCTGTTATTGAAACGCTTTTAATTATTGAGATTTTTCCTGCGGCATCAGTTGCGGTTATATTCCAGAGTGTTATGGTATTCAGGTATGACAGTATACCGATGATATCCGACCACATGAAATGCAGCAGGAAAAGACAGACAGTAAAGTAGCAGAATTTTAAAATGCTGCTTGTCTGCTTGTTTATATCATCAATTGACAGTTCATCTTCGCTAGGCACGATAATGTTTTCGTCTATATTATCTTCGCCGTTGCGTTTGCTGTTTTCATTCTTTTTAAGCTGCGCTTCCTGGAATTTCCTCTTCATGTTAAACCGGTACTGAGCAATTTTCAGGGATTTGCGGATAATGTAGTATATGAAATTCATTATGAAGATGAAGAAGTAGGTTTCGATGATTCTGACAGTGATTACAATCGCAGAGTAGAAGTAACCGTAATATATTCTGCTGATTAAAATCAGAGGGATCAGTACATAGGACAAAGCCAGAAGCTTTTTTACTACACTCTGTTTTTCTTTAAAAACAATAGTTGCGTATTTAATAAGTATTATATCAATCAGCAGCAGAATCGTAATGAATATACTCTGGCCTATAACGTCTGTAGGCAGAGTCTCCAGATAGTGCAGTTTGCATGAGCAGAGCAGTGAAAGGCATACCAGTAAACCGAGCAGGAGCATGTGGCACCACTGTGTTTCCTTGTGGTATTCCTGCTTGAAATGTATTTTGTGGATACTGTTCTCTTTATAGAAACTGTATGAAAAAGCCCATACCCAGATAATGCCGGCAAGACGGAAATTGTTAACCTTTATGATCTGTCCGATATCGTAGATACCTATTTTCAGATGCAGATAGCTCAGTATATAACCGAAAATCAGTGACCAGAGCGGCCAGTTTAAACTTTTCACCGCAGTCAGAAAAGTTGCGACGAAAACAGATGAATAGGTGTCTGTTTTTAATTTGGTTGCTTTCTTGTTGCTGAGATTAATCCATGCGGTAAATTTCTTCTGATTAACCAGAATTAAAATACTGAGAATGAATATGGTAAGTAATGAAGTTATATTCTTCAGTCCTTCATCAAGCAGATTTTTGGTGTTTACAGAAAAATTGGTGTCTGCAAGTTCGCGTTTTGCCAGTGAAGGAAAATTCTTGAACCAGTTCCATGTCATCTTGGCATTGGACTGAAGCCAGAATAGCTGCTTGTTTACGGTATTTTTAATATTCGATTTGGTATTGTTATAAAGATCTGTTTTAACTTTTATATTAACCAGAAGGGTTAGTTCTTCCGTAAGTCTGTTTTTATACAAATCGAGAAGTTTTTTCTGATAATCCAGCAGCTGATCTATTACTTTCAGCTGATCTTCATTCAGCTGTTCCTGATATTTGCGGTTTAAGCGGCTTTCATAACGTGTTTTGTTCTGAATGCTGGATAACTTTGAGTTAACTTCGTAAAGTTCAAATCTTATATTGGTAATCTGATCTTCAGTGTTGAACGTGGTTGTATATGAAGGAATATCAAACAGCTGCTTATGGAGAATCTGTGACAGATAGAGCGAACTTTTAAAGTGTTCTATCTGTGAATTTATAGTTGATTCAATTTTATTGGTTTGATTCAAAATATCTGTTATAGTGCCCAATTCCTGCTTGAATTTTGTCAGATCATCGGAAGTTGACTTGATACTGGTGCGATATTTGGTATTCTGGTTCACCAGATATTCGCCGGCCTTGCTTGAGGTTGACGGATCAAAAATAATTTCTGACAGTTCTTCATTGATTTTTATGCTTTCCTGCTGAGACTGTTCATTCAGCAGCAGATTAATCTGTCTCTGATAAATATCTGTTAACTGGGTATCGTAATCAAGCTTTAATTTGTAATAATTCAATATGGTTGATACGATATTCTGCAGTATGGCGTGCGAATTGTTAAGAAACTGGTAATAATCAAGGGTATATTTACTCAGCTGAATATTAAGCTCGTAATAATTTTCTTCTGTTGGTCTTGATTTGTGATCATTAAGAAACTGCTTGCTTCTTTCAATTTCCTCCTGAAGCGCCAGTGATTTGTTCTGCACGAACTCAGTGTTGGCATACAGCATTTCAAGGTAATTCTTCTGCTCATTGTATTTTTTTTGAGATTCGCTTTGTTCAAGTTTTGCCAGTGCCAGCTGATCGTAAAGCGCTTCCAGAGAAAGCTTTTTTGCCTTTATCGATAAATCATTGAGTTTTGTAAATTTGGTTTCCAGTTCCTTCTGAAGTTTTCTGTATTCCTGAATGATTTTATTATGGTTGTCGACTGAGTCCTTGACTTTTTTATATGATGCACGCTGTTTCTGATACCGATCAAAGAGTTCGATAGTCTGATTTAAATCCTGTTTGGTGGCAGGTGATATGTCATCCTGAGTAAGTTTCTCTTTGAGTTCTGTAATTTTTTCATCGACCTGGTTCTGATCCATCTCTGTAAGATTAATGTATTCACGTGCCAGAACCTGAGCTGGTAAACATAGTGTAAAACATATCAAAAGCCGAATAAAAAAATTACAAACTCTCATTTTATAGTTCTCACATATAAAAACCCGAAAGTCAGAAACTTACGGGTTCTTACTATTTAACAAAAAAATTGATCAGCAATTTTTCAGAGATTATTATAACTGATGTACTGATGAGGTATTGGTGTGTCCTGCCGGAACCAAAGCACCTGATACAGTTACAATCTTATCTCCCTGTTTAGCTAAACCTAATTCCAGGGCAAGTTTCTTACCCAACTGGAAGAATTCATCGGTATTAGCAAATTCGTGATCGATTACATAAGGAATTACACCTTTAACAGGGCATAACTGCTTAGCTGTCTTAAGATTTGGAGTAATAGCCAGAATCGGAGCAGCAGGGAAGTACTTGCGTACTTTACGTGCTGTGTTACCGTTTCTGGTGGTTACAACAATTAAAGAAGCATCAGTTGTTTCGGCTGTCTTAACAGCACCGCGGCAAACTGCTTCAGTGATTGAAGACTTAACAATTGACTTTTCTTCAATATCCAGACGTACGTGAACATACGGATCTGTTCTTTCGCAGATTGCAGCCATTGTCTTAACAGCTTCTTCAGGATACTTACCTTTTGCGGATTCGCCTGATAACATAACAGCATCTGTACCGTCAAAGATTGCGTTTGCAACGTCACCTGCTTCAGCACGTGTTGGACGTGGATTTTTCTGCATGGATTCAAGCATCTGAGTTGCAGTAATAACAAATTTTCCTGCTTTGTTACATTTTCTGATAATCATCTTCTGAGCGAAGATAACGTCCTGGAATGGAATTTCCACACCCATATCACCACGGGCAACCATGATACCGTCGGAAACTTCAAGAATTTCATCAAAGTTGTTCAGACCTTCCTGGTTTTCAATCTTGGAAATAATCTTGATATCGTTACCGCCGTTAGCATCCAGGAATTTACGGATACCTAAAACGTCTTCCTTCTTACGGATAAAAGAAGCTGCGATAAAGTCAACTTCACGTTCGCAGCCGAATCTTAAATCGTCTTCATCCTTGTCTGCCAGAGCAGGTAATGATGTAATAACATTAGGAAGGTTAACACCTTTGTGAGCTCCCAGTACACCGGTATTCTGAACTTCACAGATGATTTCCTGACCCTTGATTTCCTTAACTTTCAAACCGATTAAACCATCGTCCAGTAATACTGTATCGCCGGCTTTTAAGTCTTTGTTAAGATTTTCATAGGTAACTGCAACCTTGTTAACATTACCAACGTAGTTCTGGTCGGTAGTTAAAATGAACTGCTGACCTGCTTCCAAAGTTACATCTTCATCATCTTCCATATCTTTGGTTCTGATTTCAGGTCCCTTGGTATCCAGAAGGATTGCACAAATCTTACCGGTTTCAGCCATCAGCGCTCTCAGGTTGATCATACGTCCGCCATGCTCCCAGTAATCTCCGTGAGAGAAATTCAAGCGCATAACGTTCATGCCGGCAGCTAATAACTTAGCCATCATAGGTTTGTTTTCAGACTTTGGTCCGATGGTACAAATAATTTTAGTCTTTTTCATCAATGTTATAAGGATCTACCAAGAAAATTCCTGTTAATCCATCTCCTAAATAATTAATAAGAAACTTTTAGTAAACAATTTCGCATATTTTAATTAAAAATGATTATTTTGTCACGAAATTTTAATTAGAAAAATGATATGGATTTTTGAAAAATTAAAAGACAAATCATGTTGCTGATTTTACCTGACTATTTGAGAATTAATCGATAGTTATGAAGAATTCGCCACATGATGGTGGCCCCTCCCGGACTTGAACTGGGGACCAAACGATTATGAGTCGTCTGCTCTGACCGACTGAGCTAAGGGGCCGTCTTTGAGAATACGCATATTATATGCTAAAGATTTTCATAAGTCTATGCTATTTTTTTTGTTTGCTCTTTTGTTGATCAATTAATGCTTTCATAATTTCAATAAGCTTTGAATTCCGGGCCAGCTGTTTTAATGCATTGGTTTCTATCTGTCTGACTCTTTCGCCTGTAAGTCCCATCATAATGCCGATCTGGTCTCTCGATAAAGGCGCATCGCCGTTAAGTCCGTAGCGAAGCGTCAGTACCGTCCGGTTATTCTGCTTCATTGAATTTATGACATCGGTAATGATTTCCTTGCATTGTTCTTCATTTATAAGATCTGTAATATCTTTTTGTTCCGAGTCCGGCATGTTTTCGGTAATGTCAAAATATCCGTCCTGTTTGCCTGCCTCAAAAGTGGATGTTCCTCTTGAATTTATCAGTTTAAAATCATTTATTTCCTGGCTTTCCATGTTAAGTTCCCTGGAAAGTTCTGTCAGGGTAGGTTCTCTGCCAAGTTCTTTAGTCATGTTCTGACTGATGGAAGCAATATATGCAATTTTAGAAATTACATTAAGCGGTATCTTGACATTTTTGAACTGAGATGACATTGTATAGTCAATATTCTGTCTTACCTGATAGTATGCAAAGGTCATAAAGCAGGCGCCGTGACGGTAGTTGTAGCGGTCCACGGCATTTAAAAGACCGAGATAGCCTTCCTGTCTTAAATCCTGGCGATCGATGGTTGACAGCATTCTTCCTTTACTGTTGGCCAGATTGGATACCAGTCCCTGGTGGCGCTGAATCAGTTCATCCTGACCTGTTTCAATCTGTTTCTGAGCCTCTGCCATCTGAGCAACAGCATCCCTGTAGTCATTATCAGGTAATTCAATCATTCCGGCTTTGTATGAACTGTTGAAAACGTGTACCAGCTTGTTCAGTGTCTGGTTGTTCAACCGGTATCTGCAGAATTTATTTGCAAAGGTTTTTGTGTAATGATTTTTTCTGGTAAGCTGTTTCTGGATGGTTTTCAGCAGTTCCGCCGCCAGAAAACTGCGGTTTTCATCATTTTCATCCACCGATTCATTGTTTTTGCAGTAACTAACAATTTCATTCTGAGGATTTGGCTGAGATAATTCTGATTTCAGGCAGAGAAGTGTACAGCGGAACCTGCAAAGGATCCTCTGAAGGTTTTCAACTCCTGATTCAATTGTTCTTGCACTTGCCCGATCTTTATTAAACTGTTCAGAGTTCTGTTCTGATCGTACTACGTTTTTTTCCAATTTTGCTGTCATTGATACAATCTTGATATATATTCTGGACTTTTTAGATGCAGTTATACCGATTCTAGCAAATTTATTTTTTTAATTTATTTAACTATTTCAAAATTAAGAAATTAAAACAAAAAAAACGCTTGCAGTAATAATATTATGCAAGCGTCTTTAAGCTATAACAATAAGATGTCAGCTGTTATGCGTTACCGTTTTCATCATTGAAAGATCTCAGCGGTTCTGCTCTTGTCGGATGTCTCAGTTTACGCAGAGCTTTAGCTTCAATCTGACGTATTCTTTCTCTGGTAACTTCAAACTGCTTGCCAACTTCTTCAAGGGTATGGTCGGTATTCATACCGATACCGAATCTCATGCAGATAACCTTTGCTTCTCTTTCCGTCAGGGCACCGAGAACCTGTTTGATGGCAGCCTTCAGACACTCTGAAGTCGCAGATTCATCAGGTGATGACAGTGTGCTGTCTTCGATAAAATCTCCGATATGAGAATCATCATCATCGCCTATCGGTGTTTCCATGGAAATAGGTTCACGGGCGATTCTAAGTACCTTAAGAATCTTGTCTTCGCTCATACCCATGCGTTTTGCCAGTTCCTCCGGTGTAGGGTCGCGACCTTTTTCCTGAAGCATGTTTCTTGAAATACGGTTGAGTTTATTAATTGTTTCAATCATATGTACAGGAATACGGATGGTTCTTGCCTGATCTGCAATAGATCTGGTTATTGCCTGACGAATCCACCATGTTGCGTATGTGGAGAATTTGTAACCGCGACGGTATTCAAATTTATCCACGGCTTTCATAAGACCTATGTTGCCCTCCTGAATCAAATCCAGGAACTGAAGACCTCTGTTGGTGTATTTCTTTGCAATGGAAATTACCAGTCTCAGGTTAGCCTCAATCATTTCCTTTTTGGCTCTTTTTGCTTTAGCTTCACCAAGTGACAGGTTTTTATACAAATCCTTGATTTCACCGATAGTCAGCTTTGAATCAATTTCCAACTGCTGAATCTTCTCAATATCGCTTTTCACACGGTGTTCGTAGGTTTTGAGTTTTTCCGCCCATGGCTGATTGGAGTTAACAGCTTCATAGAACCATTCGAGAGAAGTTTCCGGATATTTGCGACGATAGGAGTTGAAATTTTCCTTGGTCATATGGCATTTTTTAACACAGAAACTCATCATGTCCTTTTCAGCGTCAATATACACATTTCTCTTCTGGCTGATGATGTTAACCAGACGTTCAAACTGTTTTGCCGTCAGTCGGAACAATTTGAAACATTCTGCAAGTTTGCTGATTTCTTCCTTTGCGGCATCGGAATTTCTTCCGTTCAATTCAATTGCTTTTTTAGCATTGGCCACCAGAATGCGCAGTTCTTCAAAGCGGTTCTTGGCAATTTCAGGATCAGGACCCTGTTCTTCATCTTCATCGGATGAATCTTCGGAACCGTCGTCATCATCCTTGCCGGCAGCCTTGGATTTTGCGGATTCTTCATCATCAGACTCGTCCTCAACCATGGCTCCGTCTTCGCCTTCTTCAAGTTCCGATGCAATAAGTTCCTCTTCAGTAAGATTATCATCCTGTGGATCAATGCTCAAATCTTCTCCGCCCATCATGGAAAAACCGGAAATGATTTCCTGCAGTTTCACATTTCCTGTGAGATAATCATCAAAATCTTCCAGTAAAGGTTCGATTGCCTGCGGATAGGATGCAATAGTGGTCTGAACTGTATTTAAACCGTCTTCGATACGCTTTGAGATATCAATTTCCTTTTCTCTGGTAAGCAGAGAAACCGTACCCATTTCGCGCATGTACATTCTTACAGGATCTGTAGTGCGACCGATTTCAGATTCTACAGTTGCCAATACTTCTGATGTATCAGGCATTGCATCGGCAATTTCAGGATCACCTAAAATTTCATCACTGTCGGAGATATCATTTTCTACTACCTTTATTTTCATGTCCTGGAACATCTGCAGTAGATCGTTGAATGTATCCTGATTGTAATCAGGAATGGTATCAGCGATTTCGTTATAGGTTAAGTAACCTTTTTCGCGTGCTTTATTGATTAACAAACTCCAAGGATTCTGATTAGAATTTGAGTCTTCATCAGTCTGGTTTACTGTTGCATTATTTTGAATCATGGAAAAATCCTTTCGTTATGCCATGTTAATATTTAAAAAATTCTTTATTGCTCAGAAGTAATGGTTCGACCGCTGTACTTCTTGATAAATCTTATCTTTGACGAGAGTTCATTTAACTCTTCATCGGTTAAATTTCTTTTCATGCTTTCATTCTGCAGAAAGGCAACCTTGTATTCATACCGTTCCAGAATCAGTTTTGAAAGCGTTGCGGTGATGTCGGCCGCTATATTTTCAGTCTTTATGTTGCCTGCATGTCCGTAAATATCGGTATTTGCAAGCTTAAAAACCCATTTTTCAAATTTGGTATTTTTGCAGGCGTTAAGAATACAGGCGGTATTAATGCTGATTTCATTACTGCTGGGATAACCGATAATGAAATTAAACATCTGTTCGTATTCAATTATACCTTTAACCTCAGAAGATAAGCCTTTAAGGATCTTCAGAAGTTTGATTATTGTTTCCTGACCTGAAATCACACTCTTCGGATACTGGATTGACAGTGCGTATACCCGTCTTATCGGGGTAAGCTCCAGCTCAGGTTCGGCAGGTTTCTGTTTTTGCTGTGCGTATTTATTATTCCTAAGGCTGCGCCGTTCCTCGCATTTTTTCTGCAGAGCCGCAGTATCCTGATAGGTTGATTTAGCAAGTTCAGTCAGCAGCTCGTCAAAGCGGAGGTTGTTAGGCATTGTTGCCAGTATTTCCAACGCGTTGTTTATCAGTTCCCGGTTGGAGTCCCCGGAACTCAGATCTGCCTTCAGTTTTTTGAAGAAATATGTAATGAGAGGCTCTGATTTCTCAAGATATTGCTGAAACCCTGCTGCTCCGTATTCACGGACAAAGGTGTCCGGATCATGTTCTACCGGCAGGAAGGAAAATCTGACCTCGCAGTCGTCTCTTATTATAGGAAGAATGACCTGCAGAGCGTGCCATGCGGCTCTCTGTCCCGCGGCGTCGCCGTCATAGCAGCAGATTACCTGTTTGGTGTAGTGGAACATCATGCTGAACTGATCTTCAGTGGTGGAGGTTCCCAGTGATGCCACCGCATAATCAAATCCTGACTGCGCCAGAGCTATAACATCCATATATCCTTCCACTATAACGAGATATGGAATGTTTCCCTGATTCTGCTTGCTGCATTCTATTGCCTGATACAGACCGAACAACTCTCTTCCCTTGTGGAAAATAGCCATTTCCGGGGAATTGAGGTATTTAGGCTTGTCATCGTTAAGAACTCTGCCGCCGAAAGCAACAACCCTGCCTCTGCGATCCAGAATAGGAATCATGACGCGATCCCGGAATATATCGTAAAAACCGCCGGATTTTTCACTGCGCTTGATCATGCCGAGTTCTTCCAGAAGTTTCAGATCTCGGTTTTGATCCTTAACAAGATATTTCGTTAAAAAGTTCCATCCAGGGGGAGCATATCCGAGTTTGAATCGGTCTATTGTTTCCAAACTGATTCCTCTGTTCAGGAAGTAGTTTATGCCCTGAGGGAGGCTAGGCTCCTTTAATGCCTTCATATATAGATTGGCGCACTCGTTCATTTTTCCGTAAAACTCACCATAGTTAACGGAATCATCCTGACTGCTGCCGCTGTTTTCTCTTTCAACCGGAAGTCCGACCATGTCGGCAAGATACTCTATGGCATCGACATAGGAGTATTTATCATAATTCATCAGGAAGGATATAACTGTACCGTGTTCCCTGCAGCCGAAACAGTGATAGAGCTGCTTTTCCTGGCTTACAAAAAAGGAAGGAGTCTTTTCATTATGAAAAGGGCAGCAGGCCTTGAATTCACCGCGGCCTGACTTCTTCAGATCGATACCGTGAAGGCGCAGAACCTGCACAATATCAACCATTCCAAGAAGCCTGGTGATGTAATTTTTAGAAATGCGACCCTTTCCCATAGTTATTATTTGAATAGCTATATATTAGATGTTACTGATTGTACGGGATACTAGCTGTTTAATGCAGCTTTTACCAGTCCGCTCAAGGCTCCCATATCGGTTTTACCCTGAACTTTTGGTTTAATGGCGGTCATAACCTTACCCATGTCCTTAGGGGAGGTTGCGCCTACTTCGGCAATGGTTTCCTGAAGAATCTTGTTTAATTCCTCGGCACTTAACTGAGCAGGTAAAAATTCACTTATAACAGCGATTTCAGCCTCTTCCGCTGCTGCAAGTTCTTCTCTGTTGGCGGCGCGGTACTGTGATGCTGAATCCTTACGTTCCTTGATCATTTTAGATGCTATTGCAATTACCTGATCATCAGGAAGAAGCTGCGAACGATCTGAACTTTCAACTTCAATTTTTTTCACTTCCGCAAGCAGTAATCTTAAAGCAGCCAATCTGTTCTTGTCTTTGTTAATCATTGCTTTTTTGATTTCGGCGTTTAATGTTTCGCGAAGTGACATTTTGTTTAATCTCCTTATAAAATTCATGTTATCTAAAGCGACAAAAACCACACTCTGTAAACAAAGTGTGGATCTTTAAAGCATACATACCATAAAGATATGAAGTGAAAACCAACTTATAAATTAGTATAAGCGAGTACGACGTGCATTTCACGGTTACGTACATCTGCTAAGATACCTGCTTTTTCGCATGAACGCTTAAAACGACGTAATGCAACATCGAATGGTTCGTTTTCACGTACTTTAATTACTGGCATGAGCCACTCACCCCTTTAAGGAAATTAAAAATTTATAAAATATATGTTTGCAATACAAACACCTTATCACAATGACCTAAAGTCATATGACACGCAATTCTATAGAAATTGAAGATTACTGTCAAGGTAAAAATCAGAATTTGCACTGCTATTTATAATTTACAAATTTTAAACAAACTCCTTAACGGTTTGTGCTGTATTTTGCTATAAAGAAGATATGTAAACTGTATCTTTATATATAGTTAAAATCAGTTTTTATCGGCTCTTCCACACCATTTTCTTTTCAGCAACTATGTTTATAGTTATAATTTTTTAAAATCCAAATTTTTTTTACATTATTTTGTTTAATTGGTCAATTTTTAACTAAATAAAACGCCGTTTTGATATAATGTGCGCAGTTTTTCTCCGAGGATGTATAATGCGGGGACGTTGGAGACTGCTGCTTTCCCATAGGATGCTTCTTGATGCTTCTTTATATATGGAGCATGTATGCGGCAGTCATGGAGCGGATATGGTTAACGGCCGTAGTTTTGATTTTTTATGATTTGTACAGTTCGGCAGGATTTTGAGGATTGGTGTATTTATGAAGGTTTTGTCTGTTGAAAGTTCTTGCGATGAAACAGGTGTGGCGATATATGATAGCGAGCAGGGTCTGCTGACAAATCAGCTGTATTCCCAGATTAAAATGCATGCGGAATACGGCGGAGTTGTGCCTGAACTTGCTTCAAGAGATCATATCCGCAAGGCGATTCCATTGATTAAGGAAGCCTTGAGAGATGCATCCCTAAAGTCCGACGATATTGATGCAGTAGTCTATACGGCTGGACCCGGCCTTGTTGGCGCTCTGATGGTGGGGGCAACCATTGCGCGTACTCTTGCTTACGCATGGAATAAACCTGCAGTACCTGTAAATCACATGGAGGGGCACCTGCTTGCTCCGATGCTGGAGGATGATCGTCCGGAATATCCTTTTCTTGCACTGCTTGTTTCCGGCGGACATACGATGATTGTGAAGGTAAATGCTTTCGGTTCATATGAAATAATGGGTGAATCCGTGGATGACGCCGCAGGAGAAGCATTTGACAAAACCGCCAAATTACTGGGAATTCCGTATCCTGGAGGAGCGCTGCTGTCTGCTTTGGCTACCAAAGGAACAAAAGACAGGTTCCGATTTCCAAGACCTATGATTAATCATCAGGGTTACAATTTCAGTTTTTCAGGTTTAAAGACAGCTGTCTCGCTGGCAATCAAGGAATTCGGTGACAATATTGACGAGCAGACCAGAGCCGATCTTGCTTTGGCATTTGAGGATGCCGTTGTTGATATATTGAAGGCGAAGTGTACCAAGGCATTAAAAGATACAGGTCTGAATCAGCTGGTTATTGCCGGCGGTGTAAGTGCAAATAAGCATTTGCGTGCGGCAATGAAGCAGATGATGGATGAATTGAAGGGCAGGGTATTTTATCCCCGTATCGAGTTTTGTACCGACAATGGAGCAATGATTGCGTATGCAGGTATGCAGAGATTCAGATCCGGTGTTAAAGCAGACAGCCAGATCAACGTATACCCGCGATGGCCGCTGTCTTCAATTGACGAAATGTACGCCAGGTGCAAATCTGAAAAATAAACTTGTTCGGCCGTATTACTGGCTTTTTTTCGTAAATTCAGGTCTGTTATTCCGCAATTTCGCATGTTCCGGTTTCATTATCTGAGTATGAACTTGATTTACCGGTAATTAACCGGACGTTTGAGTGTTGTTCGGAGTAAAATCCGTATTCATTTTAATTCTATATTGACGGCGCAATTGTCTGTTTTGTAAATCCGGTCAAAATTTATAGATAGTTAAAAATTGAAAAATTTGATAGAATGAGTTACAAGTTGTAATAGATTTAACATCATTCGACCTTCCAAAAGTTGAATGGTGCTTTTTTGTGATTTCTAGCAATTTATTATTGGAAAAACATTTATGATAAAAATCAAGAGAGGCTTAGATCTCCCAATTGACGGTAAGCCGGATCCTTCGATTAAAGCACCTATAAACACTGCCAAGGTAGCTGTTTTGGGTGTGGATTTCCCAGGATTGAAACCTACCATGTTGGTTGAAGTAGGAGATACAGTAAAGAAGGGTCAACCCCTTTTTGAAGACAAGAAGAACCCTGGTGTCTTGTTTACTGCCCCTGAAGCAGGAAAGGTAATCGAGATTAATCGCGGTGAAAAAAGAGCTTTCCTTTCTTTGGTAATCGAAACTGATCCTTCCCAGGGAGCAGTTGAGTTTAAATCCTATCAAAGCAAGGATATTGAAAAGCTTGACAAAGAGGCTGTTCAGGATCAGCTGGTTAAATCCGGTGCATGGACTTTCCTGAGAACCAGACCTTTTGCCAAGACACCAAAGATTGGTTCTGAACCGAATGCCATATTTGTAACTGCTATGGATACAAATCCTTTGGCTCCTGATGCAGGTTTGATTATCAAGGCAAATGAAAAGGCATTCCTGGACGGTGTTGCTGTTTTATCCCGCTTAACCAAGGTTGTTTACGTTTGCAAGGGTGAAGGTTCACTGCCTTTATCAAATTTACCGAATGTAAAGGAAGAAACTTTTGTAGGACCGCATCCGGCAGGACTTGCAGGCACTCATATTCACTTCCTTGAAGGTGCAAGCCTGAGCAATATGGTATGGTACATCAACTATCAGGATGTTATTGCCATCGGAAATCTGTTCACCTCCGGTAAAGTATTCAATACCCGTTTTGTAAGTATTGCAGGTCCGGGAATCATAGAGCCTAAGATCGTTCCTACCTGTAAGGGCGCCTGCGTAAGTGAACTTGTTGCCGCAAATCTGAAGGAAGGGGAACAGAGAATTATTTCAGGTTCTGTTTTATACGGCAGAAAGGCTGAAGGTGCATTCGACTATTTAGGCTGTTTCACCAATCAGGTAACCGCACTGCTTGAAGGCAGACAGCAGGAGTTCATGGGATGGGTAATGCCTGGTTTCAAGAAGTTCTCTATAAGCAGAACATTTGTAGGACCTTTCCTGGCAAAGAAATTCAAGTTTGATACAGGTGTAAACGGTGGAAAGCGTGCAATAATTCCTTTCTACAGTTTTACCCGCATTATGCCTATGGATATTATTCCAAGTCTCCTGTTGCGCTCACTTGCAATTTTGGATACAGATGAAGCTCAGAATCTAGGCTGTCTGGAACTTGATGAAGAAGATTTGGCTTTATGTACCTATGTAGATCCTTGCAAAGGTGATTTCGGCCCGTTGCTTCGCAGATGTTTGGACAAAATTGAGCTGGAGGGTTAACAGGTGTTCTTAAAAACTATATTTGATAAAATGGCACCTTTATTTGAAAAAGGTGGAAAATTAGAGAAGCTTGCTCCTTTATATGAGGGTACAACTTCATTTTTCTATACCTCTGGTGAAGTTACAAATTCAAAGGTTCATGTTCGTGATCACGTTGATTTGAAACGTCTCATGATCATCGTTTGGCTGGCGGTTATCCCGGCTGCACTTTGGGGTATGTATAATCTTGGCCATAACACCCTGGGTTTTATGGACAAAAATCATTTAATCACCACTTTCGCATTATTCAGCGAAGACTGGAGATTTGCAATTCTTCAGATGATGGGCTTCAGTCTGCAGCCTGACATTATCAATGAACTTGCAGTCGGAATGGCATATTTTATTCCTTTATACGCTGTTGTGTTTGCAGTGGGCGGATTTTGGGAAGTGCTTTTCTGTATTGTCAAAGGTCATCCGATCAATGAGGGTTTCTTTGTTACCTCCATTCTGTTCGCATTGATTGTGCCTCCTTCAATTCCTTTATGGGAAGCTGCTTTAGGTATCAGTTTCGGTGTTGTACTCGGAAAGGAAATCTTCGGCGGTACAGGTATGAACTTTATGAACCCTGCATTGGTAGGTCGTGCATTCCTGTTCTTTGCATACCCTGCAGAATGTTCAGGAAACAAGGTATGGATTGCAACCACCAGCGGTTTTGACGGTGCTACAGGTGCTACTCCGCTGGCTCAGTGGGCTGCAGGTGAAATAAATGCAAGTACCTTTGCCAAGACCATAACAGATGGTAATCTTGACTGGGTTCACGCATTCTTCGGCTTTATGCCTGGTGCAATCGGTGAAGTTTCAACATTCATGATTTTAATCGGTCTTGCAATTTTACTTTTCACCAAGATTGCTTCATGGAGAATTGTGATTTCAATTTTCCTGGGTATGACCATTGTTTCAACATTATTCAATATGATTGCTACAGAAGGTTCAAATCCAATGCTGTTCATGCCGTTCTACTGGCACTTTGTACTTGGCGGTTTTGCTTTCGGTATGGTGTTTATGGCAACAGATCCTGTTACCTCTCCGTATACCAATCAGGGCAAGTTCATTTACGGCTTCCTGATCGGCGCGATGGTGGTACTGATCAGAGTTGTAAACCCTGCATTCCCGGAAGGTATGATGCTGGCAATTTTATTCGGTAATATGTGTGCTCCTTTAATTGATTATATGGTTAAGTCACGCAATATTAAGAAACGTTTGGCTCGTGCAGCAAAAGTTGCAAGTGTTAAGGGGGAATAACTCGTGGCTAATAAAAAAGAATCTACAGTTAAGACATTCTTGATAGTATTCGTGCTTTGCTTGATTTGTTCTATCTTTGTTGCCGGTGTTACCGTTTCTTTGAGAGGCATTCAGGAAAAGGCAAAGGCTTTGGACAAGCAAAGTAATATCGTTTTGGTTTCCGGCCTCAAGTATGATCCGGACAAGGATGATGCCGGAGAAATTTTCAAGGCTCATATCGAAACCAAACTTCTGAACCTTTCAACCGGAATCTTTGTTACAGATGCAAACATAAAGGATCCAAACGATTTTGATTATGTAGGCGCTGCAAAGAAGAAGGAATACAAGGTTGCAATTGATAAAACCAAATATAAACTCGGTATTCCTGCACGTTCAAAGATTGTTCCTGTGTACATTGCCAGGGATGATCAGAAGAATATCGTTTCCTATATTCTTCCGTTCTACGGTCAGGGTCTTTGGTCAACCCTGTACGGTCTGCTGGCTGTAAAGGCCGACGGCAATGAAATCGTTGGAATCAACTTCTATGAACACGGTGAGACCCCGGGTCTTGGCGGTGAAATTTCCAACCCTGTATGGACTGCAAAGTGGAAGGGAAAACAGGTTTATCTTAATGATAAAATTGTTAAGGTTGTTAAGGGACCGGCTCCTGCAGGCAGCAAGATTGAAGTCGACGGTATTTCAGGTGCAACCCTTACCGGTGTCGGTGTAACCAACAGCCTTGATTACTGGTTGAGTGAAAACGGTTACAAACCATTCCTGACTAAGTTAATTGGAGAATAAAAATGGCAGAAGAAAAAATAAATTTGAAGGAAGTGTTTCAAGCACCGTTAATGTCATTGAATCCAGTTATTTTACAGGTTCTGGGTATTTGTTCGGCGTTGGCTGTAACAAGCAATATGAAGACTGCATTTGTTATGTCACTGGCGGTAACTATCGTTATTTCCTGTGCCAACCTGGCGGTATCTTCAATTCGCAATATTATCCCGGGCAGTGTAAGATTCATTGTTGAGTTAACTGTGATCGCTTCACTTGTTATTGTAGTGGATCAGTTCCTGAAAGCGTTTGCCTACAGACTTGATAAGGAATTATCCGTATATGTAGGTCTGATTATTACCAACTGTATCGTTATGGGTCGTGCCGAGGCGTTTGCCATGAAGTACCCTCCGTTACCTTCTCTGGTAGACGGTCTTGCCAACGGTCTGGGTTATTCAATTATCCTTCTGACTGTAGGTACTGTTCGTGAAATCTTCGGTTCCGGTACATGGTTCGGTTTAACCATATTCCCTCTTGCTAAAGACGGCGGCTGGTATGTTCCAAACGGTTTACTGGTTTTACCTCCAAGCGGTTTCTTCCTGATTGGTTTATTCATCTGGGCTGTAAGAAGTTCAAAACGTTATGCTAAACAGGTTGAACCTGCTCAGTTTGAGATTGTTAAGGAGTAAACATGGAACACTACATTAGTTTATTAGTTAGATCTATCTTTATCGAAAATCTGGCACTTTGCTTCTTTATCGGTATGTGTACATTCATTGCTTTGTCAAAGAATGTAAAGACAGCTATCGGTTTAGGTATTACTGTTATTGCAGTACAGACCTTAGTTGTTCCTGTAAACAATTTGATTTACACTCATGTGTTAAAGCCTAACGCTTTGATTGACGGAATTGATATTTCCTTCCTCGGTTTTATCACCTACATCGGTGTTATCGCCGCATGTGTGCAGATTCTTGAAATGGTTCTCGATCGTTATTTCCCTGTTTTATATCAGGCTCTCGGTATATTCCTGCCGTTGATTACTGTAAACTGTGCTATTTTTGCCGGTGTATCATTCATGGTACAGAGAGAATACGATTTTACCGAATCAATTGTTTACGGTATCGGATCAGGTTCAGGCTGGGCTATAGCCTTAATCTTGATTGCTGCAGTTCGTGAAAAATTAAAGTATTCAGAAGTACCTGCAGGATTAAGAGGCTTGGGAATTACATTTATAACTGCAGGTTTGATGGCTATTGCTTTCATGTCCTTCTCAGGTATTTCATTATAGGAGAGTAATAATAAATGAATACTGTATTACTCGGTGTTGGTGCATTTATAGCAATTATTCTGGCTCTTGTTGCTGTAATTTCAGTTGCTAAGTTTTTACTTGTAAAAACCAAAAACGTAAAAATTGCAATTAACGATGATCCAAGTAAAACGCTTGATGTTCCATCTGGTGAGAAATTGTTAGGAACTCTTGCATCACAGGGTATATTCGTTCCATCAGCTTGCGGTGGCGGCGGTACCTGTGGTCAGTGTCGTTGTAAGGTTAAGAAAGGAGGAAGTGCTGCACTGCCTACAGAACTTAACCACTTGACCAAGAAAGAAGTAAAGGAAGGCATGCATCTTGCGTGTCAGGTTACTGTTCGCAGTGACATGGAAATTGAAGTTCCTGCTTCTGTATTTGGTGTTAAAAAGTGGCAGTGCGAAGTTATTTCCAATAATAATGTTGCAACCTTCATCAAGGAACTTCGCCTGAAGGTGCCTGATGGTGAATCAGTTCCGTTCAGAGCCGGCGGTTATATTCAGATTGAAGCCGACCCGCATCATGTATATTACAAGGATTATGATATCCCTGAAAAATATAAGGATGACTGGGAAAAATTCGGTATGTTTGATCTTGAGTCAAAGGTTGATACACACATTTTAAGAGCATACTCAATGGCCAACTATCCTGAGGAAAAGGGTCTGATTATGCTGAATGTGCGTATTGCAACAGCTCCGTTTGACAAGGAAACCAGAAAGATCTCCAAGAAGATCCCTAATGGTCAGATGTCATCATATATCTGGAGTCTGAAGCCTGGTGACAAGGTTACTATTTCCGGTCCGTTCGGTGAATTCTTTGCCAAGGATACTGACGCTGAAATGGTATTTGTCGGCGGCGGTGCCGGTATGGCTCCAATGCGTTCACACATCTTCGATCAGTTAAAGAGATTGAACACCAAGAGAAAGATTTCTTTCTGGTATGGTGCACGCTCATTGAAAGAAGTGTTCTATGCTGATGAATTCGATCAGCTGGCCAAGGAACATCCGAACTTTGAATGGCATCTGGCTTTATCTGATGCATTGCCTGAAGATAACTGGACAGGTTACACAGGATTTATTCACAATGTTCTTTATGAGAACTATCTGAAGAATCATAAGGCTCCGGAAGACTGTGAATTCTACATGTGCGGACCTCCAATGATGACTAAATCCACAATCAATATGCTTCATGATTTAGGCGTTGAAGATGAAAACATCCTGTTGGATAACTTCGGTGCGTAATAAGATCTGATATTAGAAAAGCATATATATGAATGACCCGGATAATATAACAATCCGGGTTTTTTTGTGTTCGGCATGTACATTTTCCAAATGAATAAAATGCATGACCAAGATCTGTAAGCATGTGGCTAAACCGATTGTACTGCCTAGTATATAATGCCGATTGGCAGTCGCAGTGACAACTTCTGCACAATTCTCTCATAACGTAGTTCATTCACTTTTCAGTGAAATCACTTAGACTAAGCAAAAGCCATAATTACCTTAAAGGTTATTATGGATCGTTTACTTTTTTAGAGCGGTTTATCACAAGAAATATTTCATTCTGTTTTATGAATCTCTGTATGTAATAAGCTTTTCCGAGTCTGGCACTGTTTATATATTCGTGAGTTGCGCACTTCTGAAAGCGATGATCTTTTTCCTTGTACGTATCGTACATTAAATTAAGCATGATGGTCTTTCGTTTCTGCTGCTCTTCGGATAATTCAAATGAACGATAGCTGAAAGTATTGTTTTTATCCGTTTTAACGGACGGTACGAACGGCATACCGATATGATTGAGAGCCGGACCGAAATAAATCGGTTTTTCGCGTTTGATATGAATGGAATACAGATATACTTTTCTTACGTTGTTAGGTATTTGATCCAGCAGTTCAAGAATGATTTCACCGGCTGCGGCATGATCCTGATGTGTATCTGCATTCGGATTTGTCACTATAATTCTCGCAGGATTAACAGTTTGAATTACCGTTGTTAAATCTGCGAGCAGATTTTTATACTGGTTGACAGGCTCCTTAATCAGTGTAAAAGGTGAATTTTTCGGATTGAATTTTCTGAATTCGTTTACCTGATGATTATGATTTGATTTAATTACCTTGTCCTGAAATTTGCGCATATCGGAAAAAGTCGCATCAAAATATCCAAGATTAATCATATGTTCGGCAGGTATATCGCCAAGCATGCCGGTTGTAACGGAATTGAAAGCGCGCAGATGACCTTTGCGCAAGCTTGCCTGTTCTATATCCTGATCCATCATGGTGAAATACTGTTTTTTCAGTTCTTTGACTTTTTCTCCAGCGGACAGAGTAACCAGGTAGGAATTTGGTCCGTAAAATGAAGTACAGCATAATTCACCGTCATCAGGGTGAGGAGCAATAATCAGAGTATTTCCCAGTTCAACAGGATCGTTCTGGCTGAAGTACATGAGCTGAGCCTTGTTTTCGAAGACTGCACCTTTGATTTCGATTGAAAATGTTTCCGGTTCGCTGTTTGCAATCCACGATAAATCAACATATACGGAACCTTTGTATCTTGGCGGCAGGTATTGAGTACGCTGATTATTATCAGGAGCTTTAACAGTAAGAAAAGGTTCCCTGAACCATGAACGGATGTTTTTGCTGCTTATGCTTAATTTTAATAAAGCAGAGCAGTCAGCATGAGATTTGAATCTGAATAAATTGTTATCAATATTGATTTCTTCCGTTTGATCAGGATTTAATTTAAAAGGGTTGTCTTCGGTCATAATCAAAAATTTTTCAATCTTTCTAGTAAATCATTAAAACTTACATTGGAATCATATTCCTGATACATATCCAATGTACTGCGGTACGGGTTATTGATTGTATCTGTGATTTTGTGTGCCAGGGCTTCAGGATCTCTCGGCACTATCTGGTTTTCCAATATATCACCCTTGAGAATATCCCGCATGCCTCCTATCGATTCCGTCGCAACAACGGGAGTGTCGAGAATCAGTGATTCGAGGAAAATCATGCCGAAACCTTCTTTCTGGCTGGTATGAACAAGTGCTTTTGCATGTTTGATGTAAGGATACGGATTATTCTGCGAACCCGCAAAAATCACGCGTTTTTCGCATTTGCAGCTTCTTGCAAGATTCTGCAGATTCTGTCTGTTTTTGCCGTCACCAACCAGTACCAGTGACAGTTCTTCCGGCAGCAGAGGCATCGTTTTGATCAGCAGTTCCTGGGATTTTACGCTCACAAGTCTGCCGACATTAACGATATATTTTTCCGGAAGTCCGGTGACAGGCTTTTCTGCAAGAGTTCTGATTTCGGCAAAATCCAGAAAATTATGAGAACATATTACCTGTGCGCTTTTCTCGATTTCCAGAATAAACTTTTTCAGCTGTTCCGATACGCAGATAAATTTTTTAGGTGCACCGTAGATTATTTTATTGGCGTTTTTTGAAAATATATTTTTGTAGAAGTAAGGTTTCCCGTCAACAAAACAGTAGCAATTAGGCCGGTTGAACTGATGCAGGTATTCAAAACATCCCTGTCCGCGAAAAAAAATAAGATCAAACCCGCCGTACTGCCGTTCAATTTCTTCAACATATTTTTCGAAACATCTGCTGTATTCATATCCAAGGCTGAATTCAACGTCGCACCCGAACAGTCTTTTGAAATAGTAGGTAGTGATATAGCTCAGTATTCCTCGGAATGAGGAAAACAGCTGACTTGAAATTTTAGGGCGGTGAACAGTGATATATGACGGTATTTCAAGTTCATTATGAGGTTTCTCCGATTTTAAAATCATCAGATGAACCTCATGATTGTTCTTATGTGCAGTCTGCGCAAAAGAAAGAGCCTGCTTCTGCAAGCCTCCCATTGTAATTTTTCGGACTACTATCAGTATTCTCATAAAACAAGCTTTTTTCAGTAAAATCAGACGCATCAAATATAGATAAATATCTGATGCGCATTTTACTGTATTAAACAGTCAGACGGAATCTATTTGCCGGTGCTTCTTGCCGGTTTGCTCTTCTGTGCGGCGTATACGGCAGCACCGATAATACCCGCAAGATTAAGAGTTTTTGCTTCCACAATATTTGTATGCAGTTTGAATTCAGGACTGAATTTTGCGAAATTCTTTGAAGCACCTCCTCCAAGTATAAACAGATCAGGGTTGAATAAAAATTCAAGTCTCTGGAGATATTTATTGAATTTTGCTCCGAATTTGCTCCATGACAAATCCTTTTCGACTCTTACCCTCTCGGAACAGTAGTGTTCTGCAATTTTGAACTTGTCATCTTTGGTATTAAGGAACAAGTGACCGAGTTCAGTGTTGGGATGGAGATGTCCATCGATAAATACTGCAGAACCGATACCGGTTCCGATTGTCAGCATCATAACCACACCTTTCTGATTTTTTCCTGCACCGAATTTCATTTCGCATATGCCGGCAGCGTCAGCGTCGTTTAGTACATACGTTTTACACTTGGTAGTTTCGGTAAACAATTCTTCTACCGGAGTCTCAATCCATGTCTTGTCGATATTGGCCGCCGAATGAGCAACTCCATGATGAATGGTTGCAGGAAAACCGCATCCGATTACGCCTTCCCAGTGAAATTCATCAACGAGCTGTTTCAAAGTGGCCGCAACAGCGGCAGGGGTGGCGGGATGAGGAGTTTCGATTCTTTTTCTTTCTGATACGAGTTCGCCCTTGTCGGTATCAACAATTGCACCCTTGATACCTGTACCGCCAATGTCAACGCCTAAAATTTCCATAAGTAGATCCTTGTTCTGTTTAAATCTTGATTTTTAATTATCTATGATCAAATTTTAAAATGATAGAATTTTATTTCTTTATATCGTATGTTTGTGAACAAACGTAAATTTTATCGGCAGTTTCCGGCGGTTAGATTGTTTATTGACCAGATTAAATGCTGACTTATAACTTCCCCGGGATTGGCCGCAAGCATCTGCTGCAGTACCGGAATGAATTTCAGATCTCCGCTGTTTCCTGCAGCAATAACAACGTTGCGGATAAACGATTCATATCCGATGCGGTGTACAGGTGTTCCTGCAAAAGTTTCGGAAAAATCCTCCGGCTTGAATTTTATTAAATTGTCCAGTCTGACAATGTCATCTGTCAGTCTGCAAGAAAAATCCGGTTCGGCGGTGATTTTGATTTTTCTGTTCCACGGACAGCATTTCTGACAGCTGTCGCAGCCGTATACTCTGTTTCCCATAAGCACGGTAAGTTCGTATGGAATTATTCCCTTGTGCTCGATAGTCAGGTATGCGATGCAGCGGCCAGCATTGATTTGTCTGTTGTCCAGAATTGCATTGACCGGACAATGTTCCAGGCATCTTGCACAGCCTCTGCACGGATCAAAGTTCTGAACAGAGTCTGTATCAATCGGCAGACTGGTAATAAGTTCTCCAAGAAAGAAAAATGAACCGTAACCGCTGCTGATAACCAGGGAATTTCTGCCGATCGCTCCTATTCCTGCCTCGGCTGCATAATATTTTTCAAATACCGGTCCGGAATCGACAAAAGCTCTTTCATGGCAGTCGCCGGTAATTTTATGGATTTCCCCTATTAATTGCGTCAGCTTTTTTTTGACAACCTTATGGTAGTCACGTCCTCTGGCATAGATACTGAAATAGCCGTGGTGAGGATCGTCCGTCAGACAGTCCTCGGTTCGATACAGCAGGGATACGCAGATAACACTGAGTGCATTCTCAAGCACCAGCTCCGGATTTTTTTTCAATGGCAAATGTCTGACCAGATAATCCATGGAACCATGATAATTACGGTTCAGCCATTCTTCATATTTTCGTATGTATTCATCAGGAAGCCTGACTTTTGTAAAACCCACGGCGGTAAAGCCAAGTTCCAGTGCTTTCTGACGAATGACGGAGGTGATTCCGGCGTTTTTTTCTTCCATATGTTTTGATTCCTCCGGATCATTATAAAACTTATGGTCCCTTTTTGCTAAATAAAGATAATCCAACGGTTCCGCACAGCTGTTTGTGACTGGACAGGGATTAATGACGACAGGAACGGCAAATTATTTGCAATGTCATGGCATAAACTAGATAATACGTTTTGTTTTTCAGGTTTTTATTGTTAAGGTAATCCCGCATGCTGACTACAGAATTTTTTGATATATCGCTCTGGATGTATCTTATTATTTTTGTAATGGTATTTGTTGGCAGTGTCATTGATGCGCTGGCCGGCGGCGGAGGATTGATTACAATTCCAACGTATCTGATGTGCGGTTTGCCTCCGCACATAGCAATAGGAACAAATAAAATCAACAGCACAATGGGTACTCTGATTTCAACCGTCACCTATTACAAAAGGGGGTTTGTGGAACGCCGTCTCGTAATTCCCATTGTCATTGCAACTGTTTTAGGCGCTGTATCAGGATCCGGCTGTGTGCTTCTTCTCCCCGACAAGATTCTTAAGTATTTCATGGTTGCACTACTGCCGTTTATTGTTGTTTTAATGATCAGACAGAAACTGCCTGATATTGAACAGCCTGCGGTGATTAAGGGGGCAAAGCAGTGGCTTAAACTGATGGTTGTTGTTTTTGTAATAGGATTTTATGACGGATTTTACGGTGCCGGAACTGGGCTGTTTTTGGTAATTGCTTTTTCCTACCTGATGAGAATGAATGTGTATCAGTCTGCAGGCAACAGCAAAATATCAAATCTGGCATCGAACTGTTCTGCTCTTATTGTTTTTGTAATGAATGGCAATATCTGTTATCCGCTGGCAATAATTGCAACTGTGGCCGCGGTTCTCGGTCAGATTCTGGGATCCGGTCTTCTGATTGTAAAGGGTTCTCTCATTGTTAAGCCTACCATATTTTTTGTTCTTTCAATTCTGATGGTAAGCACGGTTTACGATCTGATCAGGTAATTTGTAAAAACAGTCTTTTTTCGGTTTGATAAAGATTTTTTTATTACCGGTTAATCGAAAATATTCAACAGCAGCGTAATATGAAGATCGAACAGAAAAAATATTATTCGACTGTTTTACTGCATTAAAACAGAGCGGCTGCCGGTTTTAACCATGAATGGTTTATTTTTTTATGAGTATGGAAAATATGATTGCAGAAATTAATAATGCATACGAAACGGAATATGTGCGAGCTATAGAAAGAGATAACAGGGATGCAAATTCCGATTTAAGTTACGGATTAATGCAGAAGGCAGGCAAGTCCCTTGCCGGATTGCTGCTTGAAAATGTCCGCCTTTACGGTTTTACCAGAATTGCTGTTGTTTGCGGACCGGGAAATAACGGCGGGGATGGTTACGAGGCTGCTGTTCATCTGCTGAAAAAAAATCTGGAAGTTGTCTGTATAGCTTATCGGCTGCCAAGGAAAAATACAGAGGCTTACGCTGCGTACAGTACTTATCTTTCCGCCGGCGGACGGGTATCCGAAGATCTTGACGAATTGAAGAATGGCAATTATGAGGTTGTAGTGGATGCACTTCTCGGAATCGGACTTTCCTCTGAGGTGCGCGAGAAAATGTCACAGTGGATTTCGGTTATAAATCATTACCATGCCTATAAAATAGCAGTGGATATTCCGTCAGGTTTGTATTCGGATAGCGGTCAGGTTGCCGGCTGTGCTGTCAAATGCGATGAAACCGTTACTTTTGTGGTACCGAAAATAGGTTTGTTTGTCGGCGCGGCACGGGATTATACCGGCAGAATCAGCTATGATAATCTGGATCTGAATATTGACGGTTACCGCTTTGAAAGATGTTTCCGCATAGTTACCTATGATGATCTTGCCGGTGTTCTGCCCCGCCGCTTGAAAAGCGGCAACAAGTCAGATTCCGGGAAAATAGCATTAATCGGCGGCGCAAAGGATATGCCAGGTGCAATCCGTTTTGCTGCAAAAGCTGCACTGCGTACAGGAGCCGGGCTTGTCAGAGTTGCAAGCTGCAGTGAAAATCTGCCTATTATTGCCGGTGATACTCCGGAATTCATGCTTTTTAATCTTGATAAAACCGAGGAACCTGATATTAGGAGTCTGCAGGACTGGGCGGATGCGCTTGTAATCGGTCCCGGACTTGGCAGAACCGGGTGGTCGGAAAGAATTTGGAATAAATTCAAATATATGGAAAAACCGATGGTCATTGATGCAGACGGTCTTTTCCATTTGGCCCGTGATATTGCGCGGAACGAATCGTTTAATTATCCGAAAAGTGTTATAACACCGCATGAGGGAGAGGCGGCAAGACTGCTTGGCGAAAGTATCGAATATGTAAAAAACAACAGATTCGAAACGCTGGTTCGTCTGCAGAAACTGACAAATGGAACAGTGGTTTTAAAGGGGGCAGGAACCCTGGTATATGACGGATGCGGAATGTGGCTTGTAAATAACGGCTGCGAGGGCATGTCTGTCGGCGGAATGGGTGATCTGCTGGCCGGAATTATCGGTGCACTGATGGCATTCGGATTTAATTCCGCAGATGCGGCACGTCTGGGAACTGCTTTACACGGCAGAGCAGGTGAACTGGCAGGTGCAGACGGCATGATTGGAATGCTTCCAAGTGATCTTCTTCCTCTTATCAGAAGATTAATAAATCATATTTGCTAGTTTTGCCGGTTGAAACCATCTTAAAATTGTGAAAAACCGTATAAATATTGAGATCTGTGCGGTTTGAACGGCAGAAAAAAGCCCACAAAAAGCGTTCTTTGTGCTATAGTTATCGCATCACGATAAACAAGCAATTAATTATTATTAAAATACAATGAACAAGACAGTAACTTTAAATCAGGAAAGTGATACCGTGGCTTTGGGAGGAATGGTTGCCGGCAGTATCACAACGGGAGCTTCCATTTATCTGGAAGGTGATCTTGGTGCTGGAAAAACCACGTTTACTCGAGGTTTTGTACAGTCTCTCGGATATGACGGAATTGTCAAAAGCCCGACGTACACATTGGTTGAAAGTTATAATTTAAACAATTTTACTGTTTATCATTTTGATTTGTATCGTTTATCAGATCCGGAAGAACTGGAATACATCGGCATCAGGGACTATTTCGATCGAAATTCGGTCTGTCTTATCGAATGGCCTGACAAAGGAGAAGGCGTTCTGCCTCCGCCTGATTTGATCATAAGAATTTCCTATGACGACAGAAACATCGGTCGTACGGTTGAATTTATTGCTGAAACGGATATAGGTGCCGGCATTGTGGGAAAACTGTCATGAAAAAAATAATAATCGTTTTCGCAGCGTGGGTTTTAAGCTGTATTGCTGTTTTTGCCAATGAAATATCAAATATACGCGCCGCGGTTATGGCTGATAAGACCCGTATAGTTTTTGATTTGAAGGAAAAGGGTGATTATACCGTTGAAATCAGGGATCCTTATCAGGTAATTCTTCATTTTAATAATACTGTTTCAGCTCCATTGAAGCATGTGTCTGCCAAAAAACTGGGAAAGATTGTTGAAAGTGTAACACCGATTGCCATCAGCGGCGGCGTAAGTTACGTTTTCAACCTTAAATATGCGGTAAAGCCGGTTCATGCACAGCTTGCACCGCAGGGAAACTATCGCAATTATCGTGTGTACATCGATTTCATAAATGATCGCATTGCCGGAAATCCGCGGGATCCGGGACATAAACTGGAAATGCCGAAGATTACCGCGGAAAATACTCCAAAACCGCTGAATAGTGTGGCAGATTCAAACAGGAAAAATGTTCCTTCACCGGCTGAAGCAAATGTGCAGAATGTAAACAATGCAAAAAACGGTAAACCGCTCACTGATCAGCAGAAGATTGATGCTGTCAGGGTGCTGACACCTGAGGAAGCGGAAAGAAGACGTATTCCAATGCAGAAGGCTAATGAAAGTATTGTTGCAAACTATGAAAAGGAGCAGAGAAATAATACTGTGAATAAACCTTCGGCCGCTGCGAACAACAGACCGGAACCGAAGCCTAAGCCGGTTGCATCCGACAGTAGAACTGAACCTAAATCTGTTAAGCCTGACAGACCTGATGAGAAAATAAAGCCTGCTGCAGATGTAAAAAACGCCGATTTGAATCACGAAAAAAACAAACCGGGACAGCAGATTGCAGATCAGAAAAATATCAAAAATGAGCCCAAACAGGTGGCGTCCGGCAGTAAAAATGACAGACCTGAAAATAAACCTTCTGCACAGAACTCAGTGCAGAATGCCAAAAATCAGAATAACAGCCAGCATCAGGCGAAGCCTGGAAACAGTGGTGCAGTAAATAATCCGAAGATAGCCTCCCATGATAACGGCGGAAAGGTTGCCGGTGCTGACGCAGGCAATAAGAAAACCGAGTCAAATGGAAAGTGTGTAAAAAGTCCGAAGGTTGTAGTCGCAATCGATCCCGGTCACGGCGGCAAGGATCCCGGAGCAATAGGTGCCAACGGGGTACAAGAGAAAACAGTGACACTCGGTATAGCGAAGCATTTATATCAGATGATTAACAGAAGCAGGGACATGAAGGCGGTTCTGATTCGTTCAGGAGATCATTTCATCGGACTTGATGATCGTTCGGAAATTGCCAGAAAACACAATGCGGATTTGCTTATTTCTATTCATGCTGATGCTGCAGCGAATTCCAGTGCATCAGGTGCTTCCGTTCTGGTGCTGAATAACGATCGCGCCGGTCGCGAAAACCGCAAAATGCTGAATACCAAAAATAAACATGATGAACTGCTTGGCGGTGCAAGTAATGTATTGGAGGAAACCGCATTAATCGGTGAAAACGACAGCTACATGCAGAATATGATCATCGATCTGACATCTGATAAATCAAGAGATGCAGGCTATGATCTTGCCAATAAAATCATTGCTGAACTTTCAAAGTTTGCCACAATGCATAAAAAACGTCCTGATGAAAGATCTCTTGCTGTATTAAAGGCTCCTGATATTCCGTCAATCCTGGTAGAAACCGGTTTTGTATCAAATGTCAGGGAAGAGGCCAAATTGAAAACTTCCGATTATCAGAAGAAAATTGCGACTGCCATATACAATGCATTGAGAACTCATTTGAAAAATCCTAAGTATCATCTTAGCCCGGATCGTCACTGCAAGCGCAGATAATTTCATGCCTGAGGTTTCATAATGTCGATAAAACTTCTGTCATCACTGATAGCAAATCAGATTGCGGCCGGCGAGGTGGTTGAACGTCCTGTTTCGGTAGTCAAGGAAATGGCGGAAAATTCCCTTGATGCCAAAGCATCGAAAATCAGGATTGATATTGTAAACGGCGGAAGGACTCTCATCAAAATCAATGATGACGGATGCGGGATTCCCAAAGAGGAGCTGGAACTCGCGCTAACCCGTTATGCAACATCTAAAATAAGTTCCATAGATGATCTTGATAATATTGTGAGTTTCGGTTTCAGAGGGGAGGCGCTTGCTTCAATAACTGCGGTTTCCCGTTTGACACTGATCAGTAAAACAGAATCCCAGGAGCATGCATGGCAGATTCATGCCGAGGGAACTCTTGATTCTCCGGAAATTAAGCCCTCTGCATATCCGAACGGAACAACCATTATGGTGGAGGATTTGTTTTTCAACACCCCGGCAAGAAGAAGATTTTTAAAATCTGATAAAACCGAATTTTCACATATTCAGGAACTTGTCGCCAGGCTAAGTCTTGCCAATCAGGAAATAGCCTTTGTTCTGACGCACAACGACAAGATTGTCTATAATTTACCCAAGGCGGTTACTCCGGAACAGAAACTGAAAAGGCTCACCCAGATCCTCGGCAGGAATTTTACCGAAAAAATGCTGCCTGTTTCCGAATACCGTGAAAATATCTCAATAGAGGGATATGTTCTTCCAGCTCCGGATGAAACCGATACTACACCAGAGGTGCAGTATATGTATCTGAACGGTCGCATAGTCAAGGAAAAAAATATATATCATGCTGTAAAGCAGGCTTTTACCGAAGTTTATGCAAAGGAGGTAAAAACAAATTTTGTTCTTTTTATAACCATTAATCCTCAGGAGGTTGATGTGAATGTGCATCCTACCAAGCATGAGGTAAGGTTTCAGGAACCAAGATTTGTTCATGATTTTACAGTTCTTTCCGTTGTCAATGCGCTGTCATCGGTATGCGGGACCAGACTTAAAACCGAAAGTGAACATTGTTATGCCGGCAGTGAACAGCCGGAATCAGCTGCAGGAATCAACGGACAG
>CACWLF010000039.1:0-1756 GCA_902761645.1 uncultured Aeromonadales bacterium | reverse complement strand
GGCTGGGCGTCGTCCAGGGGAAACTCCTATGATCATGCCAGGGAAAAGACCGATCGCAGACAGTTTGAAGCTTATAATTCCTGGGTGACCGGTGCCTGCGGTGCGGAAAATAGGAATCTTCCGGATCAGACAGGTGTCAACCGGATAAACGGTACCGGAGAATCTGCCGAACCTGTATCATTGTTCGGAATTTTTGAACATTTTGCCTGTATTGGATATGATCAAAGACTGTACAAGGTTGATTTGCAGAAAATCGATGCCGCGATCATGAAGGATTCTCTGAATGAAGAGAATGTTCAGAGTTCTCTTCTGATGCTGCCTGTTGAAATTGATCTGGAACCGGATATCATTTGCGGTATTGAAGAACACGCTGATTTTCTTAAAACAAGAGGTTTTACCCTGGTTGTCAGAGGAAAAGGCCGCAGATCTCTGCAGGTTATCGGAGTTCCTTCGGTAATAAGACGTTTTAATTTAAGTTCCGTACTGCACGAATTATTTAATACGGAATGCTGGTATGAAAGTCAGGAAAGTTATAACCGGGCTCTTACGGATGCAGTGTTAAAAACAAAAAAATACACCCTCGTTGAAACTGTTCAGATACTGAACGGGCGGCCGATATCAGACTTTATTTCAGATCCGGCGGTTGCACAGATTATTGATGTTACATCACTCTTGTCAGGAAAAATATGAGTTCTAAACCTATAGTATGCATCATGGGACCCACGGCATCGGGAAAAACCAAACTAGCCATAGAACTGGCCCATCGGATATCGGGGGAAATAATCAGTGTTGATTCGGCTTTGATCTACCGCGGCATGGATATCGGAACGGCCAAGCCTACACTTGAGGAGCGGGAGGGCATACCCCATTACCTGATAGATATTGCCGATCCGTCGGAGGTATATTCTGCTGCGAATTTCCGCAGCGATGCACTGAGACTGATAAAGGATATTCAGTCGCGCAATAAGGTTCCGATCCTTGCAGGCGGCACCATGCTTTATTTTAATGCTCTGATTGGCGGCATTTCCAACCTGCCTTGTTCGGAACCGGAAGTAAGGGCGGAAATTACCGGCAGAGTCGAGAAGGAGGGAATTGAATCCCTTCATAGATATCTGGCTGAATTTGATCCTGAGTCTGCTGCAAGGATAAAACCGACAGACAGCCAGCGTATTATCAGAGCTGTTGAGATTTATCTGATCAGCGGAAAGACAATGACCAGGCTTACAGCTGAAAATAAGCAGCATGCTTTGGATATTCCTTCGTTGCAGTTTGCAATTTTACCGCGTGAACGTGAGGAACTGAGGAAACGCATTGCGGCAAGATTCAGTCAGATGGTGAAGCAGGGACTGGTTGAGGAGGTTAAAGCGCTGATGGACAGAGGGGATTTGAATCCGGATTTGCCAAGCATGCGCTGCGTAGGTTACCGTCAGTGTTGGTCCTATCTTAAAGGTGAAACGGATTTCGATGAAATGATCTACAGAGGAACCGTGGCTACATGTCAGTTGGCAAAGCGTCAGATAACGTGGCTGCGCGGATGGAAGTTCCCGCTCCATGCTTTGAATATGAATGATCCTTGCAATCTGCCTGTTATTTTGTCTGCATTGAAATCATTTAACAATTAATTTTAACACGCCGTGAGCAGGAAATCCCCCACCTATACAGGTGGCGGGATGAATTGCGATAAACACGGCGTTTTCTTGACTTTTGTATCTTGTAGAATCATAATCATATTATAATTCAGTGTATTTATAAGAAA
>CACWLF010000038.1 GCA_902761645.1 uncultured Aeromonadales bacterium | reverse complement strand
GTTTACAAATAAAATCCGATAAAGTAGTATATTAGATTAGTGTGTTACTTTTAGTCTTTATAACCTTTAAATACAACCATGGAGTTAGGAATCCAAAAGTGGGGTTACATTTTATGAGAACATCTAATACAGTTGCATTTTCCGGAAAGAGATCGGCAGGTTTTACCCTGATTGAGCTGATTGCTGTTATTGTTATTTTAGGTATTCTTGCTGTTTCGGCCGCTCCAAAGTTTATAGATTTACAGAAGGATGCTAGAGTTTCGGTACTGAAAGGTATACAGGGTTCCGTTAAATCAGTTAATAACATGGTTTATGCGAAGGCCATGTTCAATGGAGCAAATACTAGTTATAGTGAAGTTGGTACAACAAATATATGGGTTTCGGATTGCAGCAAAAACAATTGCGTTGAAGTCGAAGGTGTTAATGTATATTTCAAGCATGCATACTTGGATCGTAATTCAGTGGTATTTGCTTTAAACGGTAATATCGGTGGTAGAAAAACTGTAAAAATACTGAATAGTGCAACCGGAAAAGAAATAGCAATTCCCGATAGATGTGGTAATGGTAAAGTCCCTCAAAAAGATGGTGGATCTTGCGGAACCGCTGAAAAGAACAGTATAAATTATGAATGCAATAATTATGGTGCTAATGATGTGTGCACGGAATATGATATTTGCGTATGCCGTTATAGAAATGGCAGTAAGGATTCGGAGAGATTTATACCAAAAGGGATAAGGTATAAGAATGGCAATTGTTATTTGCAGTATACTACAGCAGAGAATTCTCATGGGGCGGTACCTCTTTATTCCATAGTTAGTAGCGGATGCTGATTGTAAGTCTGTTCAATTGAACAACTGTGATAATTAAATATGAAGGCAGTTAGAAGATGTTTTTTTAACTGCCTTTTGTGTGCTCGGCATGCACATTTTTTATAGGGTGAAAGTCCCTAACTTGGCAGCTAGTTGCAAGAGTTAGCGAAATCTTCACTACAAATTTGATACCTGGCCTTGTGATATAATGCTTTAGGTTCGATAGGTTTGATTTTTTGGTCTCATCCTTAATCCTGTTTTGTGTAATTCGACACAGAAAATTATACAAAAGGTTGAACTCAGGCATCTCCTGCACATACTGTCGATAATCAGGAATAATTTTATCAGGATACAAAAAATTTGGCATATGAGCTCCTATGACAATAGCAGAAGTTGTTAAAGGTATTTCTGCAAATAAGTATGTTTTATCTTCGATTCAAAGAGAATATGTTTGGAATACTACACAAATTGAGACTTTGTTTGATAGCCTAATTCAAGATTATCCAATAGACGCATTTTTATTTTGGAATGTCTGTAAAGAAAAAAAGATAACTATGATTTTTATGAGTTTCTAAAAAATTACCACGAAAAGATTATATTCAGAACCGTTCTTAAACTTGAAAACCAGTCTGCTATCAGCATATGTCGTGACGTAATCCTGTAGCCCGCACTAAAGGTTTTCGCTGAACTCAGATATCTGATTGTTCAGCTCTTTCAGCTTTTAATGAAATTCTTGATAATGCCGCGATGCTCGAGAAGATTGCAGAGTTTCGTGTCGACCCGTTTCTTCTGTTCTTCAGTCTTACTGAACTTTTGAGTAATCTCATCATGGCTTTTCCTGTATTCGTTCTGATCCTGAGTTGTGATGGCATTCTGCTGAATCATCTGGCGCAGGACACTGACAGTACAGATCCGGAATGACGGAGAGAGATTGTGTAAAAGAGGTTGAGAAGTTTAAAAGGATGATTAGTAAACGGTAGCATTATGATGAACGATTTACATCAGATAACAGTTGAATTATTTGCTGATACTGGTTAAATTCCTAACATATAAACAGTACGGATAATTGTTCACATGAAGTTCCGTCCTGTATCACGGATAAAAATTAGGTGCTGTGTTAAAATGCCGGCTGAAGAAGATGAGTTCTGTGGAGGTTAAAGGCATGGGAAATATTCTGAATCCTGACAAGGAGAACAGCTTTACAAGGTTGGTTAAATTCAAAGATTCCGAAATTTTTGTAGATAAGACAGATTTTATAGGAAAGATGTCTGCAAAGATCAATGCAGATAAACGCCTTTTTGCCATAACTCGTCCCCGCAGATTCGGGAAGACTGTAACTGCACATATGCTTTCTGCTTATTATTCCAAAGGATATGCAGGTCAAAAAATTTTTGATGATCTGAAAATTTCCAAAGCAAAAAACTTTGCTGAGCACATGAATAAATACAATGTCATCTACATCGATATGAACTCCATAAAGGATAAGTATATTTCCTATAAATCTGATAAAACTCTTTATATCGATGATATCGATGATATTGTGGATTTTTTGCAGTACCTGGTTATTCAAGATTTGAAAGAAAACCAAAACTACGCGGAACAAATAAATAAAGCTCGCTTAGTCGGAAAGAAATCTTTATCTTCGGCATTGGAAGTTATATGCAGGCATACCAGTGAACAATTCATTTTGATTATGGACGAATGGGATCTGATATACAGGGAGTATCAAAAAGACACCTCATTACAGGAAAAGTTCATAGAATTTCTGCGGGGTCTGTTTAAATCGGATGATGGAGTATCGTGCTTTGCGTTGGCTTATCTTACCGGTATTCTACCTATCAAGAAGTATAACTCTCAATCCGCATTAAACAGTTTTAAAGAGTACAATATGCTGGATCCTGAACCGTTTGAAATATATTTTGGTTTCACAGAAGAAGAGGTTGCAGAAATTGTAGAAAGACCAGACTGTACATTATCACAGCAGGATCTGAAAGAATGGTATGAAGGATACAAGCTTAGCGGCATTGAGATTTATAATCCTAATTCTGTTGTTTCTGCTGTCAGCGATGGTAAATGTAAAAGCTATTGGAGTAAAACTTCATCAAACGAAGATGTTGTACGTCTGATCAACATGAATTATGCCGGGATCAAGGACGATATTCTGAATTTGATTGAAGGGGGTACAATAAGGTTCAATTGCGCTACTTTTCAGAATGATATGGTATCAATTGAAAACAAAGATGATATATTCTCATTGCTGGTATGTCTAGGCTATCTGGGATGCGTGGATGACGGTGGAGATGATCGTTTAGCCTTTGTTCCCAATAAAGAAATTAAAACTGCTCTTTCTTCTCTGGTGAAGGCTCAGCCGTGGTTTAATTCCATGCCTATAATTGAACGTTCAGAATCTCTGTTTGAAGCCATAACAGCCCTTGACGGCAGTAAGACAGCGGAAATAATCACGGATATTCATAACTCACCTAATGTATCCCTGCTTACCTATAACCGTGAGGAATCAATGGTATTCTGTCTTATATCCGGTCTCATGTGGTGTACAGAGCGTGAATACGAATGTTTCCGAGAACTTCAATCCGGAAAAGGAAGTGCCGATCTGATTTATGCACCTAAGAGGAGCATGTACCTTCCTATTCTGCTCATTGAATTCAAGTATGGTATGAGTGCTGAGGATGCCATGAAACAGATTAAGGAGAAGGAGTATTTCAGCAGATACCGTGATGGAGATTATCCTAACGATGTATTGCTTATAGGCATCAACTTCAATCCTAAAACCAAGGATCATCAGTGCCTGATTGAAAAACTGGATAAATAATTCCGCAACCAAAAACATTACCATGAAGGAACTCGAAAGAGATCCTTTTTTATTTTCAGAAGATCAAAATGAACAGCAGAACCATCAGTCTTTCTGCCGATACGTCTGCTCTGACAGAATCTCTTTCCAAAATTGCCAAGGACTCTGACTGCCGTTATCATCCCGGTGCTGGCAAACGTTCTTCTAAAAGAAATGGACAACTGTTAGACTAGCGAGGGATAAAATTTGTAGGATATGCTGATGACATGGTTATTCTGAGTGGCAGTAAGAAATCTGCTGAAAGGAAATTCGTCAGCATTGCCAGGTTTATTGAACAGAAGTTGTTCCTTAAGATCAGCAAGGATAAAACCAAAATACCGAAAGCATGTGAGGAAACACAATTTATTGGTTTCGCTTTCACGGGACGGCTAACTGTGATGAAAAGAATATCCCACGCGAAAATTCTTTCCAGTTGTCCACGTAAGAAGCGATTTCAACTCATTGAATCCATAAATGAAATGCTTGATGTGAGAGCTAAAGGTTGAATTGAGATGGTCAAAGGACGCCTCCTTCTTAAATCAAGAGGTTGGTGTAATTACTTTAAGGGTGCCATTCCCCGAGAAAGGGCAGGTTGATTGACGTGTGAAACCGTGGAAGGAACAGATAACTGTTGTGGAGACTGCGGAAGAAGCCTGCGAGGAGACTCCAGAAAATGAGAAAATTAATGAAGAATAACCCCAAAAAGTTACAACCACTTAAAACATAATTTATAGCAGATTGTTACTGTTTATCTATGACATAAAATAACTTTTTTGTATTAAAAATAAATATGTAATCAATAAATAAAACACATAATGCTATTGTTAACATGAATAATAAATAAAACTTTAAATAACCGTGATTTAATGGTAGTATTACTCGTGTTTTTTTCTGAATTAATTGATAAAGGTTTGATAATTCTAAAATAGATCAAAAATGAATTTTATTGCTGATTACACAACTTTAAATGATTTATTAACAAATAATAAAACATGGAAACTTTTAAGAGCCGACAGAGCTCCTTTAATTCTGGCCTTTCTGAAGAATCTTTTCAATAACGAGACCGAAGTATCCTACGGCAGCGCAAGAGCCAATCTGATCGAGTTTTTAAAGCAGCTGGAACCTGATTTGAATCAGGCTGACTTTGAAAACATTGTTACATCCAAAAGTTCCGATCTGCTGCGCGAATGGATCAACAACGGATGGTTAACAGAACTGAACAATAACGTAACTCTGACCGATTCATCCCAGAGGGCGCTTGATTTCTGCAATCTGCTTGCCAACCGCACTGTGAATACCTCTGCAACCCATCTGCAGATCTTTTTAAATGAACTTCAGCAGCTTTATGTAAGAGTTGGAATAGATAAAAAAGCCAGAACATCCGAACTTATCAAACAGAAAAAAGAACTTGAGGAAGAAATCAAACTTATTCGCGAAGGCCGTCAGATTCCTTTGACTGAATCCCAGAAAAGAGAAAGGATCAGAACTCTGTTTGATCTTGCCAGCAGGCTGCCGCGCGATTTCAGAAAACTGGAAGAGGAAACACGCGAAATCGACCGCCGTATCCGTGTCCGCATGATTGAGGAAAACACAACCAAGGGCAATCTGCTCAAGAAAGTATTGAGGGAAGAAAGCGAGCAGCGTCTGACGGATTACGGTTCGGCATATGAAGGTTTCTTCAAGATGCTTTGCGATGATACCGTTGTGGAATCGTTTAAAACCAAGATGAACTTCATTTTAAGCCAGCCGATTGCCGACTATCTGAAAAAGGATGAAATTTCATTTTTAAAAAGACTGATTCCTGTTCTGCTTTCCGAATGTCAGCATGTTCAGGATGTGCGCAGCAGGATCGATGAAAACCTCCGCATGTATGTTGAAAGTGCCGATTTCCAGGAAAACCGGGCGGTTGCGGAACTTCTGTCGAAACTGGAAAGATTCGGGGTAATGCTTAAGGATACCACCGGCAATCTGCAGAGAGAGTATCTAAACATTAAACTTGAGGGCGGCGGAGTTAAGGTATCATCAATCGAAAACATGCGTATCAAGAGACCTGACGAGGTTACCGATTATTCAAATGTGGAAGAGCACAGAAATTCCTCGGTGATCAGCGATCATATCATCAGAAACCTGGATACAGTCCGCATCAAGGATGTCCGGAATGCCATCAGACGGACACTCGGGCAGGCGTCTACCATGTCCGTTGCTGAAATTATCGGAAAAAACAAAATTCTTTACGGTCTTCAGGAGGTTGTTACCTATGTCAGGGTTGCCCATGAACTGAATGCGGAACTTGATCGTGAAACCAATGATGTTGTAGAGGTTAAGGATTACCGCAATCCTGATAAGATTTTAAGAATTACTATTCCGAGACAGGTTTTAAGTAGTCAGGCAATGCGTAACAGTGAAAAGGAAAAATTGTAGGAGTTTCAAGTGTCAGATCTAAATAATGAAGAAAATTTTAACGAAGAGCAGGAGTCAAATGTTAAGAAAGGATCGGGTCAGACTTCAGAATTTTCCGCTGAAATCCGTAATACAATTATTGAATTATTAAAACACGGCAGTATTACTTTTGATGAGCGCCCTAATCTTTATAAGACATTGAATTCATATCAGAACGAAATTTCCTCATATTTGAGAAACATCAATATACTTCTGGCTCACAACGAGGAAATGGGTGTTGCATACATCAAGAATCTGTACCGTGAGGAAGAGGCTTCCAGAAGTGATGATGATTTGTCTGACGAGGAAAATTTTGATGATGACTCACATCTGATTTCATCACGAACACTTTCTGAATTTGATTCGATTGTTATTCTGGTATTGCGCAAATACTACCATGAAAGATACAACAGCGGTGAAACAAAGGTCTTTGTTGACGTGGACAGAATCAACAGTCTTATTATCCCTTATGTAGGAGTTTCAAATTCAAATACCAGAGCTCTGGAGAAAATCAACGGAACACTGGCCAAACTGCAGGAAAAGCGTCTGGTGCGCAAGGAAAACGGCGCTTACGGAGATCGTGTTGAAATCATGCCTCTCATCAGATTTGTAATCAATGCAGAGTTTATGAAACAGCTGCTTGAGGAATACCATAACAAGCTGTTGACCAAATATACCGAGGAACAACTGGAAAAAATCATCAGGACAGCAGAGCAGGAGTTAGAGTCAAATGAATAACAGACAGACAGATTTATTTGAAGATCAGAATGTTGAGGATCAGATTAAGCTTGCAACACTAACGGTTTATAACTGGGGTTCCTTCAACGGTCTGCACTCGATCAGCATCAATCCTGACGGAACGCTTATAACCGGTGAAAACGGTGCCGGCAAATCAACCATAATCGACGGACTGATGGTGCTGTTATGTTCCGCCGGACGAGTAAGCTTCAATATGGCGGCTGCACAGGGTGATAAAACCGACCGTTCTCTCGTTTCCTACATGAGAGGAAGCTACGGACGTTCAGAAGACGAAACCGGCTCCTCGGCAAAGAATCTGCGCAACAGCACGGTTGTAACCGTTCTGAAGGCAACATACAAACATACTGCAAGCGATCGCATTGTGGTGCTGATGGGATTTTTCTACATCAACGGCAGCAGCAATCAGCTGTCGGATGTTAAGAAAATCTATGTTATTTCCGAATCAGACATTCCTGTTAAGGAAGCGCTGCAGAACTTTACCAACAATGACGCCCATTCCCTGAAGGTTTTCCTCAAATCATTCAACCGTTGTCTCGTATGTGATGACAATTTCAAGGAATATGAAGCCCATTATAAAAATCTGCTCCATATTGAAAACAGCAACGCGCCGGCACTGCTTTCCCGCGCTCTCGGTCTGAAGAAAATTGACGATCTGACCGATCTGATCCGCAAGCTTGTTCTTGAACCTGGAGAAATCAAGCAGGATGCCATGAATACGGTCAAGCAGTTTGACGATCTTAAAACAACCCATCAGAGACTCCTTGATGCGCGCAGGCAGGAAGCTGAACTTATTCCGCTGCGTGAAACTCAGAATGAATATGAACAGACCGTGGATAAAAAGGCTCTGTATATCGAAGCGCGCAATGAACTTAACTCCTATGTGGCCTCCTACGCAATTGAACATTATGAGCAGGAGAAGAAACAGCAGCTTACCGAACTTGATGTCGCCAATTTAAAACTCAAGGAAATGGAAGACAAGAAAAAGGATCTGGAAAGCTATCAGAACCTCTGTCATGAAAATTATCTGAGGAACGGCGGTGATGCAATTGAAAAAATTGCATTCAAAATTTCCTCGACCCAGTCCAATCTGACCCGTGTACGCGATGATTTGATCCGCTACAACAATCTTGCCCGCAAGTTGAATCTGAAGGACGGAAGCAGCGAAGAGAACTTCAATGAAAACTATAAAAAGCATTCCGAACTGCTTGCCGAGCAGGATCGCATCGAAAGCGAACTGTTTGACGAGAGAGCCAAAATTGTTGCCGAATCGAAAAACATCAGTGCGAAGATTACCGATATTTCACAGATTGTGAAACAGCTTGAGGAAAAATCCGATTCCAATGTGGATTATCATTATCAGCGCATCAGAGATGAAATTGTGGAGGATCTTGACATCGATCCCAGCGAACTTGTGTTTGCCGCCGAACTTATGGATGTCAAGGAATCAGAATCACGCTGGCAGGGCGCCATCGAACGTGCTCTCGGCGGTATCCGTTTAACCATGCTGGTATCACAGGAATTCTACCGTGGCATCACCACATGGGTTAATCAGCGACATACTGGTCTGCATATCCGTATTCAGGTTGTTGAGTCAAATACAAATTATGCCGTTTCATTCGGTAACCAGGGTTTTCTGCAGAAACTCAACTGGAAAAAACATCCGTTTACCAACTGGCTCCAGAATTTCCTCCTGAAGCATGATCTTGCATGCGTTGACAGTGTTGAGGAAATGAATGAAACTGAATTTTCCATGACCGTGGAAGGTCTGATACACCGCAAAGGCGGTTTCTTCGAAAAGAAGGATACCAGAGCAATCAACGACCGTCATGACTGGTTCCTTGGTTTTTCAAGCAAGGATAAACTGAATCTTTTAAAGCGCGAACAGGAGTTTTTAACCAGTCAGCTCATCGATCTGCAGTCAAAGGATATGAAACTACTGCAGAAGCGCAAGGATAATGATGAAATTCACGATAATATCGTGCGTCTCAATGAATTCAAGTATTTCTCCCAGATTGACACGCTATCGCTGGAAAATGAACTCAAGTCCCTTGAGGAACAGCAGCAGATGATCAGAACCAGTCCTGACACTCTCAGACTGAAGGATATCTGGGAGCAGTCGCAGAAGGCGGTCAATGACGCAAACAAGGAAATATTCCAGTTCAGTGGACAGATCGCCAGAATCAGTACACTGATAGAAAACTGCGATTCGAAATTAAGAAAATACAATGAACTGAATCACGGCAACATCAGTGAACAGGTTGTCGAGATAATTCAGAAGATTTTCAAAAAGGCTCATGTTACTGAGTCGGCGTGCTATGAAGATACGGAAATGCTTAAGGCAAACGAGTGTTTCAGAGAAGAGAACGAAGTTCTGGAGGGCAGAGTCAAATCACTGTTTGCCAGCGTTCGAAGCGGCATGAGTTCCTTCTATACCTCATGGGCGGATCAGAAGGGATATGAAAATCTTACCAAGGATAATATCGAGGGCTATCTGGAACTGCTGCACAAGATCCAGACCGAAGGTCTGCCTGCTCTGGTTGAGGAGTTCAAGGAAAAGCTGAATACCGAGGTAACCCAGTCGGTGGCAAGCATCAAGTCCAAGATTGATGCGGAACTTTCTTCAATCGAAGAGAGGATCGGAATGATCAACGGCGTGCTGTCACGGGCGGAATTCAGGGAAAACACCTATCTGAAGATCGTAGCCAAGAAGTCAAAATATCCGTTTATCACAGAATTTGAAAAGGATGTTTCCAATGTACTAGGAATGGTTCTTTCCGAAGATCATGAAAAACGATTTATCGCACTGGAAAAGGTTATCAATACTCTCGATACGGCAGTCAAGAATTCCGGAACCAAGGATAACATGCGTCTGCTTGATCCACGTCTGCGCATGTTTTTCGTTGCGCAGGAACTTGATCGACAGACCAATGAGATAAAGGATGTTCTTGATTCAAGCAGCGGTAAGTCCGGCGGTGAAAAGGAGGCTTTTGCAGGTTCGGTTGTGGCGGCCGCTCTTGCATATGTTCTTACACCGTCAAGCGATTCCGTTCCTGCCTACAGCTCCGTGTTCCTGGATGAGGCGTTTTCCAATACATCGGATGCGGTAAGTATCCGTGTGTTGAGAATTTTCAAGGAACTGAAACTTCACGTTAATCTGATCACACCGTTTAAGAACATTGATGTGGCGCGCGATTATGCACGTTCTCTCATTATCATGACCAGAGACATAGCAACCCATAGCAGCATGGCGAGTGAATTGACGTGGGAGGAGTACGATCAGCAGCTCAATGCAGCCCGCAATCAGGAACTGGCGGAACTTGGAATATCGGTGGACGAATTTGCCGGCAATGAAGAACATGCTTTTGACGGCAACCTGTAGTTTTCAGATCTGTTTTGAGTAACCTTCGCCATGGCTTTGTTGAAAAAAGGTGATGCGATTGGAATTGTTGCATGTTCCAATCCTTTAAGCAGTACTGGCAGACAGCAGATCAGGAAGCTTGCCGAACATCTCGGCACATTCGGTCTGCGTGTCCGGCTTTCCTCAGGACTGTACGGGGAAGCAGGTTCGTTCAGTCTTGCCACGGCTGGAAACAGAGCCGATGAACTGATGAGGATGTATGAAGATCCAGATATCAGAATGATCTGTGATGTTTCCGGCGGTGATCTTGCCAATACGGTTCTTCCTTTTCTTGATTTTTCCGTTATTGCGGATAATTTCAAGCCCTTTGCCGGATACAGCGATCTGACTGCCGTTGTGAATGCTATTACGGTCAAAACCGGCAGAATAAATTTTCTATACCAGATCCGTCATCTTGAAGATCCGCAGTATGGCGTGCAGCAGAGCAGTGCTTTTTATAATACCTTTTTCAATGATCAGACTGAACTTTTTGATTTGAAATATCGGATGCTGCAGGGAAATTTTCTTGAAGGAAAGATTGCCGGCGGAAATGCCAGGTGTCTGCTTAAACTTGCCGGCACGGAATTCTGGCCGGATTTTTCAGACAGAATTTTATTTCTTGAAGCAAACAGCGGACTGGAACCTCAGCTGTTCACGTTTTTTACACAGCTGAAACTTCTCGGTGTATTCGACAGGATCAGAGGTCTGGTGCTCGGAACGTTTACACAGATGGATGCGGAAGGCAGAGATGTCTGGCAGGTAATCAGAGAGTTTCTTCCCGGTGGGCTGCCTGTGGTGCAAACCCCGGATGTCGGTCATTATCCGGATGCAAAACTTCTGAAAACAGGTGATTATTACAGCTTTCACTCCTGATTGAACAGGATGACACCAAGGAGGAACACTCTGTGGCAAAAGATTTAATGCTGTTACCAGCAACCGTGATTTCGCGGATCAGATCCAGGGAATTTGAAAATATCAGAAACCTCAAAGAACATCTTTCTGGAGATCGTAATTATCCGCTCGTCTTCAGGTTCGGTCTTCCTTCTGCTGCAGCGGTAAAGGAACTCATCGCAGATCGGAATTTCATTATTTCATATCAGGAATATTTTCGTGCATGGAACGGTTTCAAACATCGCGATTTACTGCGGTTTGAATCAAAAAAATGGGGGCTTGACGGCTGTGAATCGGTTCCGGAAGCTCTTGAAATAAGAAATTTCCCGGAATTGCGCCTGATTTTAAGTCCTGAACAGAATAAATTTATTGATACGGCGATCGAAAGAGCAGAAAGACTATCAGAGGTAACAGGTGCAGACTGTCCGGAAATTTTTTACCGTTTACTTCCATTGTTTGCCGGAACAACAGGCAACGGAGTCGAGTACAGTCTGTCCGACTGCGAATTTGAGGATTTGCTGATTATCATTCCTCAACTGAAACGCAATATGGGCGGAGAACAGCTGTATCTGAGAGCTTTGCCACTGGTTCATATTGATACCAAATTTATCGAAAACCATGACCGGCTGCTTCTTGAACTTCTGAAAACAGTCAATCTGTTTACCGACGCGGATGAACTGCCTGATGCCGATGCGATTGACAAACTCGGAAGATTTCTCGGAGTTGTTCCGCGTCCCGGTGGCTATGTCAACATGGTTGTTCTCGATCCCGAACTCGTCGGCGATTCATCAGTAACCGGCCGCTATAGGCAGTCAATGCTGCCGATTAATGAACTTAAGGAGCATGCACCTGTCGGAAAAAATATTCTCATCGTTGAGAACAAGGATTCCGGTTTCATGCTTCCTGAACTTAAGGATACGGTGGCGATCTTCGGCGGCGGAAAGAATGTTGCGTGGGCTGCCAACAGCTGGCTGTCAGGGAAAAACAAGGTTGCCTACTGGGGAGATCTGGATCAGTCCGGTTTCAGGATCCTGTCTGATATACGTCTCAAAGCTGGATTTGAAATTCCTTCACTGATGATGGATCTTTCAACCATTGAACTTCACAGGGATCGTATGTGCGCTGATGCCAGCGGAGAAACGGTTGAACCGCGGGAGGCGGAAAGACTGACGTCTGCGGAACGTGATGCGGCAGATTATCTTGCGGGAGCTGAACCGTCGGCAAACCGTCTTGAACAGGAAAAACTTGATCAGGATTATGTGCTCAGGAACATCAGGGAATTCTTCTCGAGCTAATGGAACTTAATTCTGGCTGCATTCCGTATGTGCATTTTAAAACAGTAAAATAATTTAGTACTTTTACGGAGAAGATTGAAATTCCTGTCATTTTAAATTTTTGTAGACCGGACAGGTTAAAATTTTTTCGTCTGTCTCTGTTGTTAAAAACGCTTTTCTGCCGGAAGAATTATCACTGTCAGCTGAAACGGTTTTATGAGATAATTGCGCCTGCCGGAATTTTAATGTTTTGACAATTGTCCCGCAATTCAATTATATTAAATTGCCTTAATCTTTATGCAGCAGGCTTTATATGTGGATCGACTGATATTTCATGAACACAGATAATAACCAGAACGATAAAAAACTTGTATCCGCCATCATAACGACACATGATCGCAAACCTGAAACGGTACTCCGTGCCGTCAACAGCGTTTTGAACCAGACTTACAGCAATATGGAAATAATTGTTGTCGACGACAGTTCTCCGTCATTCACGCGGAGATTTGATGTTAAACAGTCCGTATGCGGAGCTTCTGATAACATCATTTATATTGTCAATGAATTCAGCCTGGGAGCCTGCGCTTCACGAAACAAAGGTTTAAGCAGTGCCTCCGGATACTATGTCGCCTTTTTGGATGATGATGACGAGTGGCTTCCAAATAAAATAGAAGAACAGTTGAAGGGATTTTCGGATGACAGTATCGCTCTCGTGTATAACCCGATAATCGTCGTTGATGAGGAAAACTGCTGTGAGCGTATAATCAATACAGAATCCGAAAGCGGATATATTTTCAGAAAACTGTTGAAATCCAATATAATCGGTTCAACTTCAAATCCCCTGATAAAAAAATCATGTCTGGAAACTATCGGCAATTTCGATTTGCAGTTTGAATCCTGTCAGGATTATGATTTATGGCTCAGGCTGGCTTTACGGTTTCCGGTGCAGTATATAGAATTGCCTTTACTACGCTATCACAATCATTCCGATATTCGTATTTCCCTGGACTCTGAAAAACTAATAAGCGGTCATGAGAGGCTTAACCTTAAATATGCTGATTACATCAATAATGACAATGATACATGGTACATTAGTCATTCCTTTCTTATACCGCATTATTTAAAAAAATACGGGCGAAAGAAGGCTTTTGCATTATGGATTTCCTGCGTGAAAAAGCGTCCGGTGAAATTATTCAGAAACATCGATCTGCTTAACTACATCGTTTTTGGCTTTAATTCCTATAAAGTATTAAGAAAACCTCTGGCCCGGTTATATTGCGGCATAAGGGACAAATATCGAACTATTGGAAAATTCCGGCACACACGGGAAATTTCATGCAGATAAACGTAGTAAAGAACGCCAGAAAAAATGTTGTTTTCGGAGTCATAAACAAAATTATTTTATTACTGTGTCCTTTTGCAGAGAGAACCGTTCTTCAGATAATTCTGGGAGAACAGTATCTGGGACTTGGCGGTTTATATTCATCGATCATTTCCGTTCTGAGCTTGAGTGAACTCGGTTTCAGTTCCGTTATAGTCTACAATATGTATAAACCGGTGGCGGACGGAGATACCGGGAAGGTCAATGCGCTTCTTGCTTTCTACAGGAAAGTTTACTGTGTCGTCGGTGGTGTAATCATTTCGGCAGGACTGCTGTTGATTCCTTTTCTGCCTGAACTGATCAGCGGCTCTTATCCTGACGGGGTAGATCTGACACAAATCTATCTGATTTACCTGGGCAATACTGCATTAAGCTATTTCTTTTATGCTTATCTGACGTCTATTCTTGTTGTTCATCAAAGGAATGACATTACCAGTGTGATAAATTCCTGCGTTAAAATCGGACTGACGGGAACGCAGATTGCCATCCTGTTTATTACCGGTGACTATTATCTGTTTTCTCTGCTGATGCCGTGCTTCACGCTTCTGGGCAATCTTTTAATCGGCTGGCGGGTACACGCTCTGTTCCCTCAGTATCGTCCCGCCGGACATCTGCCTGCAGAAGATCTGAAAAGGATCCGCAGACTTGCTGCAGGTTCTTTTATTCAGCAGTCGTGCGCAGTCACAAGAAATTCTCTGGACAGCATCTGCGCAAGCGCATTTCTTGGGCTTGCCATGACCGCAATTTATAACAACTATTTTGTAATCATTGCAGGAGTAACCTCCATGATGTACATCATAATAGCATCATTCACAGGAGGTATAGGAAATCATGTGGCAACAAAGAGCATTGAAGACAACTACCGCGAGATGAAGCGGCTGGATTTTCTGTATCTTTGGACAGGAGGCTGGTGCACGATCTGCATGCTGTGCCTCTATCAGCCGTTTATGCAGCTCTGGATGGGTGATGATATGCTGCTGCCGATGTCCGATGTTGTACTGCTTTGCATTTATTTTTATCTGCTGAAACTCGGAGACGTCAGATACATATATACTTCGGCAAACGGTCTATGGTGGGAGCAGAGATACAGGGCTCTCGGAGAAACTCTTTTAAATCTGATTTTAAACATTACCATGGGAAAAATCCTGGGCATAACCGGAATAATCCTGGCAACAATGATATCTCTGTTTTTGTGCAACTATATCTGGTCTGTAAAAATTACTTTCCGCATGTATTTCTCAGTCAGCAGAAGAAATGACTATTACAAATACCAGATGAAACAAAGCATTGTTACCGCGTTTGCCGCTGCAGTAACATACGGTGTATGCCGGCTGATCCCGTCAGACAGGTTATTTCTGCATCTTGTGCTTGGACTTGCAGTATGCATTGTTGTTCCGAACGTGATTTACTATGCGGTATATAGAAAATCAGATTTGTTTCAATATGCAAAGAACAGGATTTTTGTACATTTCTAACCGTGCAGAAATGATTGTTGGAATTTAAATTGGACATGACATGAAAGGTTCGGCGCATTGTTCTGCATACTCGTCAGGAAAGAATAAATAACTGTTTGATGTGTCAATTGCAAAAAATCCGCTGGATATATGTTAAACTGAACTGTGGGATTATACCGGTTGTTTAAATTATGAAGCCGGTGAAGTTATGTTTTAGATGGAGCAGTGTGTATGGCGGTAAAGAAAATTACAATAGCGGGTGCCGGTACCATGGGACATGCCATGGCTGAAATTTTTGCCAGGAAAGGATATCAGGTTGTTCTCTGGAATCATCGTGAAGAGGGATTGAACAGAGCGAGAGTGCTTATCAGTTCCGATGTTTCAGGTCTGATTGAATATACAGTATCCGATGAGGCTTTCAGAGAGCGAGATCTGATAGTGGAATGCATTGCGGAAAATCTGCCTCTGAAACTGTCGTTTTACAGCAGAATATCCGACCTGGTATCCGATAACTGTATTATTGCCACCAACACCTCCGGTTTATCCATCAATAAAATGGCCGCCGCGGTCAGAAATCCTGAACGTTTTCTCGGCATGCACTGGTGGAATCCTCCGACACTCATACCTCTGATTGAAATAATCAGAAATGAACACACCAGGGATGATGTTGTGAAAACAGTTTATGATCTGTCTCTGGCAATCGGCAAAAAGCCTGCAGTCATTAAAAAGGATGTTCCGGGATTTGCAGGAAACCGTATTCAGCTTGCAGTAATCAGAGAGGTTCTTGCAATGGTTCGCGACGGTGTTGTTACACCGGAGGATGCGGATGCGGTAATAAAATACGGTCTCGGCTTCCGATGGGCGTGCATCGGTCAGCTTGAGTCGCTTGATCTTGGAGGAATTGATACATTTTACCGGATTAGCGAATATCTGATGCCGGATCTGGAAACATCTCCGGAAATTCCTGAACTTATCAGAGAAAAATATGAAAAGAATGAATTCGGAATCAAAACCGGAAAAGGTTTTTATGATTATTCCGGGGAAAAGGGAAGAGAGGCTGTTGCAGCCCGAGATCGCAAATTAAAAGCCGTGATGAAGGCACTGTACGAAGACGGGCAGTGATTTTTTACGGAAAGGTCTTTGAGATATTTATACCGATAAGAAAAAAGACAATTTAAAAAAATTGTCTTTTTGAGGATCAATGTATGAGATAAATAATGTTACTTGTCCTTCTGCTGACAATCGTCTTCTGTAGGCAGCTGGTTTACATCAAACATCTTTGACTTCAGAGCGTCCGCATAGCATTTTTCCTTCTTGGCTCTTGCCTGCGAAGGACGAAGGTTCTGCACGGAAAGATCGCACTTGTTAAGATTTGCAATATATGTATCTTCAATCTTACGACGGTAGTAACGGATCTTTTCGTTATGTAAATCTTGACATCCTCTGATAATTTCCTGATCTTTCTTCTTTGCCTTCTGTTCGGCAAGCTTTTTCTTTTGCTCTTTGATATCCTGAATTGTCTTTAATTCAGCTGGAGAAAACACGGTATCGATCAGGGAAAACTGAGCATTATTATTTTCGCGCGGAGGCTGCTGCGAGTAGTGGGTAACACCCTTATCGTCTACCCAGCTGTAAACCTGAGCAGCTTCTACAGTTAACAGTGCGGTTGATGCAACAATAATTGTTGTCATTATATAGTTTTTTAAATTCATTTAAATCGCCTTCCGTAGCAAATATACACCAATTACACTAATTGATCGTACATATTATATCGGAGTATATAAATAATAATGAGAGTTTGCTCGAGATTTTTTAATAAAATAACATTAATTCATTGATTAACTGTGTTTTTTTTATACAACAAAATATTTTTGGGTAAACTGTATTGGCTCTGTTGTAATTATGTATTGATTATATCCTTGTTAACAATAATCATCAAACAGACTTTAAATTCCAAAATATTACTTGTTGTTTGAATTTTA
>CACWLF010000037.1 GCA_902761645.1 uncultured Aeromonadales bacterium | reverse complement strand
TCTGTTATCCTGCCGTACTGCGGATATTGAATCGCCCTTATGATCTGATATTAAAGCCTTTCTGCTTAAATATCAATATCTATGAGACCCCGTGCCAATGTGGAACAAGGTAATCAGCTGAGTGAGCACATTGTATTTCTCTAGGTTTTTCCATCGGAAGGGATGGTCGGGTGCGCTGCTTCTGTAGTGCATCTAGCACCAGGAGATTTCAGGAGCATTTTTGATGAAAAATCGTTTCGAACTGAAAAATGCCTGAAAAGTACAGGAACCGTTAAAAAATGTAATCAGCCGTCAAAAGAACTGCGGCAATGCCGGATTAACAAAAACTGTAAATTACGGTTCAATAATGGTAAGATAACGGGTTAATCGGAGTTAATTATGGCTGGAAAGAAAAAAGATAACAAAATTTCAACGGGTACCATTGCTGTTAACAAGAAGGCCCGTCATGACTACTTTATTGATGAGACATACGAGGCCGGAATTGTTCTGCAGGGCTGGGAGGTGAAATCTCTCCGGCAGGGCCGTGTCAACATTTCAGAAGGATATGTGGTAGTAAAAAAGAACGAACTGTTTCTGTTCGGTGCAACAATTACACCTCTGGATGTTGCCTGCAGCTATGTGGTATGTGATCAGCAGAGAACCAGAAAACTGCTTCTGAACAGCAGAGAGATTTCAAAACTTGTCGGCAGCACCCAGAGACAGGGTTACACTCTCATTCCTTTGTCTCTGTACTGGAAGGGACGTCATATCAAATGTGAAATTGCACTGGCGCACGGCAAGAAGGAATACGACAAGCGAGAAACACTGAAGCAGCAGGACTGGCAGCGTGAAAAAGCACGTATCATGAAGCATTCCCGCAAGTAAATGTTTTGAAAATACTGAGACTGTAAAGACTATGGAAAAATCATCATATCGGGAGACGATGGCAAAATCTGTTACTGCTCCTGATTTCAGAAACATCTGGCAGCAGCTGACCGGCAAAATCAGAGACAGAAAGGAACTTCTGCTCAAGGATCGTGATGAATACGGATGGTCTCTCTTTAATTCATATGACGGTTTCTATGAAGACTGCATAGGTATTCTTACCGGCAAGAATGACGGCAGACGCATAAAAACAATTTATGAACTGATGTCCGAGACCGCGGAAAACAATGAAAAAATCGTCCGGCTTAAGGAAAAGATGTTCACAGCTCCCGAAAAGTCATGGAATCCGCTGGTTGATACGCAGGACGATATTAAAGAGGATATTGAGGAGCTTAACAGGAAAAACGTAACTGTTGCCGAACGGATTAATGAACTGAAGTTTGAACTTGTCGAAAGCTTCAACAGTCACGGCATTGAAATTGATCGCTCGCAGCTGGATTTCATTATTTCCTCCGTGGTCAGCGAGAGCCTAAGTAATCTTCTTCTGCTGACCGATACCTTGAAACAGGTGCTGTTTTCCATAGAAAAGCAGATGAACGATGGCGGTGATCATGTGGTGGTTAAAAATTACACCTCGGTATATCTGGTAACCATTCTTACTCTGCGTCATGCCCAGGATATTGCTGTTAAAAATCTCGAGGAAAACGCCGCAAGGGTTGATACTCTGATTCAGATGGCCCGTGACAATATCAATGAGGCCTGCACCATTTCAGGATACGAGTTTGATAAAACTCTGCAGACCAATATCAAACTGAATGAAAGAAGCATTCAGATTTCAAGGACTTACAAGGAGATACTGCTTAATTTTAGCAGACAGTTGGCGGATGAACGTCCGCAGCTGGAGCGCTCCATCAAGGTTGCTCGCAATCTTTACAATACGGTTGAAACTGCCAGCAGTCTGATTACAGTAATCAGACAGTCCAGTACCGATTACAAATCCCTGTTTAAATTCACAATGCCGAAGATCAATCAGATATATGCGGCAGGCATGGCTCAGGAATTTGACAACATATCCGCAAAACTGAAGGAACTCAGGGAAAACAGCTGATAACGGAAACGAAAAAAATTTGTTTCTTTCCGATTTTTGGCTTTCGGATATTTGTCAGCCTGGGCGGAATTCCAATTGTCATTAATTATTGATATTGAACTAATCTGCTTGTAAAAACGAGAATCAGGTGATAATATTTGAATAGTTGTTCAAATATTAAATTATTATCAGGTAAACGTATTTATTTTAAGAGGTCGGATTATGAAGAAAATGTTTAAAATTGCTGTAGACTGTCCGGTATGTGCTGGAAAAATGGAAGTAACCGCCGGAAAAACTCCAGGAGTAAAGGAAGCAACCGTAAATTTTCTCAGTCTTAAAATGTGGATTGAATTTGAAGAAAATGTAGAGGATCATATTGCTGTAATGAAGGAGGTTCTTGCCAACTGCAGAAAGGAAGTGGATGACGACGTCGAAATATTTTTCGAGTAAATATCAGGTCACAGGGAGAAGTCTGTAATAACCGGTAGGAAAATCATATGAATCGCAAGCAGAAAAAAATTTTATTCAGAATTATTATCAGTTTTGTTCTGACCGCCGTCCTAGCTGTTGCGGTGAACAGTCTGGAGCTGTCCCTCTCTGTCATTTTTTTTCTGTTTGCGGTTCCGTATCTTGTAATCGGCTATGATATCTGGATTAAAGCCTTCAGCAATCTGAAAAAGGGCAGAGTATTTGATGAAAACTTTCTGATGGCTTTCGCCTCCGCCGGAGCCTTTGCGATTGCAATTCTAGATCCTGACGGACGTGGAGATTTCATTGAAGCAGTTGCGGTTATTCTCTTTTACCAGGTAGGTGAATTTTTTGAAGGTTATATTGTCGATAAAAGCAGAAGAGAAATTGATAAGCTTGTCAATCTGACATCCGATATTGTTCATGTCGAGCAGAATAATGAACTGCGCGATGTTGATCCTGACACTGTCAATACCGGTTCTGTTATCGTTGTAAAACCGGGAGAAAAAATTCCTATTGACGGTGTTGTTGTCGAAGGAAAAAGCACGCTTGATACCGCAGCTCTGACAGGAGAGTCCATGCCCCGCAGTATTGACTGCGGTGATGAGGTACTGAGCGGATGTATCAATATCAGCGGTGTTGTCAGAATTAGAACCTCGAGACTTTATGAGGATTCAACAGCTGCAAAAATACTGGAACTGGTGGAAAATTCCAGTGCACATAAGGCCAGATCGGAAAAGTTTATCAGCAGATTTGCAAGAGTTTATACTCCGTTTGTCTGCTTCGGAGCTCTGGCACTTGCGCTGCTTCCTCCTGTGTATCTGAAATTCATGACCTCGGAACCTGCCGGCTGGTTTGAATGGGTTTACCGCGCTCTGACATTTCTGGTAATAAGCTGTCCATGTGCACTTGTAATCAGCATTCCTTTAACCTTTTTTGCCGCCATCGGAGGTTCAAGCCGCAACGGTATTCTGGTAAAGGGTGCAACCTTTATGGAAAAGCTGGCACGGACAGATTATGCAGTAATGGACAAGACGGGCACACTGACAGAGGGCTCGTTCTGTGTGAGCAGGATCTGCAACAATGTTGTTGATGCGGATAAACTGATTAAATATGCGGCTTATGCCGAATCATCGTCAAACCATCCTGTTGCACAGAGCATCGTAAAAGCATTTCCGCAGAAGATTGACCGTTCGCTGATTGGCGATATTGAGGAAATTGCAGGGCAGGGTATCAGAGCCGAGGTCGGCGGGCAGCAGGTACTGGTTGGCAATGAAAAACTTTTAGTGTCATGCGGAATTTCAGGAATTGCATCGGCTGATGCCGTCCAGGCCGGCACAGCGGTCCATGTTGCAGTTGACGGTTCCTACATAGGAAGCATAATTATCTCCGATTCAATACGTGAAACCTCGGCATCAGCTGTAGGAGCACTTAAAAAAATGGGGATTAATCGAATCGCCATGCTTACAGGTGATACCGCTGATGTAGCCGGTTATGTTGCGGGATGTCTGGGGATCGGAGAGGTGCACAGCGGACTTCTGCCGCATGATAAGGTTGCCGTTGTTCAGGAAATCATGAAGGGAAAACCGGCAGGAAGTTCTCTGATTTTTGTCGGTGACGGAATCAATGACGCTCCTGTTTTGACAGTTGCCGATGTAGGTATAGCCATGGGCGGCATCGGTTCTGATGCGGCAATTGAAGCGGCGGATGTGATCATTATGGATGACAATCCGATGAAGATTGCAAAGGCAGTCGGAATTGCCCGCAGGTGCATGAGCATTACCTGGCAGAATATCCTGTTTGCGCTTGGAGTAAAATTTTCCTGTCTGGTTCTGGGAGCAATCGGATATGCATCTTTGTGGCTGGCGATTTTTGCCGATGTCGGAGTTCTGATTCTGGTAGTCCTTAATGCTTTGAGAGCCATGATCAATGTAAAGGAATCAAAGTCGTAACTGTTGTATAATGATCCGGTTGAAGTGAAAATCAGCTCTGCAGACGAGGGTGCTGTCTGCATAATTTTTTGTTTTGTTTAAACTGGATTAAAAAATGTCAATCGAAAAATTATGGTATCGCAATAATGCCATATCGTGGTTGCTGGCTCCGTTAGCCGCGGTCTTTAAAGTGGCAACGGGTATCAGAAAATACCTGTATCAGCAGGGGATCCTTAAATCCTACCGCTGTTCAAAACCTGTAATTGTTGTCGGCAATCTCAGTGTAGGCGGAAACGGAAAAACACCTGTCGTGATTTACCTGGTTGAACAGCTGACCGGACTTGGTTTAAAGGTAGGTGTTGTAAGCCGCGGATACGGCGGAAAAGTATCGCATTATCCTTATACGGTAAAGGATGGCTCCACTCCTGCAAAATGCGGTGACGAACCGTTTATGATTTACAGCCGTTGCAGATGTCCGGTGGTGGTGTCGCCTGTCCGGGCTGATGCGGTTAAAAAACTGGAAAAGACCGGAGTTGATGTGGTTATCAGTGACGATGGACTGCAGCACTATGCCATGGAGCGCGATTATGAGATTGTGGTGGTGGACGGCGAAAGACGCTTCGGCAACGGACATGTTCTTCCGATGGGACCGCTTCGCGAGGATTTATCAAGACTTGAAACCGTTGATGCGGTGATTATAAACGGCGGAAAGACTTCCGGAACAGAATATTCCATGAAACTGCAGCCACGCCAGGTGGTGAAAGTCTGCGATTTTTCATCTCCATACAATGAGGACAGCAATAATGTGACCGCTCTTGCGGGGATCGGCAATCCTCCGCGGTTTTTCAATACCCTGCGTAAACTAGGATACAACGTGGTGGAGGAGCATGCCTGCTCGGATCATGCCGAGTATGATCAGACCAGTATTCTCTCATCGGTTAAGGATGTGACACAGCCGATAATCATGACCGAGAAGGATGCGGTGAAGTGCCGGAACTTTGCCTGCAACAACTGGTATGTTTTAAGGGTTGATGCGGTAATCGATCCAGGTTTCATAAATCATCTGTCGGCAAAGTTAAAACTGACGCCTAAACATAATGGAGGCAAGGATTGATTTCCTGTTTAAAGTCTCAGACTTCATGACTGTATTCCGCCGCATTTGTTTCACTGCTTAATCTGCCGTTGAAAGGACAAATGCATGCTGAAATGTATTTTTACAAACCCAAAAAAACAAAAACAACAGCCGTTTCAGGTTGTTGTTTTTGATAGGTTATAACTAAAAATAAATTTTATCTTCTATACATCGGAACCACATGACGTGTAGGAACACCGGTGTACAGCTGGCGAGGACGAACAATCTTGCTTGAAGGATCCTGCTGCATTTCACACCAGTGTGTAATCCAGCCGATGGTTCTTGCCACGGCGAAGATTACAGTAAACATCTGCGGAGGAATACCGATCGCACTCAAGGTGATACCGGAGTAGAAATCCACATTCGGATACAGTTTTCTTTCGATGAAGTACGGATCCTGAAGAGCGATTTTTTCCAGTTCCATTGCAACATCCAGCAGTTTGTGATCCTGAATATTCAGTTCCTTGAGCACTTCGTGACAGGTTTCCTTCATAACCATTGCACGCGGATCGTAATTCTTGTATACGCGGTGACCGAAACCCATAAGTCTGAAAGGATCGTTCTTGTCTTTTGCACGGGCAATGAATTCAGGAATGCGATCAACGCTTCCGATTGTCTTCAGCATTCTCAGACAGGCTTCATTTGCACCGCCGTGGGCAGGACCCCATAGAGCGGCAATACCTGCTGCGATGCATGCATAAGGGTTTGCACCGGTGGAACCTGCAAAGCGCACTGAAGATGTTGAAGCATTCTGTTCATGATCTGCATGCAGAATGAATATACGATCGATTGCTTTTTCCAGAATAGGGTTAACCACATAAGGCTCGCACGGAGTTGCAAACATCATGTAAAGGAAGTTGCCTGCATAGCTCAGATTGTTCTGAGGGTACATGAACGGCTGACCTTCGGAATATTTATACGCCATGGCGGCCAAAGTAGGAATCTTGGCTAGCAGACGGATGGCTACAAGTTCGCGATCTTTCGGATTTGATACGTTGATCTGCTCATGATAGAACGCGGACAGAGCACCTGCAATACCGCACATGATTGCCATTGGATGGGCATCACGTCTGAAAGCCTGGAACAGCTTAGGTATCTGTTCGTGAACCATGGTATTGTGTGAAATCTTGTTTTTAAACTCTGACAGCTGGTCCTGATTAGGAAGTTCGTTATAAAGGAGCAGATAGCACAGCTCAAGATAACTTGTCTGCATTGCCAGTTCGGAAATCGGATAACCGCGGTGCAGTAATATACCCTTTTCACCGTTGATAAATGTTATCTTTGACTGGCATGACGCTGTAGCCAGCAAACCTGGATCATAAGTGAAGTAGCCCTTTGCGCTCAAGTTCTTGATGTCGATAACATCCTTGCCTTCGGTACCCGAAAGAATAGGCAGCTCAATCGGTTCCTCTCCTGGAATGTGGAGGATTGCGATTCTCTGATCCTTTGGATTTAAATTGTTTTCCATGAATAAAAAGTCCTAATTTTATCAATATTGTCTATTAGCAAGGCAATACGCTTACCTAACCATATTATAATCTAAATCTGCATAAGATTGAATTGTCAATTTTAAATTATTCGGATCGGGGCCGGTAACAGGCAATAAAAAGCGGTTCCGTCCGGAACCGCATGATATCGTAATAAAGGATTTAACAGGTGTTTGATTACAAATCGCGCAGAATGTCGGCTTTATCGGTCTTTTCCCAAGGGAATTCAATACGGCCGAAGTGTCCGTAAGCTGCTGACGGTTTGTATATAGGTCTCTTAAGATCGAGCATTTCGATTAATCCGTACGGACGCAAATCGAAGTTGGCCTTGATTAACTCAACTATTCTGTCATCTGAAATTCTGCCGGTACCGAATGTTTCAACGCTGATGGAGGTCGGTTCGGCAACGCCGATGGCATATGAAACCTGTATTTCGCATTTAGCCGCCAGTCCTGCTGCCACAATGTTCTTTGCCACATATCGTGCGGCATATGCAGCCGAGCGGTCCACCTTTGACGGATCTTTTCCTGAAAATGCTCCGCCGCCGTGGCGTGCATAACCGCCGTAGGTGTCTACAATGATTTTTCTTCCGGTTAAACCGCAGTCACCCATAGGACCTCCGATTACGAAACGTCCGGTAGGGTTGATGAAATACTTGGTGTTTTTGGTAATCCATTTTTCAGGAATAACTTCCTTTATAATGTATTCCATTACGGCTTCCTGGAGATCTTTCTGTGAAATGTCGGCTCTGTGCTGGGTTGAAAGAACCACGGTATCAACACCGACAATCTTCTGATCGTCATCGTAGATAAATGTCACCTGGCTTTTGGCATCCGGTCTCAGCCATGGAAGAACTCCGTTCTTTCTTACCTCGGCCTGACGGCGAACCAGTCTGTGGGCATAGGTGATCGGAGCAGGCATTAAAACTTCGGTTTCGTTGGTTGCATAACCGAACATCAGACCCTGATCACCGGCTCCCTGCTGCTTCGGATCTGCACGGCTTACACCCTGATTGATATCGGGAGACTGTTTGCCGATTGCATTCAGCACAGCGCATGAATTTGCGTCGAAACCCATGTTGGAATCGATATAGCCTATATCCCTTACGGTTCTTCTTACAATTTCTTCGATATCAACCCATGCGGTAGTGGTGATTTCACCGCCCACCAGAACCATACCGGTTTTTACATATGTTTCGCAGGCCACGTGGGCATTTCGGTCCTGCTGCAAGATTTCGTCAAGAACCGCATCCGATATTTGATCTGCGATTTTATCAGGATGTCCTTCAGATACTGATTCAGATGTAAATAATTTTGTCATTTTTTTTCAACCTAAAATAATAATAGTAATTACAGGTATTTTAACATTGATTGCAGAGAATTTGAAAACAATATTGGAGTTTGGAATGCACGTAAGGTTCGTTTCTGCCTGCTTAAATTTACAGACGGATGAAAATCAGTCACAATGAAATTCATGTTCTGACGGATAATATTGTACGGTTGCCACATTGGCAAAAAAAAAGGTTCAGACAAACTGCCTGAACCCAAAAAAACTTCAGAAAAATACTGAAGAGAGCACGGGATAAAACTGATTACTCATGCCACTATATATGAAAATTGCGTGCCAACTTTTAAATATTTTTAAAAATATTTAAAAATACACGGTAAATCAAGTATTTATACTTGTAAATTTATTTATAATATATTGCATGTCTTAATTTTTGAAAAATATTTTATTTGCAAAATGCAAGATATTGTTGCAAAATGCGAATAAAATATGCAAAATGCAAGATATTGAACCGTATTCATCTGCTGTAATCTGGAATGAAAATATATGCAGACCGGCAGTTGCGCCGGATTAAATAAACGGATTTTTACTGTCGGCTATAACGAGCAGATCCGGTGCAACCGTGCAGTGAAAATTGATAACTCTGACACCGCGATGTGTTACTTCGGTAAAGGTATCGGCAAATACCGGATCGATTTTACCGCATGGCAGTACCGATTCGATACCGTTAATCTGGATTACAAAGCCGATATAGCTCTCGAATCCTTCCTGCCGCGCATGATCAAGCTCCAGAAGATGCCGTGTTCCTCGCGAGGTCGGTGCATCAGGAAAATACCCCTGTCCGCCGGTTTCAAGTGTACAGCCTTTGATTTCAAGCAGTATTCTGCGCTGAGCCTTGCGCAGAAAGAAATCAATACGCGAAGAGCCGTAACGGTATTCGGGAATGATTTCATCGAACCAGTCAAGTTTTTCCAGGTATTCCTTAACTGCCTTGTTGGGTGCCTGACTGTCCATATTGATCCAGCCGCGTCCGGCTTTACAGACTGCAATCAGATCGAACGCGGTCTTGCGGCCTGGATTATGGGATTTTGCAAGAATGACATCGCATCCGGGCAGAAGCAGTTCCCTGCAGCGTCCGGTGTTTTTCACGTGAACGGTTTCTTCGCCGGATTCGGTTCCGACTACGGCTTCAAAGCGGTTAAGCCTGGTGATGAACCGTGCTTTTACTGTCTCAGGATAGATCATCTTTTCTGCATATGTAGTGTAAATAACGACCCAGATTTATAAAACGGGGATCTCTTGCATATTCCTTTTCAAAACGGAGGATTAAATCGAATTTCTCCGTCTGGATTTTCTTGTCTCTGACATAATCGTGAAAAACTCTGATCCCGGTTTTGCGCTGCACGGTTAATTTCTGCTCCCGCAGCATCTGTTCGAGAACCGAAGGTGTCACAGGATACTGAGGGGTGAGTTTCTGCTTGTGTTTTGATTTGAAACCGCAGGCGATATAACTGAAGTTGCCGACGATCAGACTCTGGTAGAGCAGTGCATCTTTGTTGTAAACAAGAAGTGAAAGCTCACCGTTCTGTTTTAACAGAGAACGCAGAATTTCAAGCAGTGATTCATGATCCTCCACCCATTCCATTACCGCATGACACAAGATCAGATCATACTTTCTGGAGGTTATTTCCTGCGGCAGACTGAAGGCGCTTGCACAGTAAAAATCCTGATTCCTGATGGTATTTCGTTCTTCCGCCCATTGTTTTGCATTCGAAATCATTTCCTCTGAAACATCGCACAGATCCGCATGGTGATTAAGTGCGGCAAGTTTTGAGGAAAAATATCCGATGCCGCAGCCTAAATCGAGAATTTCCAGTTTTTGTCCGGTTGGGAAAAGTCCAAGCACATATTCAAGATCCTCCTCCACAAGTTCGGTGCGGATTTTACCTTTGCTTGAACCGTATATATTATGCAGAAATGTGGAACCAAGTCCGTCAAATGAAACAAAATCATTCATATCCGATCAATTAATTTTTTTTTTTCAAAATAATCCTTATCTGTGAATTATACCTTAGCGGATGCTTTTGTTGAACTGCGTATGCCTGTTGATTTTCATTGGTGATCTCAGCATTGATGCTGTATTCATGAACACCAGGCTGTTTTTGCATCGGTAAATTTGCAGATTGAATTTTCTGCGGATGCACCGGATGTGTTGTTTACGGATTTTTACGCTATGTTCGTAATAACCGAAAATTGAGCAGATTAAAACGCAGGAATATTTTAAACGCTACACCGGACAATATCGCAATATATTTGTTGCCGGAATAAATTACAGTTCAAAAACCAAGGAACATCAGTGTCTTATTGAAAAACTGACTTCATGATGATGAATTCGGTACTGAAAACTGCAAAAAAGTTACCGTGTTTACAGAAAATTTTGCGGATCCTCATTTTTCAGATGTACGGTCATGCACCTGTGAATTTTAAAACAGTATCTTAAATGGAGGATATGCGGCACCTGCTCATCCGGACGGGGCCGTATGCCGTCTCAACTTGTGATATTGATTTGATTTCTGGCAAATTACTCTGTCCACTTTTGTAAATTAATGTATCTGTCACATTTTATCCTGATCTATATGGTAGAATTTTGCTAGTTAGTCTGTATATGCATATTTCCGCGACTCTGCATAATTGTCCGAAGCAGTCGATTATAATGAAACGTCAGGTCCGGCTTCAGTAAACATGCATAGTTGTTGTTTTGGCAGTAGAGTGGCTTTTTATTCTGCCCGGGTAGAGATGAGGTAAGGTGTTGGTATGATTAAACAGCAGTCTTTTTATAATTTAAAGAGTTTTGGTTTCTATATAGATAAGACAAGAGAAATTCATTCGATGATCACCAAGCATCGCAGTGTTTTGTTTGTTAGACCTCGCAAATTTGGAAAGAGCCTGCTGCTGGCCACACTTGAAGAGCTGTTTTCAGGCAACAGGGAACTCTTTCAGGATACATATATCCATGATGAAACCGATTATGATTTCAAGCCTTATCCGGTAATTACAATTAATCTGCACCTTGATGTGACGAAACCGTCCGAACTGGCGGTATCCCTGAAACGTATTGTCAAGACTCTTGCCAAGGATCGCGGAATAAAACTTAAATCGGACAAGCCCGAGGAACTGCTGAAGGAATTTACTGACAGTTTTAAAGAGGAAATTGTTGTACTTATTGATAATTATGATTTTGTTCTGGCCGACAATATAACCAATCCGGATATTGAACAGCTGGATCAGATCCTGGCAAAATTCGTTTCGGTACTGAATGATCCGACTCATTTCCGTTTTGTGTTTTTAACCGGTATCAATAATTTCCTGCTCTGTGAGAAGGAATACGGGAAGGTTCTTGAATATGACGACTGCACAACTGATCCGGACTGTGCCGGGATCTGCGGTCTGACTGCCGATGAACTGAGACTCAACTACATTAACAAGATTGTCAACCTGTCATCAAAAACATATGTAAAGGCGCACGGTGTTGATGAAATAGATGCTGAATGTTTTTCACACAGCAAGATTTCCCAGATTTATGCTGAATATCTGAAGCAGGAGGAACAGCGCACCGAAGATCTCGTTTCTATTATCATGCGCACCCTTGGTGGTTACCGTTTCGGACCTAAACCTACCAATCTTGCATCCATGGGCTTTGTTCTGGATTTTCTGCGCGGAAACGGTGTTTTCGATCTTAATTACGATCTGCGCTGTGCCCGCGGTTATCTTGTTAAGAAACTTCAGGAGGATATTTTCAATATTGATTCCTATGCCGGAGTCACCATGGATCCAGTAATCGGATGCGGACCTCATTATTCCTACAGACCGAGTCTGGGATCTCTGCTGCTTCATAACGGTATTCTGACTTTTGCCTCCTACGAGGATCTGGACGGTGAAATTTCAACGAAACTCACCATACCGAATCTGGAGGTTCAGAATTTCCTTGAGCACCGTCTCAAGAAGAAATAGATGTTGCAGCAGCGGATTGAAGAACGCATGTATATACGTTTTTGATTCCTTTTTATTTAATTTTATACAGTTGGCGCCGGTTGCTATGGTATAATAGCAACTAATTTTTTTATGACGCAAGTTTTATTTTAGGAGTATATAAATGCTTTCAAGCAGAGAATTGGCAAATGCCATACGTGCATTGAGTATGGATGCAATTCAAAAGGCAAATTCCGGACATCCGGGTGCCCCTATGGGTATGGCTGATATAGCCGAGGTTTTGTGGAGACATTTTTTAAAGCACGATCCGAAGCAGCCTAACTGGTGCAACAGAGACCGTTTTGTGTTATCCAACGGTCACGGTTCAATGCTGCTGTACTCATTACTTCATTTAACAGGTTACGATTTATCAATTGAAGATATAAAGCAGTTCAGACAGCTGCATTCAAAGACACCGGGTCATCCTGAGTACGGATATGCTCCAGGTGTGGAAACCACAACCGGTCCTTTGGGACAGGGCATTACCAATGCGGTTGGCATGGCACTGGCTGAAAAGGTGCTGGCTGAAAACTTCAATAAACCTGATTTCCCTGTTGTTGATCATTATACCTATGTATTTATGGGCGACGGCTGTCTGATGGAAGGTGTTTCCCACGAAGCATGCTCTCTGGCCGGAACTCTAAAACTGGGCAAGCTTATTGCTTTCTGGGATGATAACGGAATTTCCATTGACGGCAATACAAAAGGATGGTTTGCCGAAGATACCGCTGCACGTTTTGCCGCATACGGCTGGCACGTTCAGAAGGTTGACGGACATGATGCTAATGCAATATCCAAGGCAATCGAAGAGGCGCAGGCTGTTACAGACAAGCCTTCAATTATCTGCTGCAAGACCGTTATCGGTTTCGGTGCTCCTAAGGAAGGCACCAGCGGAGTTCACGGTTCTCCTTTAGGCGATGCCGGAATTGCCGAAGCCAAGAAGAAACTCGGCTGGAATTACGGTCCGTTTGAAATTCCTGCAGAATACTACGAGGAATGGAATGCTGTTGAAAACGGTGAAAAGGAATATGCGACCTGGAAGGAATTGTTTGAAAACTACAAGGCCGCCTATCCTGAGCTGGCAGCGGAATATTCCCGCCGCATGAAGGGTGAACTTCCGGCAGACTGGGAAGCCAAATCAACAGAATTCATCAGAACACTGCAGAACAATCCTGCAAAACTTGCCACCCGCAAGGCCAGTCAGAATGCATTGAATGCATACGGTGCGATTTTGCCTGAACTTCTTGGCGGTTCCGCGGATCTGGCTCCAAGCAATCTGACATTCCATACCAATTCAAAATCAATTACCGGCGATGATGCATCAGGAAACTATGTTCATTACGGTGTGCGCGAGTTCGGCATGAGTGCGATTATGAACGGTGTTCAGCTTCACGGCGGTTTCAAGCCTTACGGTGCAACATTCCTGATGTTTATGGAATATGCCAAGAATGCGGTTCGCATGGCGGCACTGATGAAACTTCCGGTAATTTTCGTATATACCCATGATTCAATCGGTCTTGGTGAAGACGGTCCTACTCATCAGCCGGTGGAGCAGATGGCATCACTGCGCATTACTCCTAATATGAGCATGTGGCGTCCGTGCGACCAGGTTGAATCTGCAATTGCATGGAAGGCTGCAATTGAAAGAAAAGACGGTCCTACTTCTCTGATTTTCTCCCGTCAGGGTCTGCCTCAGATTGAGCGTACCGCAGAACAGCTGGCAAATGTATCTAAGGGAGGTTATGTAATCAGCGACTGCGAAGGTACTGCGGATATTATTCTGATTGCGACCGGTTCCGAGGTTGAACTTGCTCTGAACGCTGCAAAGGAACTTGCGGCAAAAGGCAAGAAAGTGCGTGTTGTTTCAATGCCTAATACCAATGTATTTGATTTGCAGGATCCTGCCTACAGGGAATCAGTACTTCCTGCAGCAGTGACCAACAGGGTTGCCATTGAAGCCGGTGTTTCCGACTTATGGTACAAGTATGTAGGTCTGAACGGCAAGGTAATCGGACTGGATCGTTTCGGAGAGTCTGCGCCTGCAGAAGAACTTTTCAAACTGTTCGGATTTACCGTAGATCATGTGGTTGAGGTGGCATTAAAGTAGCAGTTGCCTGAACGAACATTGAATTTTATAAAAAAGATCCTGAGCATAATGTTCAGGATCTTTTTTTATCCGGCATGACCAGCTGACTGGTTTTTGCAGTAAATTCATGACTTTGCGGAAAGCTGACTGTACGTTGATATTAACGAAAAAAAAGAATGTTCAGTTTTATGACTGCGAGAATGCCGGAACCGGCATAAAATCATTTTTTGCAGTTTGGCTTCCCGTGAACCGTGTCATTGGTGTTTTGAGACTGATCACCTGATTCAGTCTGCTGTTCCTCTTCCTCAACATCAATAAATTCATCAAAGTCATAATAGAGATCATCAAGATCCTGACTGTCGTCAAATTCTGTTTTATTGAATTTATAGCTTTTATTTGTCTTTGCGGAAACAATCAGCAGAATTACGCCGATAATATCCACGAAGATCATTATATAAATGCTGTATACCAGGGAATTTATATTTGAATTCATATATCCGAGGTAAAGAAAAACCGGACCTACCAGAAAGATCAGAACGAATCCAAGCGAGGTGAAAGTATTGCGATCTGTACCGTACGGATCCCGCGGCATTTCCACACCGTAATAGGTGAGAACGTCGTCAATGAAAGGTTTACCGGGCAGTGTATCGTTTTCAGACAGCAGGATCCGTTTTGATGAAAGAGTCGGCAGCCATACGCCTTTCCGGTTGCGCAGGATTGGTTTTACCCTCAGAGCCGCGAATATTTCACTGTGGGCATAATGGTCGGATTTTGAAAAACGGTGGTGGATCAGTTCTGTAGGCGTAATTTCAATGCAGTAGGAACTTCTTGTCAGATACAGCCATGAAAAATATGAATAAATAATAATAGGGAAGGCCCAGAGACAGACAATCTGGGTAACATTTGCAATATTCGGAATGGTTGAGGCATAGCAGTAATGAATAACAGATACCAGCAGTGCCACTGTCAGCATCAGACCTACCAGAATAATGAGAGTGATACGGATGGCTTTAAGGCTTCGTGTTGATACTCTCAGTTCCTTATGCTTAATGCGATCAAAATTTCCTTCAAAATTTACTACAATTTTATTTGAGGAGTACACATTATTGCTTAAATCGCTGTTCCTGTGCTGCATGGTTATCATCCTGCCCGATTCAGGTAACTGTTATTTCTTTCTGCTGTTACCGGTGTTTTTTCCGGTATTCTGCGGTTTCTTTGCCGTATTGTTTTTATTGTTCTGAACTGAGCCTGTTTTTCTGTTGTCGGTTCCGGTTTTGCCACTGACAGGTTTTGCTGCGCCGTTATTATTTGCCTTGGCCTGTTTCATGATTTTTTTGCAGGTATCCGGATTAACGTTGACACGGGAAATGGTTTTACCGGTTTTGTTGTTTACAAATGCAAAGGAAACAGTTTTTGAATAATCAAACAGCCCTTTTACCTGTTCATTCTGGCATGCATATCTTGCATAGTACGTTTTGGCTTTGGTTTCGATGGAGTGATCTGTTGTTTTTATTACATAGGTGAAACCGTCGGCGGTGGTATAGGTGAAATTCGCCAGAGTCTCCTTCTGGCTTAGTTTAATCGGCAGATTGAATTTGGTTTTGAATTCATTGACAATCTGAGCGGGAGTCGGAGTAACCGGGGTACTCTGCAGATGTTCCTGTTCAGATTCTTTGGTCTTTTTCTCTGTTTCCGGCTCTTTTTTCACTTCGGATTTTTTATTTGTGCCGGCAGGCTGGACTGCCACGTTGGTGTCCCCTTCTCCGAGAACGTTGATTTCCTTTTTTACAACAGGAGTTTTATTCTGATCTGTATTCTGTGTGTTTTCTGCAGTATTTTCAGAAATTCTTACGGCATTGTCCTGAGCGGCATTTTTCTGCTGCCTGGTTTCCTCGGCTATTGCCGCTTTTTCCTGTCTTGCTTCCGAGGATTCTTTGATATTCGGATTGTTTTCTGCATTTTGGGACTCGGTCACCCGGTAGAAACTGTCTTCATCGGAGGCAATTTGGATTGTCAGATTATTTGGATCATTAAGATTTATTTCGTATTCGCCGTTGGCATTAATTCCGCCTTCAGTGCTGTGGGTAAAATAGTAATATGATGTGCCGGCGGCGGCACCGAGTAGAATAATAATACTAACTGCTTTTGACACTTGCAACTCCATTTCTTATTGTTATGTAATTTTAACGTATGGAGCTGTTTTTTGCAAAAACAATGCTTGATAAAACGATGATGTTAACAAAAAATACAGGTCAGGTTTAAGATGAAAACATAACTGTTTCAATACGTTAATCCTGCTGTAAAATTATTGCAGCAGATAAAACTGCGTCTGAATTAATTTTTTCAGGTTCAGATGGCGGCAATATTCCGGCAGTAGTTGTAGGTCAGATCTGCGGAAAACAGTTTCCTGTTCTGAACCATATAGTCAAAACGATAGCTGTTCAAATGCTGCAGACGTTCAAGATCCGCCTCGCTGCTGCAGAATCTGTTTTTCTGACGCAACAGAAAATCCTTTTTTATCAGTTCAGGATCTGCAAATCCTCCGTTAAACATTGACTGGTAGGTAAAAATTATATTTTTATCGTTATCAGGCTCTATTCCGACCAGTACCACGTCCTGCTCCATGCGGGGAGGATTGAAAATCCGGTTGAGACTGTCCGCAATACCGGATATTGTTTCATCGGTATAAAGATTGTTTTCATCAGTGCTGTAAACAAATCTGTTTTTTATTTTTTCAATTTTTTCTATAACTGCCGGATCTTCCTTATGCTGCTGATAGTACATGACGGCGAATATGCCGGAAATAAAAATCAATCCTACAATCAGTCTGCTGGCAATAAAAAATTTTTTGTTGAACATATTACTTCTCTTAACATTTCGGCAGGCTTTGTAAAATTATCCGCCGTAAAATAAAATTTTTCGTGAACAGTTTAAAATTTTTCCCTGCTTCATCATATTGACATAATATTTGTAAACGCTCCATAATAACCTTTGATGCTATTTAAGATTGTTTAAAATCAACAATCCATCCTTTTCTTTTTTCAATAAGACTTAACTTTTTATA
>CACWLF010000036.1 GCA_902761645.1 uncultured Aeromonadales bacterium | reverse complement strand
TGCCACGGCAATATCTGCAGATCACCAATGGCCGAATTTATATTCAAAAACATTGTCAGCAACGCAGCTCTATCCGAACGCTTTAAAATTAATTCCGCAGCCACCAGCCGTGAGGAAATCTGGAACGGACAGGGAAATCCGATTTATCCGCCGGCTGCGGAACAGCTGATTAAAAACAACGTTCCGTTTGACGATCACCGGGCGGTTCAGGTCACTGCCCGCGACTATGAAAACTACGATTACATTATTTACATGGATCGCAACAATGAAAGAAATCTGAAAAGAATAACAGGCGGTGATCCACTGAACAAATGTTTTCGTCTTCTTGATTTTACCGAACATCCGGGGGATGTATCGGATCCGTGGTACACAGGTGATTTCGATCAGACATACAGGGATCTGCTTGACGGCTGCCGGGGACTTCTGCGATACATATTGAGCAAATCTGCCCAATAAAACGCCGGTCGGCTTTTTTTGCTTAATTATATAGCATATGATCACAATATATCTTTTATAAATTACCTATAATCCGATAATATTGTTTATAATACCGCTAAGAGTATTTCCGCTTTATGGCACGTTTTTTGATAGATAACATGCAGTGTGCCGGATTTATACCGGTCTTTTGACTGTGCCTGTATTGCCGGCACCGTTGTATCGACAGGCGGAAGATTATAAGGTTTGATATGATATACATAGTATTACTGTTTGCAATTTTGTTTATGTCCTTCATTGTTTATAATTTGTATTCAAATTATAAAAATGAAAAGGAGCGCGAGCGTAAAAGAAAAATTGCCCGTTACAAGGAAGTTATTACTGACACGGATGAACTGCTGCTGAACGCCAATCATCTGCCGTATACCAAAACCCTGGTTTTAGTGCTTCAGAACAGAATTCTGACAGCTCTGAACGGTATTCTGGAATGCAACCCATCCCTTAATTCCATAAGAACCCGTACCGCCGATATTAACAAGCAGATTGAATATGTGCAGAAGAACTACACCACCGGCGAGGATAATCCCTTTGTAAATCCAAGCAACGACCGCCAGGCGCTTCAGATGCTCAAATCAATCAAAAAACTCCGCAGGGTTCTGCGTATCGAGCATAACAGAGGAAAGGTTGCCCCCGATGCATATCTTGCCGAGGACCGCAGACTAGAGACTCTGCAGGTCAAAATCAATATAACCAGTCTTCTGAATCACCTCCACAATGCGCATGTTGCCCGTCAGTGGGGTACCTGCAAACAGCTGATTTCAATGGGTCAGCAGGTGCTTAAGGCAGTTTCCCAGCCTGATGCGTGGCTTCAGGGAAAACAGGAGGAAATCCAGTCAATCAATGAATCGGTAAACCATGAGATTGCCGAACTTAACAAGCAGGATATGGAACAGTCCATTAAGAAGGAAGAACAGAACGAATTGGATCAGTTGTTCCAGCCGAAGAAGAAATGGTAGATTGTTTTTTATTTTTAGGATAATGACGTGAAAAAACTTAGCTATGAAGATCTGAAGCATGAATACAATTTCGAATTTATAAAACTGTCAGAAGTTGAACCGATCAACTACTCTTCTCTTCAGCCCCGAGTATTAAGCGCATTTTCCCGTTTAGGAAGTCCTGCCAATCAGAATAAAAGCCAGATAATCATTCTTGAGGGATATCCCGGAATCGACTACGAGGATGTGGTAACACAGCTTATCAGCAATCCTAAAATTCCTTTGCATCAGCGCCCGATTTTCGATTTGTGCTACGCTGAAAATCTTGTTAATTCCCAGCGTCCGGTTTGTCTTGAACTTGAACCGGGTACCGGTCCCGAATTCTGTGAAAAAGTCAGCAGTCTGCTGAAAAATCTTCTTAAACACGTGGACAGTGAAAACATAGTTGAAAGCATTATGAAGCATCAGCCTGGAAACGACAGACTGGCCTCATATCTGTCGGATCTTTCTGTTCACGTGGCAAACGAACTTCCGTTTGACAATGATGTGATTATCAATCTGATGGTAACTCACAAAAAGAATACCGTGCCGGTTATATACGGACGCGATTTGAACTGGTTCAGTCTTTTCGGCAAGGTTAATTATCTCACTGAACAGGGTACGGTTTATTCAAATCAGAATCTCCTTGAACCGGGACTCATAAGACGAGCCAACGGCGGTTATCTGATACTTCCGATTTCAGAACTGGTCCGCCAGCCGGGACTGTGGTACAAACTGTCAAATGCGGTCGCCCAGGGTGTGCTTGACTGGGAAAGCAATTACCAGGAGGGAAACAATCTGGTTCCGTTCTTTGAACCTGAACCTACACTTATAAATCTGAATCTTGTTCTGGTGGGCGATTACATCGATATCAGCGATTTCTATTCCCTGGATATTGATGCGATCGAAAACATAGAGCTTAAATCTGATCTTATTCATACCATTGATTCATCTCGCATTGCTGAGTTTGTAGGATTTCTGCGCTATATTCAGGATTCCTATGAACTGATGGATTTCACCGCCGATGCGGTAAAAATTCTCTGCGACTACTCTTCACGTCAGTGCGGAACCAGAACAGAATTTTCGATAGTTGAAACCAGAATTGCCGCGGTAATGAAACTGGCTCATGATATTGCATATGAAAACGGACATGAGATGGCAACAGGTTCTGATGTCAAATCCGCTTTGAAGGAACGCGAATTCAGAGCCAACCACGCCGTTGAGGAATCATCAAAAATGTACCGTGAGCATCAGATGCTGATCTCCACCTCGGGCGAATGCATCGGACAGATCAACGGAATGAGCGTTGTATCAACCGCCGGAACCGATTTCGAGTACGGCGAACCGCTCAGAATAACCGCAACGGTTCATGCCGGCGACGGAGATATTTTCGATGTTGAACACAAGGCTAATCTTGCCGGTCAGATTCATCAGAAGGCAATGATGATTATAAACGGCTATATTGCCAATAACTTTGCCCGCAACGATTCGCTTCCGTTTACCATCAACCTGGTATTTGAGCAGTCATACAGTGAAATCGACGGTGACAGCGCATCGCTTTCCGGTCTGTGTTCGGTTCTGTCGGCCATGGCAAATGCGCCGATCGATCAGTCATTGGCAGTTACAGGCGCTCTGGATCAGTTCGGACACGTTCAGCCGGTCGGCGGTCTGAATGAAAAGATAGAAGGTTTCTACCGTGTATGTAAAATTCAGGGAATTACCGGCAAACAGGGTGTAATCATACCAGCAACCAATGTAAATCAGCTGATCCTCTCGGATGAAGTTCTAGATGCCATCAGGGATGAAAAATTCTCCATATACATTGTCGATACCCTTGCGGAGACACTGGAGATTCTTACAGGAATAAAATGCGGCACTGTTGACGAGCCGGACACTCTGTTCGGCAGAATTCAGGAGCGCATTGATGAAATGAACGGGAAACCTGTATCCTTCTGGAGCAGACTGTTCGGCTGATTAATGAATAATTAATAAATACCGGATAGCCGCTGAAAGCGTTACCCGGAAACATATGTAACAGTAATTTATTATGTTACTGGATTTTAAAGAAATAAGGATCTGAAAATTGGAAAGTACAACATTTGCAAACTCACTGGCAGCCCGTGGAATTCATTCATTCACCAAGGAAGATCTGCTGTCATGCTCCCGCGGTGAAATGTTCGGTCCCGGCAACAGTCAGCTGCCTGCACCTAATATGCTGATGATCGACCGTATTATTGATATTAATTCCGACGGAGGGGATCACAACAAGGGATATATCGAAGCCGAACTGGATATTAATCCTGATTTATGGTTTTTTGCCTGCCATTTCCCGGGAGATCCTGTAATGCCTGGCTGTCTCGGTCTTGACGCAATGTGGCAGCTGGTAGGTTTTTTCCTTGGCTGGAGAGGCGGTCAGGGACGAGGCAGAGCACTCGGTGTCGGAGAAGTTAAATTTTCAGGTCAGGTTAAACCTACTGCCAAAAAGGTTACCTATAAAATCAATTTCAAACGCGTTATCGAAAGAAAACTGATTATGGGTATTGCCGACGGTACCGTTCTGGTTGACGGCGAGGAGATTTATTACGCAAAAGATCTGAAAGTCGGTCTGTTTGTGCAGTAAAAAAATTTTTAATGCTGCTCACTGCTGTGCGGCATTAATAAAATTCACATTAAAATCATCAAAACGAACAAGGCGGCATTTATATCCAATATATCTGCCGCCTTTTAAAATTCGAAAAAATTTCAAATAAAATTATTTGCCTGACTGCTGCTGTTTTAATAAATCTCTGATTTCAGTAAGAAGTTTAACATCCTCTGATGGCTCGGCAACTTCCTCTGCAGCTTCCGCCTGCTTTTCCTCTTTAACAATTGAGCGCTTCAGACGGTTAATCAGCTTCATGGACAGGAAGATTGCAAAGGCAATAATCAGGAAATCAAAAATCGTCTGCAGAAATACGCCGTATGTGAGCACTACAGCCTCTGCATTCTCGGTCTTCTCCACAAGAGTGATGCCCAGATGCTTGAAATCAACACCGCCGCACATCAGACCTACCAGAGGAGTGATAACATCGGCAACCAGAGATGAAACAATCTTACCGAAAGCGCCACCGATTACCACACCGATTGCCATGTCAAGCACATTGCCCTTCATTGCAAAATCTCTGAATTCCCTTAAAAAAGATAAACCTTTAATTTCTGCCATTTTAAAATCCTTATTTAACAAAAAAAACAATGAATTAATTTTATCACTTCGTTATTTACTATACTATACTGTTTGAATTTTATAATTGAAATTCCGCTGAAAACCTGAGTCTCAACTTAGTTATTGAAAGTTTAACAAATGCAGAAATAAAAATTTCAATCAGAGGAAAAATACCTGGATGATAAATTCACGGCAGGAAAGGCAGAGGAAAAAAGCCAAGAAAAATTTTTTAAGCCGTTTTTAACAAATCAGCCGCATTGTACATTGTTCATGCCTGCAGAAAACAACTGAAATTCTGAATCGGCACCGGAAAACAATAACTGCAGAAAAGGCGCCGTCCGGTAACAGAACATTGCAACCGAATAAAATACAAAGCCATTTGAAGAAGTTCGCTGTCAACCGGTTGATTTCTTATTTATCCGTTTACTTTCTTAAATCCATTACTGCCTTGAGAGCTTTGACTATGCTGCCGATTATTTTGGACCTGTAAGATTTAAGATTGATATTTCTTTCATCACCGGGATTGGTGATAACTCCGATCTCAATAAGCACAGCAGGTGAACTGGCATGTTTAAGAACAATCAGATCGTCAAACTGATATACACCGCTCTCATCAAGCAGCTTTCTGTTTTCATGCGGGATGTGCTCTCCGTGATGGATGCTCGGATGAATTCCCTGTCTGCGGATATCCCTGGCGATTTTTTTTGCAAAATCAGCCGATGCTCTGAAATAAGGATTGCGTTCGGAAACAAAAAGTGAATATCCTGCCGCGTAATCCGTAATGCACGGATCATAACTGATATTGCAGTAGCCCTGCTGAACCGAATCGTGATGAATCGCAATAAAAAGCGAATTTTTATTTGTCAGTCTAACCCGATCTGTTAGTGAAAGTTCGGGATTCTTCACATTGGAAAAAATAAACGGGATCTGCTCTTTCTCCAGGGCCACGGCCAGTTCATGTGAAAATCTCGTATTGTAGTCGAACTCAACTGTTCCAGAAGCTCCGGTGGCACCGTATTTAAGAGGCGTATGACCCGGGTCTATCACAACATAGCGGATGTCCTGAGCTGACGCACTCCATGCCGGTGACATAAAAATTCCGGCGCACAGCACCGAAAAGGGAATCATTTTCAAAATATGCATAAAATCCAATCCTCTGTTCCATCATCCGCGGAGGTTTCAGCGCCGCTGATAATAAAAGGTAAACCGGTGATTAATGTAAACTATAACACAAGTCAGAATATTTATTGACTTAAATATTTGAAATTTTAAGGTAAATAAGTTTACAATCATATGCCGGAGACTGAGAATCACAGCTCCGGATACAATTTTCATATATTTATTAATAAAATATTTATTTGTCAATAAAATTAAAAAAGGGAATAATTCAGATGAAAATTAATAAACTGACACAACTTGTTTTAACCTCAACACTGGTTTTCACAGCCTCTGCAGCAATTGCGGCGCCTAAGGCAACCGTATCACGCGATCAGATTGAAATCAGCGAACTGTACAATGCAGACGTGCAGAAAAAACTTGATGAACAGAGTTCAAAGCTGACCAGCAAGGAGTACAAACTTGCAGTTTCAAAGGTTTCCGACGATGAGCTCAAAGCCATTATAGCCAAATATCCTGATGCAGCCGATATCAAAATCGACAGTGACAAGGTAACATCAATCGCTCCGATTGCAGCTGAAAAATCACTGCAGAAGGTTAACATCAGAACCGACAATGTAACCGACTTTTCCGTTCTGGGCGAATTTGACAAATTATCTTCACTTTCAATCGAATCATCCAAATTAAACAGCCTGAAATGGATGTCCAAACTTGAAAGATTAAGCAGAATTTCCATCAAGGGCGGTTCTTCACTTACAGATCTGACCGGTCTTCCTAAGATTCCTTCATTAAAGGATGTATCAATCACCCACGCAAAGCCTGCAGATTTATCTCTGGTGGCGGCAGCCTTCCCTGGTCTGAAAACAGTGGATTTGAAATATTCCGATGTGGCAGATCTGAAGCCTCTGTGCGCGCTCGATTCACTGACAACCGTTGATTTGTACGGTGCTACAGTTGCCGATTACGGTCAGCTTGAAACCTGCTCAAAATTAACCAAGATTACAACCTATGCTTCAAAGACCAATGATTTCGCCGCACTGGCAAAAATCAAATCCCTGGTTGAAATCAACGGCGGTCTTACATCATTAAGCGACGTTTCCTGGGTTACAGAGCTTCCTAACCTCAAGAAATTCGATGTATTCTCCGAAAAAGTAACCGATCTTTCCCCTGTTGCAAAATCCACCATTGAAGATTTCAAGGTATGGAGCATGAAGGAGGATCTGGACCTTGCAACTCTTGCAAACGCAAAGAATATCAAGAAGTTCACAATCTGGGGCGGTCAGAAGAGAATTGATAATGTGGAAAAGTCTCTTGAAACCATGGAAAACCTTGAAAAACTGGAACTTACCAGCATGATCAACGGTACTCCTAAACTGGACTGCTCATTTGCCAAGAACCTCAAGAAACTGAGTGAAATCAGACTCGGCAAATTCTCAGCCGTAAGCACAGCAGGTCTTGAATCACTGGCATCACTGACAAAAATTTCATTCAACGGTGTTCACGATCCTTTGAATCTTGCATTTGCTGAAAATCTTGCAGGACTTGAAAGCCTCGAACTCATTGATGTGGTTGTGGAAAATTCAGAAGCACTTGCAAAATCTCCTAAACTGCAGTATGTTTACGTTAAGAATGCAAAAGGCTTTGACCTTGAGGCTCTGAAGAAGAACCCTAATCTTAAGAGAGTTACTCTGAGCAAGAAGGACTTCAAGGAAGATCAGGTTAAAGGCTTTGCCGACGGTGTAAAGGTTAGTCTGAACTGATAAACCGCTCCGTTTTAATTTAGATTTTTATTTTCATTTTTGTACCTCCATCAAAGGTCGCTTCGGCGGCCTTTTTGGTATCTCGAAAAAATATCACCGTTTACGGTCATGCCTGTTTGAAAACGATTGATTTCCGCCTCCGTTTTGCGCATCTTGCGAAGCATTACGCAAATTATCATATGGATACATGATAGAATTTTGCCTGTGTGCGTTCAGGTTTCAGCGGAATTTAAAAGCAGAGGCGACTGCCTGAACCGAGAAAAAAAACTGTTAAATCAGCATATCCGATTGGCATAAAGAATTATGGAATTAAATAATAAAGACAGTAACGACAGCAGCGAAAACGGCATTTTGCTTCAGTCTCTCCGTTCCGGCCCGGGAAAATCGGGTCCGGAATCCGAATTCAGAAATCTCGAGGGAACCGTTGTCCTTGATAAATATACTCTTTTTGCCAATATGAACCGTCAGTCAGGCGAGGCTGAAATTTATCTCTGCCATGATCGTGAAAACAACCGCTATGCCGCCAAGATATATAAACGCACGGATGCAGTTAAACCGGAGGTTCTCAGACGGCTTGCCAGACTTAAATCATCCAACATCGTTCCGATTATTGATTACGGCGATTTCCGCGGCTATCCATGCGTAATACTCCCCTATTTCATGAACGGAAGTCTTGCCGGCAAAACATTTGATGCCGGAATTCTGAAAAAAATAATAATTCCGAATGTCTGCTCCGGTCTTAAATATCTCCATAATCACGGCATTATTCATAAAGATCTGAATCCGTCGAATCTGATGATTTCCGATGACGGAAAACAGATCCTGATAATAGATTTCGGGATCAGCTCGGCAATGAGCGCCAACAAATCCATTATAATCACCAAAACAGGAATGTCACCTGAATACTGCGCTCCGGAAACCTTCAGCAATATCTGGCTGCCGGAATCAGACTACTATGCCTTCGGCATTACTCTTTATGAACTTTTCAAAGGCAATACACCTTTTGCGCAGTCGGAAAAAGAGGCGCACAGCGAATCAAACCGGGATCTTGCCGCCTTTGCATCGGTTCAGAAAATTCCTTTTGACGATGATTTTCCGCCAGAACTGAAGAAACTTATTCTCGGACTTACCTTCAGGGATTTGTCACACCGCAATGAGCCCGGCAACCCGAACCGCCGCTGGACGTATACTGAAATTGAAAAATGGTGCGAAGGCGAAGATCTGCCCGTTCCTGACGAAGGAGCCGGGTCTGCCGGAAAGAAAGTCAGAGGACGCCGAAAGAATTCAAAATCATCTGAAGTCTCCCCGGAGGATAACGGGGAAATCCGCACACTGGAATTTTCCAGACCGTATCACTTCTACAGCCAGGATGAAAGCACCGTAACCATAGGCAATATGGCGGACCTGATCAGTGAACTGCAGGTAAACTGGGAGGAAGGAAAAAAACATATCGGAAGAGGACTGGTTGCCGAATTTTTCAAATCGCTTAATCTTCAGCAGTATGCCAGCCTCGTTATGGACTGCGAGGATGCAGGCGTAACCGATGTTGCATACCTCAGGCTGCTGCTTAAACTTCAGGAGGATCAGAAACTGCCTCGTCTCCTGTACTGGAAAGGTGTTCATTATGAAAATCCGGGAAAGCTGTGTGCGGAAATTCTGAAAAATGCCGAGCATAACAAAATTGCCGATCACAATCTCATCGGTTCCGCAGATGAAATCTATTCACTGCTGGCCTGCTGGTACAAATGCATCCATCTCAATGAAACTGCAGATCTGATAAACAATTACTTCAGGACAGTAAGCAGCAGGCTTTACGGTGATGAACGAATTGATTTTGTAACCCTCTGCTCGATTCTCACCTGTAAAACCGATTTCAGCTGTCAGATTTACAAACCTCAGAACAAAGATGAACTCATGGAGCTGATCTCCGATGAAAGCATATGTCTTGGTCTGATTGATACCGGTTCGGTTGCCGATTTCAGCAGACTATTTGCCGGTTCACAGAGAAAGGACTATGCCGGCATCGAGGACTGGAACACCTCTAATGCCCTTGATATGAGTCATATGTTTGAAGGCGCCAGACATTTCAACAATATGATTGGAAACTGGGATGTCTCCCGTGTAACCGACTTCAGCTACATGTTTCACAACGCTGAAATCTTCAATCAGCCGATGACTGGAAAAAACGCGGAATTCTGTTCATGCCGCAGAGGCATCAGCGAGTGGAATACCTCCTCGGCGTTAACAATGAGAGGAATGTTCCAGGGTGCGAGATCCTTCAATCAGCCGATCGGCAGCTGGAATATTTCTCAGGTGAAGGATCTGGCCCACATGTTCCACGGCGCTGATTTTTTCAATCAGACGCTGGATGACTGGGATACCTCGAATGTTACCGACATGAGTTTTCTCTTCTGCGGAGCAAATTCCTTCAATCAGCCGATCGGCAGCTGGAACACCTCAAAAGCCGAGCTGATGAACGATCTGTTTAACGGTGCCTCTGCCTTCAATCAGAATATCGGAGGCTGGGACACTTCATCCGTAACATGCACCAGCGGCATGTTTGCAGGCGCATCGGGTTTCAGACATTCAATCGAAAAATGGAATCTGTCGGCTGTCACCAACAAAAATCTGATGTACTGGAATGCCGACGCCTTCCGCAATTCTGAAAAAATGTGGGACTGCTCAGGTCTTAAGGATACCTCCTTTTACTGGCACGGGGAAAAATACGGTAATATCGATGCGCTGTGCAGCCGCATTTTCGAGAAGTCTAATTCCTCAAGAGTTCTGGAAAACGAACTGATTGCCTCTAAAGAACAGTTTTACGAACTTCTGAACTACTGGTTCAAAAGCAGGAAAAATGAACAGATCTTAAATCTGATTTCCGGTTTCAGAGCAGCGGCGCCGAAACAGAAATACTCCGACGAACTCTCCGAGGTTCTGACCATGTGTTCGCGCATTGCCGAAATCATTCCGTTCAGCTATAAAATTTATTTTCCTAAAAACAGAATAGATCTGATCAGGCTCGTTGACGATCCTTCCGTGCATCTCGGATTTATCGAGACCCGTGATGTAACCGATTTCAGCGAACTGTTCAAAAATACCTCCCGCAGGGATTTTGCCGGAGTTGAGGACTGGGATACCTCCAATGTTACCGACATGAGTTTCATGTTCAAGGCTGCGGAATATTTCAATCAGCCGATCGGTCGCTGGGATACCTCTAAGGTTGTAAACATGAGCGGCATGTTCGACGAGGCCAAAAACTTCAATCAGCCAATCGGCAACTGGAAGGTGGACAGCGTTACCGACATGAGTTTCTTGTTCCGCAGTGCCGAGGCCTTCAATCAGCCGCTTGAAAAGTGGAACACCGCCAATGTAACAACCATGCGCTGCATGTTCTGCCGCGCATCCTCATTCAATCAGCCTGTCGGAAACTGGAAGGTGGACAATGTTACCGACATGAGCTTCATGTTCTACAATGCGCGTTATTTCAACTGTCCGGTCGGAGAATGGAATATCTCAAAGGTGACAGATCTGAGTTTCATGTTCTATCATGCAAAGTATTTCAATCAGCCGATCGGCGGATGGGATACCTCACGCGTTACCAATATGGGCAGCATGTTCTGCGAGGCGTCGGCTTTCAACCAGCCGATCGGCGGATGGAACACATCAAATGTAACCAACATGAGTGAAATGTTCAAGGAGGCTCACGCCTTCAACTATCCGCTGGATAACTGGGACACATCACAGGTTACAGATTTCAGCTTCATGTTTTCCAGCACGCGCTATTTCAATCAGCCGCTTAATCACTGGAACACGTCGAACGTAACCGATATGAGCAATATGTTCAACTATGCCTACGCATTCAATCAGCCTCTCGATCACTGGGATACATCCTGTGTAACGGATATGAGCGGAATGTTCCACGAGGCTGAAAATTTCAATCAGGATATAAACTGCTGGGATGTATCAGGTGTAACCGATTTCAATCATATGTTCAGCGGAGCAAAATCCTTTAACTCTCCCCTCGACCGATGGGATACCTCTGCCGCCTGCAATATGAACTACATGTTTTACGAGGCTTATTCCTTCAATCAGCCGATTGACTGCTGGAATACCGAAAAAGTTGAAACCATGGAGAAAATGCTCAGCAGAGCACGTTCATTCAATCAGGATGTTGACTTCGGTCTTGTCAGACACGAGAGCCGTTCTCCGGTAAAAATCATCATCTCCAGAATTCTGAGATTCTTCAGAAAAAGGAAGACCCGCTACTGATCCTGCCGGCAATTGAGAGAAACATCGTAAAACGTCAGTCAGAAATTATCTGTCTGATGAGCCGGCTGTCTCTTTCTGTCATCAGATTTTGCAATTTACAGAAGGAAATCTTTATCATCTTCCTTGCGGTTATCAGAACAGTGGCAAGAAATACTTTATTTATTCCGTTATGAAGCAGAATAAAAGCAAAGGTTGACGGACAACAGTTTTCGTTCATTATCAACGGTTAACAGTAATTAAAAAAATTGAAGCCAATCCGCAAATTTATGGTTGCATAACGTTTAAAATTATTGCATTCATAAATAATAGGAGAGCGCATGCTGCTTGAAAAATTTTTTAAACTGAAAAAAAATAATACCGATGTTAAAACGGAAGTTCTGGCCGGTATTGCAACCTTCGTTTCCATGGTATATATAATCAGTCTCAACCCGAATATTCTTTCGGCGTTTGAGATCAATACACCGCTCTGGAACGGTATTTTTCTTGCCACCTGTATTTCTGCATTTCTTGGAACCATGCTTGTCGGACTTCTGGCCAACAAACCACTGGCCATGGCTCCGGGTATGGGATCAAACAGCTATTTTGCGATTGTCACCGCATCAACGGCCGCCATGCTGGGCATTTCATATACCGAGGCCTACCAGGCAGGACTGGTGATTATTCTTCTAGAAGGTATTCTGTTTGTGATTCTTACCATTATCAGAGTCAGGGAAAAAATAATTGACGCAATTCCGGAATGCATAAGAATCAGCATAGCACCTGCCATCGGTATTTTTCTGATGTTCATAGCACTCAAGTACAATGTTACAATTTTTTCAGACAGCGGCGGACCGTTCTATATGGGTGATGATTTCTTCGGCGCCATCAATACCGTTGCCGCCAGAGAAAAACTCGGCTCGGCATTTCCAGAAATGTATCTTTCCGTAATTACCATGCTTGCAGGTTTCTTCACCATAGCCGTACTGGCGTACCGCAGAATACCGGGATGCATTCCTCTCGGAATTCTTGCCGCCTCCATAATATACTGGTCAGGTGCGTACCTTTGCGGCAGGGATCCGTTTGCGTCCCTGCAGAATGCAAGCTGGCTGCCGCCGTTCAATGATTTTTTCTCAACCACATTTTTCAGATTTGATTTTGACTGCTTCATGAAAATCGGACTGGACACCGCTCTGCTGCTGATTGTTACTTTCTGCGTGGTGGATCTCTTTGATACGGTAGGCACATTGATCGGCACCTCATCAAAGACTAATCTTCTCAATGAAAAGCGACAAATGAAAAAAGCACTTCTTGCGGATGCGGTTGCAACAGTGGTAGGTGGAACTCTGGGAACCTCCACGGTTACAACCTTTGCCGAATCAAATGCAGGTATCGCCGCAGGCGGAAGAACAGGTCTTACATCCGCAGTCATCGCAATTCTGTTTCTTTTCTGCATGTTCCTTGCTCCTGCCGTGGCTCTTATACCGGCTCCTGCAACATCAGCCGCACTGCTCTATGTCGGTATTCTGATGTTCAGGGATATAAAAAGAATCAACTTCGATGATCTTACTGAATTTGCTCCGGCTATGATTATGATTGTTCTTATGCCTGCTTCCCACTCAATCGGTCACGCCATAGGACTCGGATTAATAAGTTATGCGGTAATTAAACTGTTCTGCGGAAAATCCAGGGAGGTTTCACTTCTTACCTATACTGTAAGCATACTTTTTTTGATTAAATTCTTCCTGTTGTTTTAAACGGCTGCTGCATCAGCAGTCAATAAATACCCGGGTTATCCATATTTTCGGATAACCATTTTCTTATTCAGAATACTGCCGGTACCGGGAGTGTTCCCCGTTTCATGAATTGATGCTGAAGCAGAACTGCCGATGCGGACCATTGATATTAATCCGGACGGAATTAAAAGGAAGAACCGGAAACAGGCAAAGCATTTTTAGATGAAATATTCCTCTGAAATCCATGAATTCACCAGGAGAATGCTGAATTGTCATGCCGGTCCTGATTATGAAACCAATTCTGAATTTTCTGTTAAAAATGAAAGCAATAAAATTAATGACGGATCATTAAAAAAAAAAAACGGCCGCGACGCTGTAATTCTGTCCATAAAAAAACATTCAGGTTATTAAATATAAAATGCCTGCCGTATGCTTAACGCATACGGCAGGCAGTGAAAAATCAATTCAATTGATTATCTTAAGGTTATCCAGAAAATTATTTTTTCTTCAGTTTCTTAACAAACATTTCAGAAACCGGAAGCTTTTCAATCTTAGGATCCTTCTTTAAAACAGCAATGGTTTCCTCTGCAATAAGCTTGTTAAGGTTCTTAAAGTTATGCTTCTGATCGTCAACAAGCTGTTTCAGATAACCGTATCCGTCGGCACCGGTGGCTATGTATTCGTTGAGAATAACCGTATATTTTTTATCCGGTTCAACAGGTTCCCAGCCCTTCGGTCCCTTGTATTCAACATTGCTGATGTATTCATGATTTGCAGCGGTCAAATCAAGATCGAATCTTACACCGTAACCGGTAGGGAAAGAACCGTCGCGGGAAGGATTCTTCATGTATGAATCAATGCCTCCGTTCAGCAGTTTAATAAGTTCGGTTCCCGAGATATCCACGGAAATAAGATTGTTGGCAAATGCCAGAACATTCTTAACGTCGGAATCATAAACTTTTCCCGGCCACATGAATGTGCGGTAGTTACCGGCATTCTGGAGTATAACAGTGTCAGGGAAATTCTTGGCAAGCACCGCACTGAGAGCTGTACATACCTCGCATCCGTGATTCTGTTCGGTCTGGGTCAGCAGGCAAACCTCTCCTGGAACACGGGTCTGACAGAGCGCATTGTCATTGGTTCCGAGATATTCAAGTTTTGAATGAATTTCGTCAATGTATCCATTGATCTTGTCGTTGCTTAAATCCCTGGCGGAATCATAGAACGAAACAAAATCAAATTTTGACAGTTCATTCTTCACAGCTGCTGTTTCCTCTTCATTCAGAGGATCTGAATTGGGTTTGCTGATCTGACTCACAATAACCTGAGGTGCGCCGGAGCAGCTGATAACATTGCCGTCCTTATCGAATTTGACATTCAGTTTTCCAAGAAGCGCAGCGGTTGAACCGGCCTGAACAACGCAGACATTGTTTCCGTCCATGTTCTTCAGAGTCAGCGGATAATCGTCAATTGTAGGAATGCCGATTTTATGAAGCTGATAACCCATGATTGTATGAGAGTCGCCGGTAACCAGAACATCAATGCCGTGATATTTCTTTACAACCTCGACATCGTTTTCAAGTCCGATGTGGGTAAGTCCGATAAATTTATTAATACCCTTTTTTCTGAGTTCTTCTACAATTTTGTTTGCAGTCTCAGCCTCGTCAAGGAACTGGGTATCCTTATCAGGTTTTGAAGATGTAACAACCTTGGTACTGCTGGTTAAACCGATAACTGCAATTTTTTCGCCGCCGCGTTCCAATATGATATAAGGATCAAGCAGCGGAGTTAAACGGTTTTCACGCGGCACCACCACATTTGCAGTAACAACCGGAACACCGTGAGGACCGCTCTTCAGGCCTGCCAGAATCTCGGCAATAAAATCATTGCCGTGATCAAATTCATGGTTGCCCATAACCAGAGCATCAAATCTCAGTTCCTTAAGAATTTCATAGTCATCACGTCCGTGATAATAATTGAAATAAGTACCGTTGCCGGTCTGGAAATCCCCTGCATGGAGTCTAATTACATTTTCACCGTCATGCTTAACGAGATAATTGTAAATCGGATTCATGCCGCCGATCTGAGCGAGATATTTCTTGCCTCCAGCCTTGATAAAGGTATTGACAGGTTCAACATATGAGTGGCTGTCATTCATATGATATACAGTTAAATCAAATTCTCCGTCTCCGGCATCTGCCGCACTGCTGATTCCCACTGCAGCAGCAGCAGCAGCCGCAATCACAGTCTTAAAAATTTTTTTCATTAAATTCTCCTGATAAACATTAAGAAAAAAATTATTTTTCAATCTAACTAATTGATTATTAACAATAAACTGAAAAATTATACATAAAAAGGATTTATAAAACCGATAATTTTCTCACATAAAAACAATTAATCCCGCATGACGAACAAGTCATATTAAGCCTGTTGCATGCATATTATTTCCGATATTGCATCAATTCCGGTTTCAGTACGGTTTCCAGTGCAGACTTCGATATAAATGCATGCCGCCGCAAATGACTCTGACATCATTAAATCCGTTCTGCATCAGAATTCTTGCAGCATTGTATGCTCTCACTCCGACCGCGCAGGTAACGGCAATTGTATTGTTCTTTGGCAGTTCATCAAGTCTGTCCCTCAACTCGCCTAAAGGAATATTGACTGCGCCTTTGAAACTGCTGAATCCGGTTTCCATTGTCTCCCGGACATCCAGAACCGTGAACTTTGAATTTCCGGAATCAATTTCCTTTTCAACCTCATCCCATAATATATAAACAGCCAGACTTCTGAAATAATTATCGGCCAAGAATCCCAGAAAATTCAGCGCATCATTTGCGGCGGAGAAAGGCGGTGCATAGCAGAAATCCGCCTCGGCAAGATCCTGATAGGTTCCGCGGGCTCTGATAATGCCGGCAAGAACATCAATACGTTTGTCTATACCCTCGCCGCCTATTGCCTGCGCTCCCAGAAGACGTCCCTGTTTTTTATCAAAAAAAGCCTTGATGATTACAGGTACCGAACGCGGATAGAATCCTGCATGGGATTTTCCTGAAACAAGAAGAGGAACATAATCAAATCCCTGACGTTTCTTCTTAAGCTGCTCAAGCTGATCCGTGTTCATGCCCGTATATGCGGCGGTCAGATCATTGATCTTTATAACTGCTGTATTCTGTGCGCCGTGATATTCACTGCTCTTCAATCCGGCAATATTGTCCGCACAGACGCGGGCCTGCCGGTATGCCGGTCCGGCAAGAGCGATATGCTGATTCATTCCTGAGACAAAACTGCAGAATTCGATCACGTCACCGACGGCATAGACATCAGGTACGGATGTTCTCATGCGGCTGTCGACCCTAATTGTTTTATTATCATTAAGAGCAATGCCGGCTTTTTCCGCAAGCCGTGAATCAGGTCTGTTTCCTGTCGCAACAACTATAAAATCAGGATTGATTACAGTACCGTCGGAAAGTACCGCTTCAAGCCTGCCGGTTCCGTCACCTGACAGTCCGGCTTTTGCTATGACGGTCTCCTGAAGGAATCTGATTCTGCTGACTTTTATCTGCAGATCTATAAGAGCGGAAAGATCACGGTCGAAATGTCTGAGAGCATGAGGACCTCTGCCGACCAGAACCGTGTTTATTCCTCTGTGCTGCAGATTGTCCGCAATCTCCACTCCTGCAAAACCGCTGCCGTAAACCAGTGCTGTAAGCCCTTTTTTATCGCCGATGAAAGCGTTGATTTTTTCAGCATCGCTTACGGTTCTGAGAGTAAAAATTCCGGGAGCTTCAAAATCAATATTTGCCGGAATACTCTGTACCGTACCGGTAGCCAGTATGAGATTATCATAATGCTCTGAATAAATTTCGCCTGTTTTAAGATTCTTTACCTGCAGATTTTTTTCCTGGGGAGAAATGCTGATTACTTCAGAACAAGTTCTGACATCCATTTTAAATTTTTCACCGAGTGTCCTGGCAGTCTGAACCCTGAGCATGCCGGCATCGCGAATTACATTTCCAATATAATAAGGAAATCCGCAGACAGCGGAGGATACAAATTCATTTTTTTCGTAAAGAATGATTTCGGCGGTTTCATCCAGACGTCTTAAACGTGCGGCAACTGTGGTTCCCGCTGCTGTACCGCCAACAATAACTGTTCTTGTCATGGCAAATCTCCTGACTGATTGTTTTAATTAATTTTATTCCATTTTTTGCAAAATAAAAATCCGGATTGCCCGTAACGGATGATAAATATTTCATCGTCTAACGATTTACCGCCGCTCTGATGAATTTTTAAGATCAGGACGGAAAACAACAGACCTCATAATCCGTTTCTGAATTATGAGGTCTGAAAGTCAGTTTGATTGCCGTACTGTTTTTCTTACATATTATGCTTTCCAGTCATCGGTGAATTCAATGTTGCCGTCCTGGTATGCCCATGTAATCTTTGAGTAGGTGAAGCTTACGTCCTCCATGTCATGATACGGTTTGTTCTCAGGCAGGAAGGTGGTTGGTGTATCCTCTCTCATTTCCACAATCACTGCATCATTGATGGTAATCTTGTAGTAAAGTTCCTCTTCGCCGGTTGGCTTGATGCGGTAGAAATCAAGTTCCACATCAACCTGTTCACCCTTGCAGCATGCTCCGAACAGTTTTGGTGATGCAACATCCTTTGCCTTGGTTACTGTCAAAGGATGATGAATGCGCTGACCTGTTGGCAGTCCTGTATGTACATCTCTCGGAATTTCAACCTTGTGATCCAGTGCATAAACCAGGATCTTGTCCTTCTTGTCTCCGCCCTGATCGCATGAACCCTTGATTTCGCCCTGGTTTTTGCCGGTAACTTTCATATACATTGTAAGTGCCATAATACAC
>CACWLF010000035.1 GCA_902761645.1 uncultured Aeromonadales bacterium | reverse complement strand
AACATCTGCAGAACGTAATTATCGTAGGTTATTTTTTATTATCTTTCTTGTTTTCTTATAGGATAGTTATCATATGCAAACAAAAATTAGCAAACTAGCTCTTTGGACAATGCCTTGCTTTGTGGCAGTGTCTTTAAGCGCTTGCGGTGGCTCTTCGAGTTCATCTTCATCATCGTTTGATCCTGCAGCTCCTTCTAAGTATGCTGTTAAAACCATAGATTTGCCAACTCCTGAAGAAGATGTTGTGCAGTCGGAAGCAGGGTATTTGATGGTTCAGTGGCTTGACCCGGAATATGGCAGTCAGGGGTCAAAAGATCCAAGCGGTTTCAGTTTACATTTGTGGGATCAGGGTTGTGCTGCAACAACTCAGGTAAATGCCAACTGGGATGATCAATCAGTAACTCCGGAAGGCAAGAATGATTACGGTCCGTATTGGAAACTTACTATAAATAATGATAACGCTGACGGATGTATGGGCGTTATTGTAAGAGATGCTGATAAGAATAAGTTGCAGGGTGACCAGAAACTGGTTTGGACTGCTGATGATCACTCTATTACGCTCTCTGCTAAAAAGACAGAATCATATGCAACAACCAAAGAAGCTTTTGAAGAAATGGGAAGCAGTGCAGGTCTGAAGGTTGATGATGCATCAGCACACTGGTTAACTGAAAGAGTTATTGTGTGGAAAAATGCCGGTGATTACAATGTTCGAATGCACTATGATCCTGAATCTGTAATAAATTCTGATGGTGAAAGTTTAACCGGTACCTTCATTAATTTAACCCCAACAACGTTATCGGATGAATTGAAGGAAGCACATCCTAATTTGGCTGATTTCAAAGCTTTTGAAATTCCTGCTGATGTTCAAATTGATGCTAAAAAAGTTCTAAAAGGCGAGGCTCTTCTTGTCGGTTTGGATAATAACAACGAAACCAAGCTTATATCAAAAGTTCAGACTGCAAGTTTGATTGATGAATTATATGTTAATGATAGTTTACTGGCTGTTAATGATTTTGGTTTGACAGTGAACAGCTCCGGTGCTACATTCAAGTTGTGGGCTCCTACCGCACAGAAAGTAAAATTACATTTGTGGCCAAAAGCTGGTGATGATAAGTGGGATAAGGTTGTGGGCGAAATGACCTACGACGAAGCTACAGGTATTTGGTCATATACGGCAAGTGATGTAACAGCCGACGGTAAGGCAGCTTACAAATATGAGCTAAATGTTTATCATCCTGAAACGAGAAAGATTGAAGATACATGGGCAACAGATCCATATTCCTTGTCTATTTTGAGTGGAAATTCTGCAGTGGTTGACTTAAACAGCGAACTGGCAAAACCAGACGGATGGGATGACTTGAAGGCTCCTCATTCTCAGAAGACTGAAGCTGATATTGCAGCAATGCTTATTACTGAATCACATATTCGTGATTTGACTGTTGGTTCTGACAAGGGTGTTGCAGAAGATAAACAGGGAAAATATCTCGGTTTGACTGATACCAAGAGCAATGTAGGTAAGCATTTGAAAGCTTTAAGCCAAGCAGGTGTAACACACATTGAATTCCTTCCATTGTATGATATTGCCTCAATTGATGAAGATAAAGTTATGGGTGGCAAGACTCTGGATGTAACTATTACCGGTGCAGAATTTTGTAAACGCGCAGACGTGACTAAGACAGAAGGTGTTGACGTTTGCGGTTCAGCAGAGCTTGTATACGATCTACTTGCCGCGGCTGCCGCAGATGATTCCAAGGATTCAAAGAATGTTGATAAATTCCTGGTTGAGCATGTTAAGAATAATGATTCTTACAACTGGGGTTATGATCCATGGCACTACCAGGTTCCAGAGGGTTCATATGCAACAAGCATAAAAGATCCTTATGTTCGTATCAAGGAAATTCGTGAAATGTTCCAGACTGTCAAGAAAGAGATCGGTATGAACGTTATTCTTGATGTTGTGTATAACCACACCGATGGTTCAGGCGTAGAAAAGAATTCATCTGTATTGGATAGAATTGTACCATGGTATTATAATCGTCTTAATGCTGAAACCGGTGCGGTTATTCATGATACTTGCTGTGAGGACACAGCCGGTGAACACAAAATGTTTGCTAAGTTGATGGAAGATACTCTTGTAACCTGGGCTAAGGACTACAAAGTTGACGCATTCCGTTTCGACTTGATGGGATATTTGCCAAAACAGGTTATGGTTGATACTCTAGCAAACGTTAAAAAACGTACTGAAAACGATGAAATGTACTTCTTCGGTGAAGGTTGGGATGCAGGCAGTGCAGAAGCCGCTATCGGAACTGGAAAGAATGCAACTCAAAAGAATATGGGTGGTACAGGAATCGGTACATTTAATGATCGTATCCGTGATGGTGTAAGGGGATCTGGTCCGTTTGATCACGGAGAGAACCTGATTATTCTTCAAGGCTTTGCTTCCGGCGCCTGTGTCGATGAAAACGCAAAGGTTAAGGGATCTCAAGCAGGTAAGTGTGATGAGGAAAGAGTTAAAAACTTCCAGGATATCATTCGTATAAGTATGGCTGGTAACTTACAAGATTACGAATTGGAAACTTATACAGGTGATAAAAAACTTGGTAAGGATATCAGTTATTGGGATTCTCTTGCTGGTTACGGTTTGAAACCAATTGATACTATTAACTATGTTTCTAAACATGATAATCAGACTCAGTTTGACTTGATTATGTACAAGGCAAATAAAGATCGTACTATGGAAGAGAAGGCTAGAATGCATGGTATCGGTTTAGCAACTGTAATTCTCGGACAGTCTCCTGCGTTTGATCAGCAAGGTTCAGATCTGTTACGTACCAAGTACTTCCAAAACGATAGCTACAATACCGGTGACTTCTCCAACAAGGTAAATTACGATATGAAAAAGGGAAATGAATTTATCCCTGGTGCGTTGGTAAATTACGAGAAAGATCAGGATGATTGGGATGCAATTCTTGAAGTATCCAAGTACAACAGTGATGTAGGTGCAGATGTGAAAGCTAAGATGGTCGATACTTACCAAAAACTTGCAACAATTAGGAAGAATAATGATGCTTTACACTTAGGTGATGCAGAACTTATTAAATCTAATGTTAAGTTCCTGAATACTGGTGCAAATCAGACTGTTGGTTTAATCGTTATGCATGCTAAGAATAAATCAGACGGCAAGGGTGGAAAGAATGTTGTGGTAATGCTTAACGCTAATCCTTCAGAAAAATCACTTGATGCAGGTGTGACCGACTTAGGAACTGAAGATACCGGTTTACTGTATTCTGACTCTTGCACAGTCAGTGGAACTACTTTAACTGCAAAAGCTTGGTCAGTGTGTGTATTTACGGATGGCGCTGAGGTAACGCTGAGGTAAGCCAGTTATAATACAATAGGTTTTATCTAATTTTTGAGTAACCTTGAGTTTTGAAGAAAAATGTAAAAAGACCTGTCAAATTAGTTGTCGGGTCTTTATTTTTGGTGAACTAACAACTTCTTAACGTGGGAGTACAGAATAAAAGGTCAGTGAATATATTTTTGATGCAAGTTAAGATGAGTTAATCTTGATCTTATACTTATTAAATAATTTAAGCCCGATTAGGTTCGGGTTTTTATGTGTATTCTGTGATAAATAAGTTTCATTTACTGACAGAAAATATACAGAAAGCAGGGATTCCTGTTTTTTAATCTTTACAAAATCCGATAACAGTTTAAAGTAATCGGATTTATTGTTTCGATAATTTGGATAATTTTAATATAGTGTAGAATGATGCAACTAATGTTAGAACAGTTTCTGCATTTCTTCAGCTCTGGCAATACACGCATCCATAGCCTTGTTTACCGAATCCTTCAGATTCAATTCCTCAAATTTGGTAATTGCAGCAAACGTTGTTCCTCCCTTCGATGTAACCTGCGCGCGCAATTCCTCCAGGGAAACATCAGGATTTTTAACTGCCATCTGTGCCGCTCCCAGTGCAGTCTGAACTACAAGTGTTTTTGCCTGTTCATCATTCAATCCAAGTGTCTTTGTATGCTCTATCATATACTGCATGAATAGGAAAAAATAAGCAGGAGATGAACCTGATGCCGCTGTAACGGTATTGATATCCTCCTCATGTTCAACCCATACAACTTTACCTACAGCAGAGAGTATCCTGTTGGTAAATTCCTTTTCTTCCGCGGAAACGTCATGAGTGGCAAATGTTCCGGTAACTCCGTACCCGATCAGAGCAGGCGTGTTAGGCATTAATCTGACTATTTTTTTATGTCCGTTTAATAGGGAAGATAATCTTTCAATGGTTACACCTGCCGCCAGGGAAATAATTAATTTATTTTGGTAATCCTTAATGTCTGCAGTTAATTTCTCAAGCATTTCTGCCATAAACTGCGGTTTTACCGCTAAAACGATAAGCTCCGCATCTTTGGCAATTTCATAATTATCCAAAGATGTTTTAATTCCGAAATCCCTGCTCAGTGCGGTCAGTTTTCCTTCACTGCGGTTGGAAACAGAGATCAGTTCCCTGTCATAACCTGATTTGATTAAACCGCTGATTAGCGAGCGTGCCATATTGCCGCCGCCGATAAAAGCTATTTTTAGATCTTTCACTTTATGTTTCCTTTTATTTTTAATGTTTACTGTAATCTCTTGCACCGAAAATTGCAGTGCCGATACGAACCAGATTTGAACCGCATTCTATGGCTGTTTCCATGTCTGACGTCATTCCTATGGAAAGAGTATCAACTGCCGGATAAATTCCTTTCAGTTTCTGGAACAAATCATTCATTCGTACAAATTCTTCCTTTAATGTGGCGAGATTGTCCGTATTCAGCGCGATAGCCATTAAACCTCTGAATTCCAGATTAGGCTGCTTAGAGATAAATTCCGCCAGTTCCCTGATTTCTTCATCGGAGTATACTCCGCTTTTCTGTTCTTCATGGGAAATATTAACCTGAATGCAGACCTTGAGTTTACCCATGTGATAAGGTCTCTGCTCGTTAAGTCTGGTAATGATTTTAGGCCGATCGCAGCTTAAAACCCAGTCAAAATGTTCTGCAATCATTTTTGTTTTGTTTGACTGAATCGGTCCGATAAAGAACCATTCCAGATCGTCCAGATGTTCCTGACGGGACCTTTCTATTTTTTCGCATCCTTCCTGTGCGTAATTTTCGCCGAATCTTCGCTGACCGCACCGATAGGCTTCGATAATCGAGTCGAAGGGTTTTGTTTTACTGACAGCTAGAAGATTTACCTGATGAGAAACCTTGTATTTGCTGCGAAAGGTTTCTATATCATTCAATACGCTCTGAATATTTTCCTTTATTGTCATAATTATGCCCAACAGAATAAACAATATGTACGGCTGATATGATACCACAACTGCGGCATCGATACTTTTGGATTTTGTCCGGTTGCTTGGCATCGTTTTGTACAAATTTTGAATAAACAATTCGTTTAAATTGATAATATTAGTCTCAAAACGTTATCTAGTTCTTAAAGTTGAAAAAAAGGATATTGTATAATTAGTGTTATTTTAGTAAGAGCTCAGGGATGAGTATGATAATAAGTAAGGATAACATATGTCTTTAGATATGACTGAATTGCTCCAGTACAGCGTGAGCAACAATGCATCTGACTTGCACATGTCAGCCGGTTTGCCTCCAATGATCCGTATCGATGGTGATATGAGAAAAATAGATTTGGAAGCTTTGCCGGATAAGGAAGTTTTCAAACTGGTGTACGATATAATGAACGACCAGCAGAGAAAGGAACTTGAAGATAATCTGGAGTGCGACTTTTCTTTCGAACTGCCTAATGTTGCACGTTTCCGTGTTAACGTGTTCCATCAGAACCGCGGTATCGGTGCAGTATTCCGTACCATTCCAAGCAAGGTTCTTACACTTGAACAGTTGAAATGCCCTTCCATCTTCAGAAAAATTGCGGAAGCTCCTAGAGGTCTGGTGCTGGTAACAGGTCCTACAGGTTCAGGTAAATCAACCACACTGGCTGCAATGATTGACTATGTGAATGAAAGTTTCCATGATCACATTCTGACCATTGAGGACCCAATCGAATTCGTGCATACTTCAAAGAACTGCCTGGTTAACCAGCGTGAAGTTCATAAAGATACACATTCGTTTAACAACGCTCTTCGTTCAGCACTTCGTGAAGACCCGGATATTATCCTCGTCGGTGAATTGCGTGATATTGAAACTATTCGTCTTGCTTTGACTGCTGCTGAAACCGGTCACTTGGTGTTCGGTACACTGCATACAAACTCGGCATCCAAAACTATCGACCGTATCATCGACGTGTTCCCTGGTGCTGAAAAAGGTATGGTTCGTTCAATGTTGTCAGAATCTCTGAATGCTGTAATTTCCCAGACTCTGATTAAGAGAATTGCCGGAGGTCGTGTTGCTGCTCATGAAATCATGATTGGTACTCCTGCTATCAGAAACCTCATTCGTGAAGATAAGATTGCGCAGATGTACTCTGCTATTCAGACCGGTGGTTCAGTCGGTATGCAGACTCTTGATGCCTGTCTGAAGCGTCTGGTGGTAACCGGTGTAATTTCCGCTCAGGACGCAAGAGCTGTGGCTAAAGATCCTACAACAATTTAATTTTGAGGAAAACGATATATGGCAATGTACGAAGGAACCTTTAAAATTGATAAATTTCTCAGCATTATGAATGAGAAAGGTGGTTCTGACCTGTTTTTAACTACAGGTTTGGAACCGTCAATGAAATTAAACGGAAAAATTGTAAAAATAGATCCTGTTATCCTTACCCAGGATATGGTTATGGAGTTAATGCAGGAATGTTTTTATGATCGCCCTGATTTGGAAAATCTTTTCAAGACCACGTTTGAGGCAAACTTTGCCATCCAGCGTCCAGTACTTGGAAGATATCGTGTAAGCTGTTTCATGCAGACCGGTGTTCCAGGATTTATTCTGCGTCGTATTGTTAGTGATATTCCTACAATCGAACAGCTGCAGATCCCTGAAATTTTAAGAAATCTGGTAATGATGAAACGCGGTCTGATCCTGTTCGTTGGTGCTACAGGTGCCGGTAAGTCAACAACCCAGGCTGCCATGATCGGACATCGTAACCGTTCCACCGAAGGTCATATACTTTCCATTGAAGACCCTATCGAATATGTTCATCATCATGATAAATCAATTATTACCCAGCGTGAGGTCGGTGTGGATACCGAATCTTTTGATGCCGCACTGAAATCATCATTGCGTCAGGCGCCTGACGTAATTCTGATCGGTGAAATTCGATCTGAGGAAACCATGCAGTTCGCACTGTCATTTGCTGAAACCGGTCACCTTTGCATGGCCACACTTCACGCCAATAACGCAAACCAGGCTATTGAACGTATTATGCACCTTGTTCCTGAGAGCAAACATCGTCAGCTGCTGTTTGATTTGTCATTCAACCTTCGCGGTGTTGTTGCTCAGCAGCTGGTACCTACAAAGGACGGACAGAGCCGCAGAGCCGTATTTGAAATCCTGATCGGTACACCTATTGTTCAGGATGTGCTGCTGAAGGGTGAACTAGAACGTCTGAAGCAGATTATGAAGGATTCCAACGAGCAGGGTATGATTACATTCGACCAGTCGCTGTGCGAGTTGTATTTCTCCGGGGTAATCCGTTACGAGGATGCGCTGAAATATGCTGATTCCCAGAACGATGTTCGTTTGGCAATCAAGCTGAAGGAAGGTCGTCATGATGATAACGTTCTGAGAAATGTCGGATTCCACTGATTTCGGGAAAGTAATCTGAAATATCAATCTGAAGATGCATCCGTTGCCGATATGACAGAGGATGCATTTTTTATCGGTTAAAGAAATATTTGAAGAAATCGGCTCAAAAAAATCCTGTCTCATTCGTGACGGACAGGATTTATATGTTAGAAACGGGAACAGCAGAAATTAATATTTGCCGGCTTTTTCCAGAGTACTGCCGATGACTTCCTTTTCAAAAGCTTTTTCGCAGTATTTGCATTTCAGTTTTACATTGTTGTTTTTACCTTTAACAATGAAGAACGAAGTTGTTACCGCAGGTTCATAGTTGCTGATGCAGTTATTGTTAGGGCATTTGTATACGCCTTCAATTTTTTCCGGCAACTGAGGATGATATTTCTGAACAACCTCGAAATTCTCTATAATGTTTACTGTGGCGGTAGGAGCCAGAAGAGCTAGCTGGTTAACCTGAGTCTGTGTCAGCTGCTTGTTTTCGATTTTGATTAAATCCTTGGCGCCCAGCGCTTTTGAAGGAAGGTTAAATCCTACTGTTATGCGGTTTGCTGCACGGGTATCCAGCATTTCAAAACGCTTTAGAATATTAATGCCCTGACCTGCAGGAATGTGATCGATTACCGAACCGTTACAGATTGCTTCAACCTGCAGTTGAGATTTTTCCGTCATCCTAGTTAACCTCCTCATTGAGAACCAAAGACAGCAGAGCTTCTCTGGCATAAACACCGTTTTCCGCCTGTTCAAAATAATATGCGTATGGAGTCTTGTCCATTGCAAGGTCGATTTCGTCAACTCTCGGTAACGGATGAAGAATTTTCAGATTTGATTTTGCCTTTTCAAACATTTCCGGATGAAGAACATACTTTGATGCAATTGAGAGGTATTCACTTTCATCAAAACGTTCCCTCTGGAGACGTGTCATGTAGAGAATATCCAAATGAGGTATAACCTCTTCGAGATTATCGCAGACCGTGTACTTTATTCCTTTTTCGTCCAGTTCTTCCAGTATGTAATCCGGCATGGCAAGCGCCTGAGGGGCCACCAGATAGAGTTCCGCATTGAACCAGCACAATGCCTGGGCAAGAGAATGAACAGTTCTGCCGTATTTCAGATCGCCGACGAAGGCAACCTTCAGATTGTCGCATGAACCCTGGGTTTCATATATGGTAAATAAATCTAGAAGGGTTTGGGACGGATGCTGATTTGAGCCGTCTCCTGCGTTGATTACAGGAACACGTGAAAATTCCGTTGCCAGCCGGGCGGCGCCTTCTCGAGGGTGTCTCATTACTATTGCATCGACAAAGTTTGTTATGATTTTAATTGAGTCCGCCAGGGTTTCACCCTTTTTTGCCATGGATGTATTTCCTGCATCGGCAAAACCGATTACGGAACCGCCCAGTCTGTGAATTGCAGTTTCAAAGGATAATCTGGTTCTGGTTGAAGCTTCGAAAAAACAACTGGCGATTACTTTTCTATTGAGCAAGTTATGATAAGGAAGAACTTTTAATTTTTTGGCTGTAGTCAAAACTAACTCAACCTCATCTCTTGTCAACTCCGATATTGAAATGATGTTTCTTTTGTATAAAGGATTAGCCATTTTTTGATCCTGTTTGTTTGAGTAGACTTAAAAGATTATGCTATTTTAAGGTGTAAAAATCAACTTTTAAAACTGCAAATATGAAAAGTTGGCTGATTTTGTTTCAGTTCGACAATAAGCTTATTCAGTAGAAAAATTCTGCCGGAAAAGTTTTTTTTGTAATCAGCGACTCAGAGAATATTCCTATATAACTTGTTTACTTTATAATATAATATGGGATTGATTAATGTTGGAATAGACTTAGGATCAACAATAAAGATCATTATTATTTAACTGCAATACAATTAGATAGATTTATTTATAAAATTAATATTTACAATAAAAACAAGATTGACTGACGCATGCAAAACATAAGAAATTTTTCGATTATAGCTCATATAGATCACGGTAAATCCACTTTATCGGATCGTCTGATTCAGGTTTGTGGAGGGCTCACTGCGCGTGAAATGCAGGAGCAGGTGCTTGATTCAATGTCACTGGAAAGAGAAAGAGGAATTACCATTAAAGCTCAGAGCGTGACTTTGAATTACAAGGCCAAAGACGGTCAAACCTATCAGCTTAATTTTATTGATACCCCTGGTCACGTGGATTTCAGTTATGAGGTTTCACGTTCACTTGCCGCCTGCGAGGGTGCTCTGCTGGTAGTTGATGCGGGACAGGGTGTGGAGGCTCAGACACTGGCCAATTGCTATACCGCGCTGGAAATGAATCTCGAGGTTTTGCCGGTATTGAATAAAATTGATTTACCTGCAGCGGATCCAGATCGTGTAGCGGAGGAAATCGAGGATATTGTCGGAATCGAGGCTATTGATGCAGTAAGGTGTTCAGCCAAAACCGGTATCGGTATTGATGATGTTCTTGAACTGATTGTTTCAAGAATTCCGGCTCCTGAAGGAGATCCGGAAGCTCCTCTGCAGGCTCTGATTATCGATTCATGGTTTGATGATTATCTCGGGGTTGTTTCTCTTGTCAGAGTTAAAAACGGATCCATCAGGAAAGGACAGAAGATCAAGGTGATGTCAACCGGAGTTGTTTGGAGTGTTGACCGTATCGGTATATCAACTCCGAAGAAGGTTGATACGGACGGTCTGAACTGCGGAGAGGTTGGCTGGGTTACCTGCGGTATGAAAACAATACACGGCGCACCGGTTGGCGACACTTTGACTTCAGCAAAAAATTCGGCGGAAGAACCTCTGCCGGGATTTAAAAAGGTTAAACCTCAGGTGTATGCTGGTCTGTTCCCGGTTGAGACTGATGATTACGATGCATTCAGAGAAGCTCTGGACAAGCTGTCATTGAACGATGCTTCACTGTTCTTTGAACCTGAAACTTCAACGGCGCTGGGATTCGGATTCAGATGCGGTTTCCTGGGAATGCTTCATATGGAGATTATTCAGGAGCGTCTTGAAAGAGAGTATGATATAAATCTTATTACCACAGCTCCTACTGTAGTGTATGAAATTCTGAAAACCGACGGCGAGGTTATTCATATAGATTCCCCTGCAGCTCTTCCTCCTATCAGCAATGTATCGGAAATCAGAGAGCCTATAGCAACCTGCAATATTCTTACACCGACGGATTATTTAGGTAATATTATAAATCTGTGCATTGAAAAACGCGGGGTGCAGAAATCACTGGTATATCATGGGAAGCAGGTTGAGGTAACATATGAGATCCCTATGGCTGAAGTGGTTCTTGATTTCTTTGACCGTTTAAAATCAACGTCGCGCGGTTATGCCTCTCTTGATTACGGCTTTTCTCATTTTGAGGCGGCCGACATGGTTCGCATGGATATTCTGATCAACGGTGAACGTGTGGATGCGCTGGCTATTATTACTCACCGTTCAACCGCACAGACGAGAGGTCATGATATTGTGGTTAAGATGAAGGAACTTATACCGCGTCAGATGTTTGATATAGCAATACAGGCTGCTCTTGGCAGTCAGATAATTGCCCGCAGTACTGTAAAAGCTCTGCGCAAGGATGTGCTTGCAAAGTGTTACGGAGGAGATATTACTCGTAAGCAGAAATTATTGAATAAGCAGAAGGCAGGTAAGAAACGAATGAAGGCTTTAGGTAAGGTTGACGTGCCTCAGGAGGCTTTCCTTGCTATTTTGCATGTAGGAAAGGATTAAGGAGATGAATTTATTTACCATAATAATCGTAGCTGTAACCGCGTGCTGTTTTGTCGGTTATATTTACGATTTGATTTTTTGCCGTAAAGCCAGGAATGACAGGATTGCCAGGGCTATTAAGGAAAAGGGCGATAAATTTACCAAGAAGGATCTGGAGGAACTGGAACATGAAAATTTTTTCATTGATCAGTCTCGCAGTCTTTTCTGGGTGTTTTTTGCTGTACTTGTAATCAGATCATTTCTTTTTGAACCATTCAGAATTCCGTCTGATTCCATGATGCCTACTTTGTTTGACGGTGATTTTATAGGTGTGACAAAGTTCAGTTACGGAATAAAAAATCCGTTTACAAATAATAATATGATTGATACCGGCAAGCCAAAAAGAGGCGATATTGTAGTATTTAAATATCCTGTTAATCCGGATATCGATTTTATTAAAAGAGTGATAGCTCTGCCCGGTGAAACGATTGTTTACAGGAATAAGCAGCTGTTCATAAAGCCTGTTTGTGACGATATTTCCGAAAAGTGCGACAAACTGATAAAGCTTGAAACCGAGCTGGTTAACAAGGGCGAATTCAATTATGAGGGTCTGGAGCTGGAAAGATATCATGAAAGAATATCCGAGGATTTGAGTCATGACATTCTGATCAATCCGTATGCAGATAATTCGGCACGTCATAACTTGTATGCCAGAGTGGAAACGGAAGAGCAGAAAAGGGATATTATCAACCGTTCGAAAGTTGAATGGGTAGTTCCTCCTAATCATTATTTCGTAATGGGTGATAATCGCGATAACAGTATGGATAGCAGATTCTGGGGATTTGTCCCTGAAGAGAATTTAATCGGCAAGGCTTCATTTATCTGGTTCAGTTTGGGTTACAACCCTGAACCTAAAACATGGTTTGAAAAGCATATACCGAATAGTATCCGTTTTAATCGTATTGGTGGTATTGAATAAAATGACTGCTGACTTGGAATTGTTGGAAACCAGAATAGGTTATAAGTTTAAGGATCGTACTCATCTTGAGCATGCGCTTACTCATCGCAGTATGGGAGCCGTTTATAATAATGAACGATATGAATTTTTCGGTGATGCTCTGCTGGGCGTCGTAATTTCCCGCCATCTGTTTGAAAAGTTTCCTCGTGCAGACGAGGGGGAATTGTCTCGTATGCGTTCTTCGTTGGTGAAAGAAACAACACTGGCGGAAATGGCCAATACCATTCATCTCGGTGATTTTCTGATCCTTGGTGCAGGTGAATTAAAAAGCGGTGGCTACCGCAGAAGTTCAATTTTGGCCGATGCCATGGAAGCTATGATTTGCGCAATATATCTTGATTCGGATCATAATCTGAATTTGCTGGATGACGTACTGACGAACTGGTTTAGGAATCGTCTGGAGACAATTACTCCAGAGGTGCAGAAGGATTCAAAGACAATGCTTCAGGAATATATGCAGAGCAAGAGACTGCCTCTGCCGGAGTATAAGTTGTTTAATACAGTCGGCGATCAGCATAAGCAGACTTTTACAGTTACATGCAGAGTTTCGATTTTTGACGAACTGTTTACCGGAATCGGAACAAGCAAAAGAAGAGCGGAACAGGATGCTGCATCCAAGGTTCTTGCCAGAATTGGAGAATAAATGGAAGAAAATAATATCGATACCAGATGTGGTTTCGTAGCCATAGTAGGCAGACCGAACGTCGGTAAATCCACTTTGTTAAACAAAATTTTAGGACAGAAGGTTTCAATTACATCAAGAAAACCTCAGACTACACGTCATCGTATTTTAGGTATTGATACCGTGGACAGGTATCAGACGATTTATGTTGATACTCCAGGTCTGCATTCGGTGGAAAAAAGAGCAATCAACCGTCTGATGAACCGCGCCGCTTCAAGCTCAATCGGTAATGTGGAAATGGTGTTTTTTGTAGTTGAAGGAACACATTTCTATAAGGATGACGAACTTGTTCTGAACAAATTAAAGAATTTAACGGTACCTGTTATTCTGGTTATAAATAAAATTGACCAGGTTGCTGATAAGGATAGTCTGCTACCTTTTATTGCACAGATGAATGAAAAAATGTCATTCAGGGAAATCATTCCGGTGTCCGCCGTCCATGGCAACAATGTCCAGGAATTACGAAAAATTGCTCAGGAATCGCTGCCTCCATGCGAATTCATATTTCCTGAGGATTACATTACCGATCGCTCATCTCGTTTTATGGCTTCGGAAATTGTACGTGAGAAATTAATGCGTTTTACCGGGGATGAGTTACCTTATTCTGTAACAGTTGAAATTGAGAATTTCAAAATTGATGAAAAGGGAATTTATCATATCGATGCCTTGATTCTGGTTGAGAGGGATTCGCAGAAGAAGATGGTTATCGGTGCAAACGGTTCTAAACTTAAGACGGTCGGAACAGAGGCGCGCCAGGATATGGAAAGACTGTTTGATGCCAAGGTGTTTTTGAGAACCTGGGTGAAGGTTAAGTCAGGATGGGCTGATGATGAGCGGGCATTACGTTCATTGGGGTATATAGATAACGATATCTTGTCAGATAATAAGTAAAAATGTCGGAAACAGAAAAACAGGGAATGTGGGTACTGAGAACTGTTCCTTACAAGGAATACAGTCAGCTGGTGGATCTTTTTACAGAAAATTGCGGCAGGGTTACTGCCGTAATTCACGGTTCAAGAAAACCAAAGTCTCCGTTGAAGTCTCTGTTGCAGCCGTTCAACTATATAAGTGCGGTTTTATCGCGGAAAAATTCGGATTTGTGCAGCTTGAAGGACATAGAACTGAAAAATTCAATCGTACTTAAACCGAAAGAGCTGATTTGTGCCCAGTATCTGAATGAAATCATTTTCTATCTGTTGGAAAAAAACATACCTGAGCCTAAGATTTTTGGTAATTACTATCGTGCATTAAAGGAACTCGGGAGTGGAGGGCAGACAAATATAGAGGCTCTGCTTAGATCCTTCGAACTGGATCTTCTTGATAATCTTGGCTACGGCATTAATTTTGTAAATGATTATCAGGGAAATATTATACGGTCAAATGTAAATTACGTTTATGAATTAGATAGCGGTTTTATTCCGATTTCATTTGATTCAGACAATAAAAATGTATTTTTAGGGGCCTGCCTGGCGTCGATCTATCGAAGAGATTTCAGAGATCGCAATGTTCTGCAGGCAACTAAATATATATGTAAAATGGTAATAAATTCTAAATTAGGAAATCATAAAATATATACAAGAGCATTGTTTGCTCAATATTTGGCTATGAGGAGATAGAAAATGGCTAATAAGGTTTTTTTAGGGGTTAATATTGATCATATTGCCACTTTAAGAAATGCAAGAGGTACTTCCTACCCTGATCCCGTATATGCTGCAGGAATTGCCGAAGAATTCGGAGCTGATGGTATTACCACACATTTACGAGAAGATCGTCGTCATATAAAAGATCGCGATGTTGAAATATTACGTCAGACAATTAAAACAAGAATGAATCTTGAAATGGCGGTTACAGATGAACTTGTTGATTTTGCCTGCAGGCTGAAGCCGGATTTTGTATGTCTGGTTCCTGAACGCAGACAGGAAGTAACCACAGAAGGCGGTCTGGATGTGGCATCACAGGTGGAGCGCATGACTGCAGTAGTGAAAAAATTAACTGAAGCAGGTGTTAAGGTATCCTTGTTTATCGATCCGGATCAGAAGCAGATCGATGCCGCAGCTGCTGTTAAGGCTCCTTTCATAGAATTACATACCGGTCGTTATGCGGATGCCGCAAATGACGAAGAACAGCAGTTTGAATTAAAGCGTCTGCAGGATATGGCTAAATACGGAACCAGCCTCGGATTAAAAGTTAACGGCGGTCACGGTCTGAATTATCATAATGTTCAGAATGTTGCAGCTATTCCTGAAATCAATGAACTGAATATAGGTCATTCCATTATTGCAAGAGCTGTATTTACCGGTTTGCCGGAAGCTGTTGCCGAAATGAAAAGATTGTGTGTTGAAGCTAGAAATAACGGGTAGGAAAGTATCTTAATATAAATTTCGTGATTGAATGAAAATGCCGGCTGATTGTATGTTTAATATTCAGAACATGACAACGCCGGCATTTTTCTTTCTGTATGCTAATCGTTTAATTAATTCGTTTTTCAAAAAGGAACATTTCGTCAGCACATTGTTCGTCGGATGTTCTGTCACTGATATCCAGCGGTTCATTCGGATTAATATGATGTTCATTGTAAAATTCAATAATATGAAAGCCGCAGCGGTTGACGTAAAAGTGGATATTCCTTTTTTTCAAAATACGGTGTTTCAGTTTGCCAGATTTTCACCTCCGGATGCAGTTTTTCAATGGCGCACCAGGCGGCATAGCCGATTCCACTGTTGTGAGAGTCTGGCGCAACAAACAGAAGTGACAGGTAACCTTTGTTTCCTTCTGTTTTAATTACTGCTCCTCCCGTTTTACGGTGATTTTTAACTATACGGTATGCCTCTCCTTCTGAAATCGCCCGAAGTATTGTATCTCTTGAGATGATTTGATCGTCCTCTTCCATGTGAGCATCCCGCAAGCCGAATTCTTTTATTGCTCCGTAATTAAAAGCTTCCTGATTGTCTGATACAAACTGCTCCAGATCATCGTTCTGCAGCGGAACAAGTTCTATTTTATCTTCCATCATTTTATGATTTCTCCTGGTAAACAAAGAGTTATTTCGTCCGGCATGTTTACTGTTATCTGTCTGATTCCATGACTGATATGCCGATTATTACAGTTTCTTCATCATGATTGTTCCATACGGAATGAGGAATAGAGCCTTTCACTAAAAAAGCCTCATCCTGATGAATTATTATTTTCTGATCTCCTGGCAGTATTTTTGCCTCACCTTTGGTAACAATGAAAAGACGGTTGTGCGCATGAGTGTGCTGTTTGACGGGATCTCCTCCGTTCAGCGTCATGTATGCAATCGCACCATCGATAATTTCTCCTGCGTTTTCGAATAATTTCTTTGCTTTGAAGTTGACATGATTAGGCGGCGTAATAAAATTTTTATTCATTTTTTTGTCTTTGCTTGCAGGATGCGGTTCAGATTGTGATTTCGATAAGGTTGTCTTCAATGGATATGATGCAGCTTTCATAGAATCCATCGCCGGTGATCCTCGGACCGCTCAGAATCCTGTAACCTGCAGCGTTTAATTTTTCAGTAATTTCATTCACCTTTTCTCTGTTGCCGACACTGAATGCAATGTGAGAGTATCCTGTGCGGTTTATGTTTTTATCCTCGTCTGTAATTTCAGGTTTTGACATTATCTCCAGTTTTGTTCCGCTGTCAAAAGATATAAAGTAGGAACTAAAACCGGTACTTTTATTGTGATACAGTTTATTCGGATGACCTTCCAGAAAAGTTTGAAAGAACTTTTTTGCAGCTTCGAGATCTTTTACATACATTGCCACGTGGGATATCTGCATATGATTACCTCCGTTCTCTGTTGCTGTTGACTTATTGCTGTTTTTCCGAACATCGCATCATTATAAACTTAAAAAAATATAAAGTTCAATTCTGATTTAAATTGTGATTTCCGGAGGAGAACATTCAACAGAGGTTGTTTGGGTAAATGATCGTGTAAAATACATGAAAAGCAGTGCAGCCTGCAGGCTGCACCGGAAAATAGTTTGATGGAAATAAATTAATTACCGGGATATCCGATGATGCTATGCGGATTTGCAGCCGATTTCATAAAATCCGGTATAGAGATATTTCATTTGTGAAAATTTGGTTGTTTCAATCTTGAAAAACTTTCTTCCATAAAAGTCATCAAGATTATTATCTTCATAAAATGAACATAATTCGAGAAGAGATTTCTTCCCCGGATTGTCATCTATACCGAATTCTCTTAATCCTTTTTTGAATTTTTCGTCATAAAGAGGCATGCAGTTGAGACTTGCAAAAATAATTACATTAGCAATCTTGGCGGCAGTTTCAGGATCTTTTATCGGCGGCCATGATAGCATGGAACATTTTTCGTTATTTTCGGATTTATCATTTTCCTCCTTGCGATAATACAGATCGGACAGGTGTATTACCATGTTTGTAATATCCTTATGAACCATCATGATTTCATCAACCTTATCCTTTATTTCGGAGCATGTCAGATCGAATAAATCCACGTGCTTTGTTGCAAGATACAGGAAACATTGTGATGTTGCCTCCGGATGAAACGCAGGTAATGTATCGTTAAATGATTTTTTCATGATTTGATATACATAATAGAAAGTAAGCATTAGATCGGCACTTCCGTAAATATATGAACGGAAGCAGTCGCGGGCCTGAACCCAGGAGTCATATTCCAGATATTCAATTTCATTGTTGAATTCGAGATTGTACAGCGGTGCAATGTAGTTATGGGTTAGACGAATAAATTCAGCAAGTTTCGGGTTTGTTTCGGCGGCAAGAAGAGCCTCGGTTTGCGGAATGAAACCTTTAGTATTTCGAATGGCGTCCAGATCGAAGTTGCGCATAAGATGCTCCTTTATTAGTTGAAATTTTTCCCAATGCGGTAGAATCAGATTAATTCATATTTAATCCAAGAAACCGCAGTTTGTTTGTGTCTGATGTATTTAAAAGTCGTTTACTTTTGAAAAATTGTTAGAACTTTCTGTTTTGTGAATATATAGTATCAAAAACGTCTGTTTTATGCAATAAACATGTAGTAAATATGTGATTGAATAATCAAAAATAACTATAAATAATAATTAAGTTTCAATATATGACATATATAAGCATACATCGTTTGGTTTGGATGGTTAAAGAATTTTAGTGACAATCAGTAATTTTGATCAAAATATCCCTAAGATCGCGGTCGCAGATCTTACACTATTTTAAAATTGTTAGAAGATCTAATATTTGATCGTAAGTCTTTGATTTAATTAAAAATAATTCC
>CACWLF010000034.1 GCA_902761645.1 uncultured Aeromonadales bacterium | reverse complement strand
TCATTCTCTCATAACGTAGTTCATTCACTTTTCAGTGAAATCACTTAGACTAAGCAAAAGCCATAATTACCTTAAAGGTTATTATGGATCGTTTACTAAGTATAAGTTCCATTAAGCAAAACAATTAATAAACGGATCACGGCCTCGTTATGCATCAGAATCAATAAAACAGCAGGTCAGACTCCATGCATTACATAAAGTCCGATCGGTTTTTGCTCCGGGTCTTCTGCCATGCATATGCACCGGGATTTGTTATAAAAAATTCTTTTAAGTCATGCATGGCAGTATATTAATGCCGGCAATAAATTCCTGAAATGCAATGCTTCAGACGTTTTTCTTTGTGTCCGAGCTCTCCTCTGATTCGGTTTCAGTGCCGTCATATTTCGAGAGATAATCATCATAGCTTTCCGAATTCTGCACGTTTTTCAGTTTGAACCTGCTGAATACATCCATCATTTCATAGGCGTTTCCGGAAAGTTCCCTGTATGCTTCGGAACAGGAACTCATATCAGTGGATATTTTCTGTGCGCTCCGGCGGATCTGTTCCATTCCGTTTTGTACAAGTTCGAAGTTATGTTCCTGAACGGTAGTGGATGTTGCAATGAAATCAGTGATCTTGGAAATATCGGCTATATGAACATTTATTTCCCTGAGTTTGTCCTCGATGGAACCAACCCATTCAATGGTAACCATGCAGCTGTCGGAACTTTTCTTGATCATGCTTACAGCCTTGGCGGTACCCACCTTGAATGCCTGGGTTGTCTCCTCGATCTCGGCTATTGATTCCTTGGTTCTTGATGACAGGGCGCGAACCTCGTCGGCTACCACAGCAAAACCGCGTCCGTTTTCACCTGCGCGTGCCGCTTCAATCGACGCGTTGAGCGCCAGCAGATTGGTCTGTTCGGCAATATCCCTGATGGTTTCAACCACCTCAACAACGCTTACCGTCAGATCGTTCAGGTGCTTGATTGCCTCCGAGGAATTGCTGAGATCGTCGTTGAGAACGTTGACGGATGCCTTTGCATTGTTTGCTATCTCGACACTGTTGGAGGAAAGTGTGTGAACAGATGAAACCTTGCGGGCCACATCATCGGAGCTTTCCGAAATTCTGTCGGTGGCGGAATTCATTTCACTGATTGAATTTGCAAAATCAACTGTCGCCTTTTCCTGATTTTTCAGTTCCTCATCCACATTGGAAACAATTGAACTGCAGGTTTCTATGCCGTTCAGCATCGCGTCGCCGATATCCTTTACGGAACTTACGATCCTGCACTGTTCATTCATGAATTCATTCATGTTTTTCGACATTACACCGATTTCGTCATTTGAGCTGCACTCGGACCGTTCGGTAAAATCATGATTGCTGTTCATATTGCTGATCAGTCTGGTAATTCTGGTTACCGGCGATGAAATGTAACGGTTGGTGCAGTAGTGAACACTGAGGAAAACCAGAATCATCAGAATAATCAGTGCAACATAGGTGGTATAAATAGTGGTGTTAAGGCTTGAGAGCAGAATGCTCTGATCCAGACATATATACAGTTTCCATCCTGACGCTCCGATATGTGTTCCGATGATCCACATTTCCTTTCCGCTGTGATCCGTGAATCTTGTAAACTCTTTCGGAGAATTCTCGATGATTTTCTTTAAAAACTGCGAATCCAGCGAGGAATTCAGTTCCGATGCCTTTCTGCCTCTATCCTTGTTGTCTTCCCAGATAATAATCTGATCCCGGCTGTCCACCAGCAGAAGTTTTCCGGCGCCTGGAAGCTTGAGATCCTTGTCGGCGATATCCATATCATCTATGCGTACGTCGAAACCGAATACTCCGTCATCTTTTCTGATTACCCACGATACAACCCAGTCATCCACTGTTTCCTCGTAGACCATATCATCCATAAAAACAACATTGCCGGCTTTCTTGAACCATTCCTCCTCCCTTGGATCATACGGTTCAGCATACTGACCGGCGTTGTATTCATTGATATCCTGATCGCTTGCATATACCTTTCCGTCGTTCTGCACATAATAAACATCCACCTTGTAGGCCTGGGATGTTGACAGCAGAAAGTCGCGGCTGATGAGTTTCTGTTTATTGAGACCGGCAATGTTCTGCACCATGTTTGCCCTGCCTGACTGCCATTTAATCACGGACTGCGCATAGTTGCGCAGAACCGACGAGAAGAAGGAATAGGCGTCATTGACGGATCTTCCTTTTTCAAAGATCTGCATATTAATCATGATCGTAAGGAAGAACAGTACCAGCGGGGTAAATGTTAATATAAAAACTTTCGATTTCAGGGATTTCATAGACACCGACCTTGTAAAAATTTCAATATCCGGGTTTCTTATGATGTTTGAGGATTAAATTTCCTGCAGTTCTTAAAAAAACATCCTATCATCTGATTCTAGCATAATTATTTCTGTAATCTCAGAAAAGGGGCCGGGTTTGAAATTAAATTGTGAAATGAAATAGGAAATTTAAATTCGTTTTTATGTTTTTATGAGAAGTGTTTGATTTTTAAAGCAGGTATACTTTACTCATTTTTCAGAAAAAACACGGAGGTCATGCCCGATCGGGCATGACCTCCGGATCCGCAGGGAAAATCTGCGGCATTTCGCTAATCGTGATTGAATATATCTCTGGTGTAAACCTTGTCGGTCACGTCAGCCAGATCGTCGCTCATTCTGTTGGAAACTATAACATCGCTCATTTTTTTGAAGGCGGCAAGATCTCTTTCCACTCTTGAATTGAAGAATGTATCCTCCTTCATCATAGGCTCGTAGACGACAACCTCGATACCCTTGGCCTTGATTCGCTTCATGATTCCCTGAATCGAGGAGGATCTGAAATTGTCGGAACCGCTTTTCATAACGAGACGGTATATTCCCACAACCTTCGGATTGCGTTTCAGAATGTCGGCTGCCACAAAATCCTTTCTTACCGTGTTTGAATCCACAATGGCTTTTATCAGAGTGCTTGGAACACTGCTGTAGTTTGCCAGCAGCTGCCTGGTGTCTTTCGGCAGACAGTAGCCGCCGTATCCGAAGGACGGATTGTTGTAGAAATTGCCGATACGCGGATCGAGACATACACCCTCGATAATTCTGCCGGTGTCCAGACCCTTGGTTGCGGCGTAGGTATCAAGCTCATTGAAATAGGCAACGCGCATGGCAAGATAGGTGTTGGCAAACAGCTTCACGCTTTCGGCCTCGGTCGGTTCCATGATCAGAGTCTCCACATCTTCCCTGAGAGCTGCGGATTTAAGCAGATCTGCAAATTTACGGCCGACACCGGTGTCTTTTGCGCCTACAATGATGCGGGAAGGGTAGAGGTTGTCATAGAGAGCCTTTCCTTCGCGCAGAAATTCAGGGGAGAAGAACAGATGATCCGTGGAGAAACGTTTTGATGCCTCCTCGGTGTATCCTACAGGAAGGGTGCTTTTCACCGCTATGTAGGTTGAAGGCGAAATCCCGGTTATCTGTTCAACCACCGCATCAACGGAGGAAACATCGAAGTAGTTCAGATGAGGATCGTAATTTGTCGGAGTCGCAACAATTGCAAAGTCTGCACCCTTTACCGCCTCAGCGAGATTTGAAAATATGTTCAGATCAAGTTCCTTTTCCGCCAGATATTTTTCAATGTACTCGTCTCTGATGGGGGATTTTCTCTGCTGCAGGAGTTTAAGTTTCTGCTCGCTGATTTCCACAAGATTCACATTATATTTTGCAGACAGCATTACCGCCAGGGACAAACCGACGTAACCCGCGCCGACAACGCAAATTTTCATGTTATTTTTCCTTATTCAATTGTCTGAACTGTATGCGGATGCAGTAATCCGCAGAAAATTCCATTTTGAAACAGTGCTTTCATTATCTCATTTTTTGCCTTGAATTTACAGATCGTCAGCTGTTTTTATGGCAGAGGGAAGACAAGGGATGCGGCAGACAGGGGATCGCCGCGAAAAATTTTCAGTTCAGTAGGCGATGCAGTGACTGAGCAGTTCCTCCATCGGACCGTAGTTGCCGTTGAAGGATTCGATGCTGGCGCTGATCATTCTTTCTGCCGACACGGATTCATAATGTATGATTACATCGTTCTGCAGGGCCAGTTCCCTGATGAATTCACGCTGGGCGCGGCCGTTTCCCTCTCTGAAGGGGTGGATGGCGTTTATTTCGCTCATGTAGTAGGCCAGACGGGAAACGAGAATACTGCCGCGGAGACCCTTGAGGTACTTTTCCTCCCTGAGTTCCGCAAACAGCTGGTTCAGCATGTTGCCGATATATTCGGTTTTGCAGAAATATGTGCCCTTGGCAATCTCGACCGTACGGATCTGACCGGCCCAGGTATACAAATCCTGAAATATATATTCGTGGATTTTGCACAGATGCTTTGTATCAAACTTGCCGATGATCGGACGCCGCAGCAGATCCGCGATGCGCAGCATGGTAAGTTTTCTTTCGGCTATTCCGAGCTTTGCCGCATCGTGAATATTAAGCTTGTTTCTTAATACCTCGGTGTGGGCGTAGCAGTAGGCAACATCCATCAGGACTCCTGAAATTCCGCAATTACTGATTTTCTGATTTCATCCTGCTGTTCGGCGGATGAATTCTGATAGCTGGCAACGAGTTTCAGATCGTCCTTGTCGAGAGCCATATCCTCAATTGCCATGGTGGCGTTGATTTCGATAAGTTCCTCTTCATCGTTGTATGGTCGGTTCATCTTAATCTCAAAGGGGATTCCTTTAGTCATGATTATTTGTTTAAGCAGCATGTTGACAACAGTGGAAATATTGGTACCAAGACCGTCTAAAATTGCAGATGCCTGTTCTTTGTCGGCCTGATTGGTTCTTACCTGAATATAAGTGTTACTCATGTCTGTCCTGTAGGTTGATATTATCGTTTAACAGTGAATATTTTATCATTGTAACAGTGTAATGACAATATCAATACGCTGTTATAAACGATTTTTTTGATGTTTTCCGATACTTTTTTCAGTCACGGCAGTTCTTAATTGAATCTGCACAGGCAAATAATGAATGATCCTCCTCTGAGAGACCCTGCCTGGTGTTCAGGACTGTGCAAAAAAATTGTATTTTGCGCAGATTGGATGGATAATATGTTAGCTTCTGATTTATGATGCCGGATAGCGGTGTGCAGCGGCAGCACGCTGTGCCGCGTAACGGCTGCAAAAGGGGATTTTGATAGACATTATGGAATTGTTTTTAGCGATTGCCGCTGTAGTTGCAGGCCTGGCACTGCTGGTGTACAGCGCGGATAAATTTGTTCTTGGTGCATCCGGAACCGCATACAGTCTTGGAATGTCGCCGTTTTTTATCGGTATGATTATTGTCGGATTCGGAACTTCTGCTCCTGAAATGCTGGTTTCAGGTATTTCGGCATGGGAGGGAAATCCAGGTATTGCCATCGGCAATGCATACGGATCCAATATTGCCAATATTGGTCTTATTCTCGGCATAACAGCACTGATTATTCCGATAAAGGTAAAGGCTTCCATAATTTTCCGCGAACTGCCGATCCTCACGGCGGTAACACTGCTTTCCGTCGGACTTCTGTATGATCTGAAAATATCTGGAGCCGATGCATGGATCCTGATCGGCGTGTTTGTTCTGATACTGGTTTACACGTCCCTTAAGGGCAAAAGCGATGCTTCGGATGATGATGCGGAGAATCCCGGACTTTCCCTGAAGGCTTCGCTTGCGTGGCTGATTGCCGGACTGCTTCTGATGATGGCAAGTTCACGTGCGCTTGTCTGGGGTGCGGTGGAGATCGCCAAAATGCTGGAAGTGCCGGATGTTATAATCGGTCTTACCGTGATTGCAGTCGGTACATCTCTTCCCGAGCTTGCTTCATCCGTTGTGGCGGCAAGAAAGGGGCAGGACGATCTTGCCATGGGAAATATCGTGGGTTCCAATCTTTTCAACACCCTGATTGTGGTGGGCATTGCCGGAGTCATAAAATCCTTTGAGGTTGACAGAATCGTTCTTTACCGCGATGTTCTGCTGATGACGGTACTGACTCTTGTACTGTTCCCTATGGGATACAAGTACCGCAGGGAACAGAAGGCGGGAACCATCGGCCGGATATCAGGCGTGATTCTGCTGACGGTTTACATCGCATATACCGCGTATCTGGCTTTGATTGCGCTTAAAATCATTCCTCAGATAAGCATATAGCACGAGGATGATTTTAAACAGATTCCGGTTTTAATATTATTCGTGAGATTCCGGTGTTCCGGAATTTTCTTCGTCCGGCAGGTGCGGTGCCGATTTGCATCTGCCGGCAGTTCTGCCGCTGACGGCGGATTATTCGGCAGTTATCCGATGCCTGAGCTTCAAATATGCTTTTCTGTGGAAATTTTAAGGTTGTCACGGCTCCTGTCTGTATTTCACTGTTTTTGCTGTACTGCTTGTTACGGTATTGCTCTCTCCTTCGGATGAAACGCACGGCGCTGTCTGTCCTGAACTGGCTTTACGTGTTATTGACGGCGTCGGAACCGGAGACTCGGAATGCGGATTATGCGGGAATTGAAGTCATAACGATATCTGACGCATATTTTGAAAATCCGATCGGAAAACATGATGATTTTTGCTGTAGAATCTGGGATATAATGAAGATGTTGTAATTTACCGGAGTGGAGTAATGATTGTAATTGTTCGCCATGGTGTGGCAGAGGATTCTTTTGATAATGATATAAACAGAGAACTTACAGAGCAGGGAAAGGCGGATATTCGTAAAAGAGCGGATTACCTTCGTTCCATGAATATTGAATTCGACGAGGCGTTCGTCAGTCCGTATATCAGAACTCTGCAGACACTGGAAATCATCAAGAGCGCAGTCACTGTAAAGGATGCCAATTTCACCAGAGATCTTGAACCGAACGGCAATGTTCAGATAGCCGATTATTTCAGGGTTCTGCATGATCAGAACAAAAATGTGCTGGTAATCAGTCATATGCCGATGGTCGGATTTATAATGCGGGAGCTCTGCGGAGTTCAGGTTTCAGGCTTTATGAATCCCGGCGATATGAATATTCTTGATGAAAAGGGAAGCAATGAACTGTTCAAAGTGATCTATACCACAAATTATTACGATCTTAATCAGTAATATTTGGAATTGAAAAATTTTTCAATATAAAACATAGTGTGTGGATTGTAGATGTATTTTTACTGCTCTTCGATGCTAAGTGAGGTCTGAGTATATGCGAATTTTCAAGGAATATGCCCCACGAATGATTGCTAAACATGTAAAGGTGTTTTTTAAGGGTCAGTTTAGTATAACAGGTAGAGGAAAATTTTCCTTTGATAACGGAAAGGTGGTTTTACCTAAGGACCATGACAAGGTGAGAGAAGATACGGTCAGGGAAATAAATTCTAAAATCGCACAGTTGGTTTAGTTTTTTTTTTGATTCCTTTTTTTATTTTTTAAAACCGTTTACGTTGGTGTAGGCGGTTTTTTTGTTTTCCGGCGTGTATTCACTCTGAACCGTTTTTGTCACTGCCGCTTCGGTTAAAAAAGAACAGTGCGGTGCACCTGTTCTATGATATTGATTTTTTTGTGTGCAAACATCGCTAAATGACGTTTAAAAACAAGCAAATTAATGCAACGGTCCGTTCTTTAAAGTAAAATAAGGAGAAAACGTATCAACCATGGAGCGTAAGAATGTTTGAATTGGAAGAAAGAGAAATTCAGGATGAAATTGTAAATGAACTGAAAACCATCGGTGACGTTATGCGTTATCTGGTGACTGTCTATGACGAATCGGATATCTATTACGGTCACGGAGCTGAAAATGCATTCGAGGAAGCGCAGCTGCTGCTTGCGCCTGTTCTGAATCTTGAATTTTCCGAGATAGAGGAATTTTACAGTTCAAGACTGACAAAACGTGAAAAACAGAAAATTGCCCAGCTTGCCGCCAGAAGAATTCTGGAGAGAATTCCTACAGCCTATCTGACAAATGTTTCATGGTTCTGTGATATTCCGTTTTATGTTGATCAGAATGTTCTCATACCGAGATCTCCGATTGCCGAACTTATCAGGAACCGCTTTGCCGGATATATAGATCCCGAGGTGGAGCATCCGCAGATCCTGGATTTATGTACGGGTTCCGGATGTATTGCAATTGCGACGGCCGCCGCCTTCGACAGAAAAGCCCAGGTTGACGCGGTTGATATTTCTGAGGACGTTATGGATGTTCTGTACGCCAATATTGAAAATACAGGCATGGAGCAGACTGTTTATCCGGTTATGTCCGATCTGTTCGAAAAGCTTGAGGGCATGCAGTACGATCTGATTGTCGCCAATCCTCCTTACGTTGATGCGGAGGATCTGAACGATATGCCGGAGGAATACCTGCATGAGCCGCGTATGGCACTGGAGGCCGGAGATGACGGTCTTGATCTGGTGGTAAGAATTTTAAGAGAAGCTCCGAAATATATGAAGGAAAATTCATATTTAATCTGCGAGGTAGGCAACAGCATGGTTAATCTTGCTCAGCGATATCCTGATTTCAAATTCAATTACATAGAATTTAAAAACGGCGGTATCGGCGTATTCGCAGTTACCAGGGAAGAACTTCTCGGATACAGTTTTTAGGAATTTATAAATGTCAGGAAATACTATAGGTACACTGTTCAGGGTTACTACCTGCGGGGAGAGTCACGGACTCGGATTAATGGCTATTGTGGACGGTGTTCCTCCCGGAATGGAATTGTCCGAGGCTGATCTTCAGCCGGATCTGGATCGCCGCAAACCTGGACGAAACCAGTTTACCACTCCGCGAAAGGAGGATGATCTGGTAAAAATTATTTCCGGAGTTTTTGAAGGAAAAACCACCGGAACCTCAATCGGTCTTCTTATTGAAAACACTCAGCAGCGTTCCCAGGATTATTCGGAAATCATGAATAAATTCAGACCGGGCCATGCCGATTATACCTATTTTGAAAAATACGGTATTCGCGATTACCGCGGCGGCGGAAGATCCTCCGCCCGTGAAACCGCTGTAAGAGTTGCTGCCGGAGCGATTGCCAAAAAATATTTAAAGGAAAAATACAATATTGAAATTCAGGGATTCCTCTCGCAGATAGGCAGTGTCAGGGCGGAGAACTACAGATATGATCAGGTTGAAAACAATCCGTTCTTCTTTGTGGATCCCGACAGACTCGAAGAGGTTGAGGAACTGATGCGCGGTCTGAAAAAGGAAGGTGATTCAATCGGAGCCAGAGTTGAGATTGTGGCGCGCAATGTTCCGGTTGGACTTGGTGAACCTGTTTTCGATCGTCTCGATGCAGATCTTGCCTATGCAATGATGGGAATCAATGCGGTCAAGGGTGTTGAAATCGGTGCAGGTTTCGATGTGGTTGAGCAGAAAGGTTCCGAGCACCGCGATTTGATAACACCGGAAGGATTTGCAAGCAACAGAGCAGGCGGAATACTCGGCGGAATAAGTACCGGTCAGGATATTGTAATCGGAATTGCACTTAAGCCTACTTCAAGTATTCTGGTTCCCGGTGCAACCATAGATCGTGACGGCAATGCGGCGGAAATCGTAACAAGAGGCAGACACGATCCGTGTGTGGGCATCCGTGCCGTACCGATTGCCGAGGCCATGTGCGCAATTGTTCTGCTTGATCATGTACTGCGTGATCGTGCGCAGAATGCCGATGTGGAGCGGAAAAATCTTTTCAGACAATTATAATTTCTGATTTTCCTTCGGATTTTCAGTTTTTTAGTTTTCGTATGAATGCGGTTTTTATGAATGGCGACATTTCTGAAAACCGCTTTTTGTTTGTGCGGAAAATGATTGGCAGCAGTTTATAAATGCGAATTTAAGAAAACAGTCTGCATGCCGGTATTGCAGTGACTCCGGGGGCGTTTTTTTAATAATTTGCCGCATAACAAAAGTTTTGATTCTGAACTGGTTATCAAAAATATTGCCATGCAATCTTCCTGCTTCTGACAGTTCCATTCTTGCTTTACGGTAACAGATGCATCCGACTGCAACCGGATATTTCAATGTATGCGGAGCCGTATCAGTAACAGTCCCGAGATTTCCGGCTGTGGAAATCATAAGGTGAATTAAAATTTGCTTTCCAGTGTGAAACCGGATTTACATTATTGTCCGCTTATTCATAATGGAAAATTTTCTTCCGGCTGAAATAAAAAAGAGCGGAATATTCCGCTCTTCCGTGACTGATAAACAGATATCAGCATCCTCCATCGATAACCTGCACCTGGGTATTTTCAGCGTAAAGCCAGAAGTGAAGCATGCAGGCATCGGAGTCTCTGCTGAACTGCGCTCCTACGAAACTGCAGCAGGACTGCGTGCTTCCCCTGGTCATCATGCAGATGTTTCCCCCGGGACCGCATGAGGAAAATATAAAGCCGTCGCTGTCATAATCAACAATTCGCTGCAGAGACATTACCGCGGTATTGGAATTGAGCTTTCCATTGCTCATCTGGATTACGCCTGGATATGCCTGGATATCCGAGGATGAATTGGAACACGGCAGACTTGACATGTCAGCCGGACACTGTGATGAATTTATGCAGATATTCGCGCAGCTGGCCTTTTCCTTTCCCTGCAGGATTGCCTTTGACTGTGCAAGTTTCAGCGCTGATTCATATGCGCCTTTCAATCCTTCCAGAGTCGCTATTTTTGCATCCTTCTGCAGATCTATGAATTTAGGAGCGGCGGTTACCGCCAGAATTCCTAAAATAACAATAACAACAATAAGTTCAATGAGGGTAAATCCCGAACGGCTTTTAGTGAATTTTATATTGATTATGCCACGTTTTCTCATGTCTTAACACCTCTTCAAATAATAAATCTTTACAATAATAGTTATAGTTAATATTTTGGTTTATCGATAAAATTAATGTCAGAAATTAGATCTTGAACAAAAAAACATAATACGGAATTCCGGTATGTAAACAGGATTTATACCGGTTGGCATATGCCAACAAAAAACTTTGTGAGCACTCCGCAATGAAACTGTGAGCATTGTCTAAAATCAGATATTTTGATTGCCGCGCGACTTTCATATATGTTGTGATTTTTTTCAGCCGTTGCTACTATGAACTTTACTGTTTCAATCAAAACGGAGTTTTAATTATGTCTTTAATCAATAAGGAAGTGGAAGATTTCACCGTTCAGGCTTATGTTAACGGAGAATTCAGGAGTATCAGCAAAAAGGATATTATGGGAAAATGGACTGTTTTCTTTTTCTATCCTGCCGATTTTACCTTTGTATGTCCTACCGAACTGGAGGATCTGCAGAATAAAATTGATGATTTCAATAAAATCGGCTGTCAGATTTTCAGTGTATCTACTGATTCTCATTTTGTTCATAAGGCATGGCACGATCATTCCGAGCGTATAAAGAAAATCACCTATCCGATGCTTGCCGACCCTACCGCAAAACTGAGCAGGGCGTTTGATGTCCTGATTGAAGAAGAAGGCATGGCTGAACGCGGAACCTTTGTTGTCAATCCTGACGGAAAAATCGTTGCATATGAGGTTAACAGCGGAAATGTAGGCCGCAATGCCGATGAACTTTTCAGAAAAATCCAGGCGCTTCAGTTTGTAAGAGAACACGGCGACGAGGTTTGTCCGGCAAAATGGCAGCCAGGCAAGGAAACTCTTAAGCCGAGTCTTGATCTGGTGGGTCTGCTCTAAACAGCCGTTTTTTACGGATTGTCTTTAAATGCCGCGGAAGATGAATACCTCCGCGGCTTTTCCCGGAACGGTGCCCGGAAGATGGCGCCGATCTCCTGAAAGGAAGCAATATTATGTATGACTTAGTAATTATAGGATCCGGTCCTGCAGGCTTGACCGCTGCAATTTACATGGCCCGTGCCCGCTACCGTGTGCTGGTTGTTGAAAAGGAAAATACCGGAGGGCAGATAACCATTACCTCCGAGGTGGTAAATTATCCCGGAATCATAAGTATTTCAGGCAGGGAACTGACTGCCAACATGAAAACCCAGGCTGAAAATTTCGGAGCAGAATTTACCGGAGATCAGATTACAGATATCGTCAGAAATGATGACGGAACATTTGTAGTGAAAGGAAAGGGCAGAGATTACAGATCTTTGTCGGTGATTATCGCCACCGGCGCCCATCCGCGCAAAATCGGCTTCAGAGGTGAGCATGAATTTCAGGGAAGGGGTGTTGCCTACTGTGCAACCTGCGACGGGGAATTTTTTACCGGCAGGGATGTTTTTGTAATCGGCGGCGGATTTGCCGCGGTGGAGGAGGCCATTTTCCTGACCAGATACGCCAGATCTGTAACCATAAATGTCCGCAAGGCTCGTTTTTCATGTGCACAGTCTGTTGTGGACGAACTGAAAAAATACGACAAAATAAAGGTTAATTTCAATACCGAGGTTGTGGAGGTTTCCGGAGACGGCATTCTGCAGAAAGCTGTTTTCCAGAATAATCAGACAGGTGAGCAGACAGTGTTTGAAGCCGGAAACGGAGATATGTTCGGTGTGTTTGTTTTTGCAGGTTATGAGCCTGAAACGCAATGGCTGAAAAACGGAAGTTCGGGAGTTGCTCTCAGTGAGGACGGATATATCGTAACCGATCGTGAGCGAAGGACAAATATCGAAGGCATTTATGCCGCAGGCGATGTTTGCGTCAAGGAACTCCGCCAGGTGGTGACTGCGGTTGCCGACGGTGCGATAGCCGCAACCGGAGCTGAAAAATATGCCGCTCGTCTGCACGATGTTCTCAATATCCCGCAGTTTGAAATAAAAAGAACCGAACGGAAGCCGGAAAAAACGGAGACTGCAGAAACTGCTTCGAAGACTGAAGAACCGGTCGGAGATCCCGGTGAGTTCATTACGCCTCAGCTCAGGGCGCAGCTCCTTCCTCTTTTTGATAAATTCTCATCCCCGGTTATCATCAGAGCTGAAACCTGCAGTTCTGAGCTCGGCAGGGAAATTTCAGGATTTGTCAGAGAATTTGAAAATATTCATCCGAAAATCAGAATTCAGGTGGAGGAGCATGAGGGCTCGCAGAACAGCGCCGATATACCGGTGATTAAGATTCTGACCGACGTCGGAAAGGAAACCGGACTTGATTTTCATGCCGTACCGGGCGGTCACGAGTTCAATTCCTTTGTTATAGGTCTTTACAATGTGGCTGGACCGGGACAGAAGATCGAGGATCATGATTTTGCCGGAATTCAGAACATCGGTTCCGAAAAGGATGTGAAGATTTTTGTTTCCCTGTCATGCACCATGTGTCCGGAGACGGTAATGTCGGCGCAGCGCATTGCATCTCTTTCCGACAAGGTAAGGGTAGGTGTTTACGATCTGCAGCATTTCCCTGAGTTCAGGGATAAATACAGGATCATGAGTGTTCCCTGCATTGTGATAAACGATCAGAGCCCGCAGTTCGGCAAGAAGAACATAACGCAGTTTCTGGAACTTCTGAAGTAGAGCTGCAGCCGCTGACCGTTCTGCATTAAAGGTTTGATACCCGGTGCATACACCGGATTATGTATCAAACCTTTTTTTATTTGATTTTTTGAAGTCGATCAAAAGTAATATTTCATATTATTGTCATATATCTTATTTTTTTTCATTTTCTGCCTTTATAATTTGCGGTGCCATGTTTGTACGGGATAATAATAATGGAAAAGATACTGATAGTTGATCAGGATGAAATCAATCTTCTGGTGATTGAAATGGTTCTGAAAGAGATTGGCTATGATGTTGCAACGATCACCTCATTCGAGAACTGTATTAATGAACTCTCATCCAAACAGTATGAACTTCTTCTTCTCGGGCTTGACGTATCCCAGGAAAACAGTTTTAAACTGGTCGAGAAGATCCGTGCCAATCCGGATATTTCCGAAGTGAAGATAATTTTCCTGGTATCCAATAATGTAAAAGTCGATATAGCCAATGCATACCGTCTCGGCGCGCTTGATTTCATTAAAAAGCCGACTCTCCCGGAGGAAATAATACAGAAAGTCCGCGATGCAATCAGAAAGAAAAAAAAGGACACCATACTTGTGGTTGATGACGAACCGGCAAATCTGCTTACATTCAACAATCTGCTTGGTATCGGCTACAATGTAAAAACCGCCTCTTCCGGCCGGGAGGCACTTGATATGATTAGAGAAAAACGTCCTGATCTGCTGCTTCTGGATCTCCATATGCCGGAAATGGACGGCTTTCAGGTAATGAACTATCTGTCTGAAATCGATGAATGTGAAAATCTTCCTGTAATAGTGGTGACCGCGGACGACGATCTTGATACCGCGGCGGAATTATTCCAGGCCGGAGCCATGGATTATCTTTCCAAACCGCTTGTCATGCAGATAGCGATTCAGCGTATCCGCCGCATCATTGAACTTACACACCTGCAGCGTGATCTGAAGGCTGAGGTAAAGCAGAAGAACAAGGAACTGATGCTTACCAACAAACGTCTTCAGTCATTATCCGACCAGACTATTTTTGCTCTGGCGGTGGCGATAGATGCCAAGGATTCATATACCAACGGTCATTCGCGGCGTGTTGCCCAGTATGCCCGTGAAATTGCCAAACGGATGGGCAAAACCCTGTCGGAGCAGAAGGATATTTTCAATGTTGCTCTTCTGCATGATGTGGGCAAAATCGCCATTCCTGAAGGAATTATTGACAAGCCCGGCAAGCTTACCCCGGTGGAATACGAAATTATCAAGTCGCATACCACCAGAGGCTACGACATTCTTAAAACAATTTCAGTGATGCCGATGCTGTATATCGGTGCACGCTGGCATCACGAACGGTTTGACGGTAACGGTTATCCTGACGGCAAAAAGGGAACCGAAATTCCGGAAATCGCCAGAATTATCTGTGTTGCCGACTGCTATGACGCCATGAGCTCGGACCGCAGCTACCGCAAGGCTCTGCCTCAGGAAACCGTGCGCGGGGAGATCGAAAACGGGCTGGGTACCCAGTTTGATCCGGAAATCGGCAGAATCATGCTTGAAATGATCGATGAGGACACCGAGTATAAAATGCGCAGCAAGGTTGACAGATAGAAACAATTTATAAAACGGATTAATGAGTTCAGCTCTGTTACTGATATGCTGGACACGGGATAAAGATTATTACTTGGGACAATAGTTATGGATTCAATCGTAGCTTATACTGAAGAAATAGATGATATGGATCAGGCTGCCAGTGAAATTTTTGAACAGGTTAAAAATTTTACATTTCACCGGCAGACCATAGGTATAGTGTTTGTTGATGAGGAAACAGATTACAGCGGACTGTACAGAAAACTGTCTGAAAAATGGAAATTCCCTATAGTTGGCTGTACCGCCATGGCGATGCTGGTAACTGACGGATTCAGGAATCTCGGTATTTCAGTAATGCTGCTGTCGGCTGATGACTGTGATTTTGCGGTGGGCATCTCGGATGACTTCTATATCGACAATTACAAGGAGGCTCTGGAGCATACCTACAGGGAAACACTGGCGAAACTTCCTGACAAACCGAAACTTATTATTACCTACGGTTCAATGGTTACTGAAAACGAGCATGTGGATGCGGATTTCGTTCTGAAAATACTTGATGAGATAAGCGATCATGTGCCGATCTGCGGAGCGGTTGCCTCAGACGGTTTCTCCTTCTCGGGCTACAAGGTTTTTCTGAACGATCATATAGGCTGTCACTGCCAGGCAATGGTTATGATTTCCGGCAATATTGATCCGAAATTCTATACCGTAAACTCCATCAAGAACAAATCAACAAGCACCTACAAGGTGACCGAGGCAAAGCGCAACATTGTATATCGTCTCAATCAGTCGACTTTCATTGATGTGCTTCGCCAGGAAAACATGATGGTAAGCAAAAAAATCGTAATGGGTGATTACATTCTTTCACCGTTTGTTATCACTCTCGAATATCCGAACGGAGATATCGTCGAGGGGGCAAGAACCCTGTCCTATCTTGATCACGAGAGCGGAGCGGGAGCTTTTCTCGGAGATTTGCCGGAGGGCGCGATTTTAAGTATCGGAATCATCAACCGTTCGGATGTGCAGACTTCTGTTGAAGCCGGTTTTGACAAGGTTGTCGAGGAACTGAAGAGAAACGAAGGCAAATACAAGACAATTCTGTGCAGTACCTGCTGCGCCCGGTTTATCGCGCTGGGTTCCAATACCGCAGCCGAGGCCGAGGCCTATCTCGGAAGACTTCCGCCGGGAGTTTCACTTATGGGTATCTACAGCTACGGCGAGTACGGTCCTGTGTATGGAAGCAAGACGCACAATCATTACAACCTTTTCCATAATTTTACATTTTCTATTATATTACTGTAGCAGCTTGCAAAGCTTATAGGTGGGTGCTCAATGGATGAATCCGAGTATCAGTTGGAAATAAAAAAATTAAACCGAGAACTGCGAAGGGTAAAGAAGGACAATGAACTTCTGCGTATCGCCAATGATCAGGTATCGCGTACCCAGGCTTATATCCAGAAGGATATTACCCAGCAGATTTTCTATATAAATCAGCTTCTGAAGTCTTCCCCGTATCTGCTGATCCTTACCAATCATCAGCTGCAGACCGTAATGACATCTGATATGTTTTTCAGGTATGAAACCAGATATGACGAGGACGAAATCAAGCGCGGAATTCCGCTGAGTCTGGCTCTTGCCAATATTCTTCCCGGAGATCTGATGCATGATCTGCTGTCTAACTGCTATCAGGTGCTGAAGGGTGAAAGTATTGAACCTTATCTGGTCCGCACCTACATAGCGGGACAGAAATATGATATTCAGATTTCAATAATGCTGATGAAGCAGAAAAACGAGGTGTTCGGTCTGAATATCCTTTTTGTCAATATGACCAGAATGGTGGAGGCCATTGAACAGTCGCAGCATGCGGACCGGGCAAAAAGCAACTTCCTTGCAAATATGTCTCATGAAATCCGTACACCGATGAACGCAATTGTCGGCATGTCCGAGTTCATACTTCGCGACAGTGACGATCCGAAGGCGAAAACCCATGCATCAATGATCAGATCGTCGGCAAAAACTCTGCTGTCGATTATCAATGATATTCTCGATTTTTCAAAAATCGAGTCAGGAAAAATGGAAATTAGAAAGAGTCATTTCAAACTTTCCAATGTGATTATTGATGTAGGCACACTGATGAAAATAAAAGTCCTGGAAAAACCGATTCAGCTGATTCTGGATCTCGATTCGACCATTCCCGAGGATCAGTACGGCGACGAGGTGCGCATCAAGCAGATTCTGATAAACCTGATCAGCAATGCCATCAAATTCACCAACAACGGATCCATAACCGTTAAAATCTGGAAGGATTCCATTGCGGGTGACGATTACAACTACATTCTCGGATGCTCCATTACCGATACCGGTATCGGCATCAAAAAAGAGGAGCAGAGCAAGATTTTTGAAAACTTCATTCAGGTTGACACCAAGCGAAACCGCAAGGTTCAGGGTACCGGTCTGGGACTTGCCATTTCCAAGCATCTTGCAAATATGATGGGCGGCGATGTTACCGTTGAAAGCGAATACGGCAAGGGATCCACCTTTACCGTCTATGTTACAACCCATTCCGATAACAAAACACCTGTCGGCGTGATCACAACGATTCCTACCAGCAACCTCAATCTGGAAATCTTCAAGGCCACATTTACCGCCAGAAAGGCCAAGATTCTGGTGGTTGATGACAGTGAAATCAATCTCAAGGTTTCATGCGGTGTTCTTGCTCCGTACAAGGCGCAGATCGAATGCGCCACCTGCGGCGCCGAAGCGCTGCTTAAATTTGCCAAGACCCGCTATGATTTGATTTTCATGGATCATATGATGCCGGTAATGGACGGTGTAGAGGCGGCAAACATGATTCGTAAAATGCCGTTCGGCGATGTGACGCCTATTGTTGCCCTCACGGCAAATGCGTTGAGCGGTGCCGATTCCGAATATAAACGTCTCGGATTCCAGGATTTTCTGTCAAAGCCTATAGAACTGTATGATCTGGAACAGGTTCTGCGCAGAAATCTTAATCCTTCTCTGATCGATGCACCGGATCCTGAAGAACATGATGAAATGCTGAAGGTGAATGAAACCGGTTCCGATGCGGCTCCTCAGGAATCTCCTGCAGCAGTTCTTACATCCAGACTTATTGATATTAATGTCGGTCTGCGCTACTGTATGGGCAATACCGATTTTTACAAGAAAATGCTTGACATCTTTGCAAGTTCTTCGCACATGAAGGAAATCAATGAACTCTTCAGCAGCGGAGACTGGAAAAACTATCAGATTAAGGTGCATGCACTGAAAGGTGTTGCTCTTACAGTCGGTGCCAAGGCTCTGTCAGATATAGCCAAGGAAATTGAACAGGCTGTCAAGGTCGGCAATGTGGAAGTCGCCATCAGCCATAACAGTGAACTTAATGATGTGTATGAGGATACGATTGCCCTGATCAATTCAGGAGATCTTGCAATCAGTTCCGAGTGAGTAAACTAAATTTAGAATAAAAACAAGAAAGTAAAAGTGCCAGGATTTCGATTCTGGTGCTTTTTTTTGTTTGCCGACGGGATGCATAAATTTCACGGTCCCCTGGTAACATGTGCAATGTGTGAAGTTTTCAAATATAAAAAATCAAACTGCTGATTGAACTGTGATTTTCAGAACCTTAAAAAATAATTTCATTCTTAATGTAAAAACGTTTGGTTCTTTTGTAACCGTGTATTGATCACAACTTTGCTTCAATACCGTTTCCGGTAATCCGAACGGGCCTGAACACCAGACCGCTACCAATTATTTTCTCCAAGACA
>CACWLF010000033.1 GCA_902761645.1 uncultured Aeromonadales bacterium | reverse complement strand
CAGAACAACAGATATCACTGGTACAATTGAGTTGCCAGAAGGTGTAGAAATGGTTATGCCAGGCGATAACATTCACATGGATGTAACCTTGATTCACCCGGTAGCAATGAACGAACAGTTACGTTTTGCTATTCGTGAAGGTGGTCACACTGTAGGTGCTGGTGTTGTAGCTAAGATTATCGAATAGTTAATATTTCCTATTCATTAAAAATTGTGAGTGAGCCATGCTAGTATTGTATGACTCACTCTTTGTTAGAATACCATCATTTTTAAAATAATTATAATTGGTTAGTGAAGATGTCAAGTAAGAAGAATCGTCACGAAAAGACAAATAAGATTGTTGAGCAGAAGGCAAAAAGCGTAGAAGTTCAAAATACAGCGACTCCAGCAACCCAAAGTGATAATAAAAAGCAGGGAAATGGTGCGCTTGATGTCTTTTTATGGTTAGTTATAGTAATTGCAATTGCTGCTGCAGTTTTAGGAAATTACTATTTCAGTCAACCTGCAAATTTGCAACCTTTATACATAAGAATTATTTTAGTATTAGGCTGTATCGCGGTAGCAACGGTTTGCGGTTTATTGACTACAAGTGGAAAAAAATTATTAAAATTTGCAAAAGAGTCACGTGGAGAATTACGACGCGTAACTTGGCCTACTAAGGATGAGACTACCAAGTCTGCGATCGGTGTTGCTGTGGTTGTGTTTATCATTGCCATTTTCTTGTGGTTCTCTGATGTAGTTATCGGGTTCTTTGTAAATTTGATTACCAACGTTTAGGATATTTATAATATGAGCGATAATGAACAAAAAATGAAGTGGTTTGTTATTCAAACATCTTCAGGTTATGAGGCTAGAGTTCAGAAAACTCTTATTGAACAAATTAAACGCAGTAGTTGTCCTGAAAAGTTTGGTGACGTTATCATCCCAACTGAAGAAGTTACTGAAGTTAAAAATGGTGTAAAAAGAAAAAGTGAGAGAAAATTCTTCCCTGGCTATGTGCTTGTTCACATGGTAATGGATGATGATTCTTGGCACTTGGTTAAAGATACCAATCATGTGCAGGGTTTTTTAGGCTGTTCTAAGGATAAACCTGTTCCGTTAACTGATGCTGAAGCCAAGAAACTCCTTGATGCAATGAACAAGGATATTGAAAAGCCTAAGACAAGTTATGAAATTGGCGAACAGATCAGAGTTTGCGATGGTCCATTTAAAGAGTATACAGGATCAATTGAAAAAGTTGATTATGAAAAATCTGTTGTTACTGTTGCAGTATCTATTTTTGGACGTCCAACTCCCGTTGAACTGGAATTTTCTCAGATTGAGAAAATCTAATTTCAATTTGCTGATTTAAAAATGATCAAGAAATCATCTGTTAAGCAGATGATTTTTTTATTTTTTAAACAAATAAAAAAAGTTAAGATCTGTTTTATTAAGTGTTGCATATTGAAATAATAATTTATATAATACTGTGCCTTTACTATTTTTGGTAGCAGGCATGATTATTTTTTCAAACTAGGGGAGTCAGTGACAACTTAAGGTTGTAGACGTTATTACCCGGATTAAAGGAAAGAAAATGGCTAAGAAAGTTCAAGCTTATATCAAGTTGCAAGTTAAAGCTGGTATGGCAAACCCAGCACCACCGGTTGGTCCTGCATTAGGTCAACATGGTGTTAACATTATGGAATTCTGTAAGGCATTCAATGCTAAAACTGACAAGTTAGAAAAGGGTGCACCGGTTCCAGTTGTTATTACAGTTTATAGTGATCGTTCATTCACCTTTGAAACAAAGACTCCTCCTGCATCATTCTTAATCAAGAAAGCTGCTGGAATTGAGCATGGTTCATCTAATGCCTTAACTACTAAGGTTGGTAAAATTACCCATTCTCAGTTATTAGAAATTGCTAAGACAAAAGATCCTGATATGACAGGTGCTGATGCCGAGGCAAATGCTCGTACTATCGCAGGTAGTGCACGTTCTATGGGTATTGAAGTAGTAGAGGGTTAATACAATGGCAAAGATTTCAAAGCGCATGAAGAAGATTAACGAATTAGTTGATCATGATAAGAATTATAGTGTACTGGAAGCATTTGATCTTTTAAAGAAAACTGCAAGTGCCAAGTTCAATGAAACCGTTGATGTTGCAATTAACTTAGGTATTGATGTTAAGAAGTCAGATCAGAATGTTCGTGGTGCTGTTGTATTACCTAATGGTACAGGTAAGACTGTTAGAGTTGCAGTATTTACACAGGGTGCGAATGCTGAAGCTGCTAAGGCTGCAGGTGCAGAAAAGGTTGGTATGGAAGAATTGGCTGCTGAAATCAAAGCTGGTGCTATGGATTTCGATGTCGTTATTGCTTCTCCAGATGCAATGCGCGTTGTTGGTCAATTAGGTCAGATCTTAGGTCCAAGAGGCTTGATGCCAAATCCTAAGGTAGGAACTGTTACCCCTAATGTTGCTCAGGCAGTTAAAAATGCTAAAGCAGGTCAGGTACGCTATCGTAATGATAAGAGCGGTATTATCCATGCTGGTATCGGTAAAGTTGATTTTGATTCTAATAAATTAAAAGAAAACTTGGAAGCCATTGTTTCTGCAGTAAAGAAACAAAAACCGGCTACTTCAAAGGGTACTTATATCAAGAAGGTTTCTGTATCTACAACTATGGGTGCAGGTTTATCCGTTGATTTAAATACTATTGAAGAAAAAGTGACTGCTTAATAAAAGTATTATGAATGTCGCAAGGCATTCAAATTTGGTTGGGAGTTAAGTCTCCCGTCCAAGACCGTAGGGGAGAAATCTTAAAAAACCTACGTAGACGGTGCTAACACCAGCTGAAAGAATATCTTTCTTCTGGATTTTGTTACCGATTTTGGACCCTCTAAGGGCATATGTTAACTCTGGTTTATCCAGATTTTATTGGAGTTTGGCCAATGGCTTTAAATCTCGAAGACAAACAAGAAATTGTTAAAGAAGTGAGTGAAGCTGCCAAAGAAGCATTGTCTGCAGTTGTTGCTGACTCTCGTGGAGTTACTGCTGTTAAGATGGATGCTTTACGTAAACAAGGTCGTGAAGCAGGCGTTTATATGCGTGTGGTTCGTAACACTCTTTTAAGAAGAGTTGTTGAAGGAACTCAATTTGAATGCATTAAAGACGTTCTGACCGGCCCTTCAATCATTGCTTTTTCTAATGAAAATCCAGGTGCTGCTGCACGTATTTTCAAGGAATTCGCTAAGAAAGAAGAAAAGTTTACTATTAAGGGTGGTGCATTTGAAGGTGAGTTTATTTCCGCAGCTAACATTGATGTTTTAGCTTCATTACCAACATACGAAGAAGCAATTGCAAGGTTGATGAGTGTGATGAAAGAAGCTGCTGCCGGCAAATTGGTTCGTGTTATCGACGCAGTTCGTGTACAGAAAGAAGAAACTCAGCCTGCTGCTTAAACTTATATTTTTTAATTTTTTGTTTTAATTTTTAGTTAAAGATGTTGTTGAATTAGTTTCTGCAATGGAAGAAAAATTTGGTGTTTCTGCAGCTGCTGCTGTAGTTGCTGGCCCTGCTGCTGGTGCTGCTGCTGCTGAAGAAGAAAAGACTGAATTCACAGTTGTTTTAGCAGAAATCGGTGCTAACAAGGTTGCAGTAATTAAGGCTGTACGTGGTGCTACAGGTTTAGGTCTTAAGGAAGCTAAAGATCTGGTTGAATCTGCTCCAGCAACAATCAAAGAAGATTTACCTAAGGAAGAAGCTGAAGCTCTCAAGAAGTCTCTTGAAGAAGTTGGCGCTAAGGTTGAACTTAAGTAATCTTTTCCCTTCTTTATATTGTCCGTTATTGTGTTAAATAATGGACCGGCTGGTGGATTTTTCTATTCGCCAGCCTTTTGCGCTATACTGAATATTGCTAACATTATACGCACGAGTGTTAGCAATATTCAGTTAAACCAGCATGATTAACTGGTTAAACTCATTAATCAGATATATATTTGTAGTTCATGTTGTTGAGATGGCTTTGCCCGTATAGTATCTTTCGAACTATCCGTTAACTTTAATAGTCGTCCCTTCGGGGACTTGGTCACGTATCTAACAGTTGAGGAACCCCATGGTTTACTCCTATACCGAAAAAAAACGTATTCGTAAAGACTTTGGTAAGCGTGAGCATTTGATGGACACGCCTTACCTTCTGTCAATTCAAGTAGATTCTTTCAAGCAATTTTTAGAATCTGGAGATAATTCTAATTGTGATTATGGTTTAGCTGCTGCTTTCCGTAGTATTTTTCCTATTGAAAGCGCTAACGGCTTGGCTAAATTAGATTATGTGAGTCATCGTCTTGATGAACCACCTTTTACTGTGGAAGAGTGTCAGATTAGAGAAAAAACTTTTGCTTCTCCTTTAAGAGTAACGCTTAGTTTATCTATAACCAACAAAGAAACTGGCAAAACAGAAGTAAAACAAAAAGAAGTGTACATGGGTGATATTCCGTGTATGACTGATAATGGTACTTTTATATTCAATGGTACGGAACGTGTTGTTGTTTCCCAGTTGCATCGTTCTCCAGGTGTATTCTTTGATTGTGATGACGGTAAGACTCATTCTGGTAAGAAGTTGTACAGTGCCCGCATAATTCCGATGCGTGGTTCCTGGTTAGATTTTGAATTTGATGTTAAAGATTTGGTTTATGTTCGTATTGACCGTCGTCGCAAGATGTACGCAACAGTACTGCTTCACGCTTTGGGCTATGACAATGAACAGATCCTTAATTTATTCTATGATACAGATACAATTGAGTTAAAAGACGGTAAAATCTTTACTCATGTGTCTCTAGATAATTTGCGTGGTGTATCCTTTGACTTTGATGTTGTTGTTAAAGGTGACGTTATTGTTAGAAAAGGTAAGCCAATTAATGACCGCGTTGGAAGAAAGCTGTTAAAGGCTTTGGAAGAGGATGGACGCGGCGATCTGATGGAAGTCCCTGTTGAGACAATCATTGATAAGGTTATCGCAAAGAACTATACAGATAAAAACGGTGAATTGATTGTTGCCGCTAATGAACTTGTAACACCTGATTTATTAGGAAAGTTATATTCTGCTGGTTTTACTCAGATTGATGTTCTTAAGACTAATGACGTCGATGCCGGTGCTTATATTTCCAATACTTTGAGAGCCGATCCTGCACAGTCATATGTGGAAGCTCTTTTCGAAATTAACCGCATGATGAGACCTGGTGAACCGCCAACACTTGAATCTTCCGAAAAATTATTTGGTGACATATTCTTTAAAGAAGATAAATATGATCTGTCTTCTGTTGGCCGTATGAAGTTCAACAGTCGTCTGACAGATCCTTCATATGATTTGGGTACTGCTGGCGTGTTAACCAAGAACGATATTGTTGCCGTTATGCGTCAGTTCATGAAGATCAGAAACGGTAAAGATAACGTTGATGATATCGATCATCTGGGTAATCGTCGTATACGTTCCGTTGGTGAAATGGCTGAAAATCAGTTCAGAATCGGTCTGGATCGTGTAAGACGCGCTGTAAAAGAAAGATTTAATTTAGGTGATTTGGAATCATTGGATCCTTCTGACTTGATTAATCCTAAACCGATTTCCGCAACCTTGAAGGAGTTTTTCGGTTCAAGTCAGTTGTCACAGTTTATGGATCAGAATAATCCTCTGTCTGAAATCACTCATAAGAGACGTATTTCTGCATTGGGTCCTGGCGGTTTGACCCGTGAACGTGCCGGTTTCGAAGTTCGAGACGTTCATCCTACCCACTATGGTCGTCTGTGTCCGATTGAAACACCAGAAGGTCCGAATATCGGTTTGATCAACTCCCTGGCTATTTTTGCTCGCTGCAATAACTATGGATTCCTTGAGACTCCGTACAGACGTGTTATCAACGGTGTTGTAACAGAAGAAGTTGATTATTTATCTGCTATTGATGAAGCAGGTCACGTAATTGCTCAGGCAAATGTTCAGGTTGATGAAAACACCCATCAGCTTGTTGGTGATTTGATTGCCTGCCGTAAAGACGGTGAAACATGCTACATGTCATCAGATGCAATTGATTACATGGATATTTCTCCGCAGCAGGTGGTGTCTGTTGCAGCTGCATTGATTCCGTTCCTGGAGCATGATGATGCTAACCGTGCTCTGATGGGTTCAAACATGCAACGTCAGGCTGTTCCTACATTGAGATCTGAAAAACCTCTGGTAGGTACTGGTATGGAACGAGCAGTTGCTGTTGACTCCGGTGTGACAATTGTTGCTAAACGCAGCGGTGTTGTAGATTTTGTTGATGCATCACGAATCGTTATCAAAGTTAATGAGGATGAACTGGTTGCCGGCGAAGCAGGTATCGATATATATAATTTAACCAAGTATAAGAGATCCAACCAGAATACTTGTATTAATCAGGTTCCTTGTGTTGATGTACATGAAAAGGTTAAGGCCGGAGACGTGCTTGCAGATGGTCCTTCGACTGATTTAGGTGAATTGGCGTTAGGTCAGAACCTAAGAATTGCGTTCATGCCTTGGAACGGTTACAACTATGAAGACTCTATTCTGGTTTCTGAGAAGGTTGCGCAGGATGATCGTCTGACTACAATTCATATTCAGGAACTGACATGTATTGCACGTGAAACAAAACTGGGTGTGGAAGAAATTACTGCTGATATTCCTAACGTAAGCGAATCCGCTTTATCCAAATTGGATAATTCAGGTATCGTTTATGTCGGCGCTGAAGTTCGCGGCGGTGATATTCTGGTTGGTAAGGTTACTCCTAAGGGTGAATCCTTGCTGAGTCCGGAGGAAAAACTGCTTCGTGCAATCTTTGGTGAAAAGGCGTCAGAAGTGAAGGATTCTTCTTTGAGAGTTCCTGGTTCGGTTTATGGTACTGTTGTTGATGTTCAGGTATTCACCAGAGACGGCGTTGAAAAGGATGAAAGAGCAAAACAAATTGAAGAAAGCCAGTTGAACCATGTTAAGAAGGATTTGGGACAAAAGAAAGATATCCTTGAAGCCGCGATTTACAATCGTGCAAGAAAACTGATTGTTTCTTCTGGTATTCCTCAGGCTGACGTTGACAAGATGTCGAATAAGGATTTATTGCTCCAGAACTTGTCTGATGATCAGAAACAGAGTGAATTGGAAAGTTTAGCTCAGGAACTTCAGAATGTTGAAGCTGATTATGAAAAACAGTATGAGGCTAAACGAATCAAGATTACTCAAGGTGATGAAATGCCACCTGCATTCCTCAAGATTGTTAAGGTTTACTTGGCCGTTAAGAGAAGAATTCAGCCTGGTGATAAGATGGCAGGTCGTCATGGTAATAAGGGTGTTATTTCTAAGATTTGTCCAATTGAGGATATGCCGTACGATGAAACAGGACGTCCTGTGGATTTAGTGCTGAATCCGCTTGGTGTGCCTTCTCGTATGAACATCGGTCAGGTGCTCGAAGTTCATCTTGGTATGGCTGCAAAGGGTATCGGTGACAAGATCGATAGAATGGTCCGCGAACAGCGTTCTTTGGCAGAACAGAGAGAATTTTTGCAGAAGGTCTATGATCTTGGTAATTGTCGCCAGAAGGTTAATATTGCCGAAATGTCTGATGAAGAAGTTAAGATTTTAGTTGGCAATTTAAGAGGCGGTTTACCTGTTGCAACTCCTGTATTCGATGGTGCGGAAGAAAAATCTATCAAGGAAATTTTGAAATTAGCTGATTTGCCTGAATCAGGTCAGATTACTCTATATGATGGTCGCACAGGTCTTCCTTTTGAAAGAAAGGTTACGGTTGGTATCATGTACATGCTCAAGTTGAATCACTTGGTTGATGATAAGATGCATGCACGTTCAACCGGATCATATAGTTTGGTAACACAGCAACCATTGGGTGGTAAGGCTCAAATGGGTGGTCAGCGTTTCGGTGAAATGGAAGTTTGGGCGTTAGAAGCATATGGTGCTGCTTATACCCTTCAGGAAATACTGACTGTTAAATCCGATGATGTAAATGGTAGAACCAAGATGTATAAGAACATCGTAGAGGGTAACCATTACATGGAGGCTGGAATTCCAGAATCTTTCAATGTTCTGCTTAAGGAAATCAGATCTTTAGGTATTGATATTGAACTTGATTAAGTGTTGCCAATTTAATTTTTGCTAGTCATGGTCTCATGACTAGTGTTTATCAACCTTCTGAGGAAGATGAAAGTGATAGAGAAAAATTTAGTTAAAAGTTTTAGAAAAAACCAAGGTAAGATCGAAGAATTTGATTCTATTAAAATTGCTTTGGCGTCCCCTGAACTTATTAGATCCTGGTCTCATGGTGAAGTAAAAAAACCTGAAACTATCAATTACAGAACATACAAACCTGAAAGAGACGGTTTGTTCTGTGCCAAGATTTTCGGACCTGTGAAGGATTTTGAATGTCTTTGCGGTAAGTACAAAAGATTGAAGCACCGCGGTGTTATTTGTGAAAAGTGCGGAGTTGAAGTTACTCAGGCTAAAGTAAGACGTGAACGTATGGGACACATCGAACTTGCATCACCTGTAGCACACATCTGGTTCCTTAAATCATTACCGTCACGTATCGGTAATTTGCTTGACATGAAATTAAGTGAAATCGAACGTGTATTGTATTTTGAGTCATATGTTGTGGTTGATACCGGTCTCGACGATAAAAAGGATTTGAGAGTAGGTCAACTGCTGACAGAAGAAGAATACCGTGAAATGATGGAAAAATACGAAGGTGATTTCACGGCTATGATGGGTGCCGAGGCTATTTTAAAAATGCTTCAGGAAATCGACCTGGAACATGAAATTCATGTCGTTAAGGAACTCATCGAACAGACTTCATCTGAACATAACAAGAAGAAATATGCAAAACGTTTGAAGTTAATGGAAGCATTCCTGAAATCAGGTAACAAACCTGAATGGATGATTTTAACCGTTCTTCCGGTTCTTCCTCCTGATTTAAGACCTTTGGTTCCTTTGGATGGCGGTCGTTTTGCGACTTCTGATTTGAATGACTTATATCGCAGAGTTATCAATCGTAACAACCGTTTACGTCGTTTGCTGGATTTGGCTGCACCGGATATCATTGTCCGCAATGAAAAGAGAATGCTCCAGGAAGCTGTTGATGCATTACTGGATAACGGTCGTCGCGGCAGAGCTATCACCGGCGCCAATAAGCGTGCACTTAAGTCCTTAGCCGATATGATCAAAGGTAAGCAGGGTCGTTTCCGTCAGAACCTTTTAGGTAAACGTGTAGACTATTCCGGTCGTTCTGTAATTACCGTAGGTCCTTTCCTGCGCCTGCATCAGTGCGGTCTGCCTAAGAAAATGGCATTGGAGCTCTTTAAACCGTTTATCCTTGGTAAACTCCAGGCCAAGGGATTTGCAACAACAATCAAAGCTGCAAAGAAGATGGTTGAACGTGAAGAACCGCAGGTATGGGATATTCTCGAAGAAGTTATTCGTGAACATCCGGTTCTGCTTAACCGTGCACCAACATTGCACAGACTGGGTATTCAGGCCTTTGAACCGATTTTGATTGAAGGTAAGGCAATAAGATTGCATCCGTTGGTTTGTTCTGCATTTAATGCCGACTTCGATGGTGACCAGATGGCTGTTCACTTACCGCTGACTATTGAAGCTCAGTTAGAAGCTCGTGCATTGATGATGTCCACAAACAATATCCTTTCACCTGCATCCGGAGATCCTATTATCGGACCTTCACAGGATATGGTGTTGGGTATTTACTATATGACCCGTATGAAGGTTGGCGCTAAAGGTGAAGGTATGCTGTTATCTTCTCCTAAAGAAGCCGAGAGTCTGTACAGAGCGGGTTTGGCTGAACTTGGCGCCCGTATTAAATGTAAGATAACTGAATACACAAGACAGCCTGACGGTTCATTTGAAGCTAAAACTGAAATTAAGAGAACAACTGTCGGACGTGCTATCCTGTCTTTGATTTTGCCTAAGGGATTACCTTATAGTTTAATTGATAAGCCATATGAATTGACAGATGCAGACAAGGAAGAATTAAAGAAGAATCCACGCTGTTGGTTCAAGTTTGTAACAAACGTTGCATTAAGTAAAAAGTTAATTGCCAAGATGCTGAACGAATGTTACCGTCTGCTCGGTATTAAGGATACAGTTGTATTTGCTGACCACCTGATGTACATAGGTTTCAACTACGCTGCATTGTCAGGAGCTTCTGTATGTGTTGACGATATGACCATACCTGAAGAAAAAGCCTCCATTATTGCTGATGCAGAGGATAAAGTTGCTGAAATTCAGGAACAGTTTAATTCCGGTAGTATCACCGAGGGTGAAAAATATTCAAAGGTACTCGATATTTGGGGTGCAGCGAACAAGAAAGTAACCAAGGCGATGATGGAAAACCTGAAAGTTGAAACTGCCGTTAACAGTTTAGGTGAAAAGGAAAAGCAGGCTTCATTCAATAACATCTACATGATGGCTGACTCCGGTGCCCGTGGTTCCGAAAAGCAGATTTCACAGGTAGCAGCTATGCGTGGTCTGATGGCTAAGCCGGATGGCACCATTATCGAAACTCCTATTACCGCAAACTTCCGCGAAGGTCTGGACGTATTACAGTACTTTATTTCAACCCACGGTGCCCGTAAGGGTCTGGCGGATACAGCATTGAAGACAGCTAACTCCGGTTACCTGACCAGACGTCTTGTTGATGTTGCTCAGGATGTTGTAATCAAAGAAGACGACTGCGGTACACAGGAAGGTTTGGTAATCACTCCGCATATTGTTGGCGGTGATGTGGTTGAAAAATTGCGCGAACGTGTGCTTGGAAGAGTAACAGCTGTTGATGTGGTAAGACCTGGTACAAACGATGTTGTAATTCCAGCAGGCACACTGCTTGATGAAAAATGGTGCGACGTAATAGAACAGAATTCTATTGACAGTATCAAGGTACGTTCACCGATTACATGTGAAACATCATTTGGTATTTGTGCTAAATGTTACGGTCGTGATCTGGCTCGCGGTTATCTGGTAAACAAGGGTGAAGCTGTCGGCGTTATGGCGGCTCAGTCCATCGGTGAACCTGGTACACAGTTGACCATGCGTACTTTCCACGTGGGTGGTACTGCGTCTCGCTCTGTTGAAGATACTTCTGCACAGGCAAAGAATGCCGGTACTGTAAGATTGAAGGCGAAGTACGTCGTTAATACTGAAGGCAAGTACGTTGTAACAGGTCGTTCCGCAGAAATCAGTATTATTGATGATTTCGGTCTGACCAAAGAGAACCGTAAACTGCAGTCCGGTTCCGTATTGGAAGTTAAAGACGGAGATCGTGTAGAGGTTGGTTCCGTTCTGGCTAACTGGGATCCGCACTCACATCCGATTATCGCTGAAGTGAAAGGTCACGTTAAATTTGTTGATATCATTGAAGGCGTAACCGCTGATCCTAAGACTGATGAATTAACAGGTTTGGTTTCATGGCAGATTAAGGAAATCGGAGCTCAGAGCAGTAAAGAAGCCAAGCGTCCTATGATTCGCCTGGTAGACGATAATGGCAACAACATTGAAGTTGCCGGTGTTCCTACTTCCTTCTACCTGCAGGAAAAATCAATTATTGAATTGTCAGACGGTGATGAGGTTAATGTAGGTGATATTATTGCCAAGATACCTAAGTCAGTATCCGGTACCAAGGATATTACCGGTGGTTTGCCTCGCGTTGCGGATTTATTTGAAGCACGTCCTCCTAAGGAACCAGCAATTCTTGCTGAAATCAGCGGTGTTGTTAAGTTCGGTAAGGAAACCAAGGGTAAGAAACGTCTGGTAATTGAAGACAGTATGGGCAATACACATGAGGAAATGATTCCTAAGTTAAGAAATATCAGTGTGTATGAAGGTGAAACTGTTGAAAAGGGTGAAGTAATCGTTGATGGTTCAGAGGCTGCAGCAGATATCTTAAGATTAAGAGGTGTAAGCGAAGTAGCCAAGTACATTGTTAACGAAGTACAGGACGTGTATCGTCAGCAGGGTGTAAAGATTAATGATAAGCACATCGAAATTATCATCAGACAGATGTTAAGAAAATGTGAAATTATTAATCCTGGTGATTCTGATTATCTCGAAGGAGATCAGGTTGAACTGGCTCGTATTAAGATTGTAAACAGAGATTTGATTGCTCAAGGTAAACAGCCTGCACAGTATGAAAGATTGCTGATGGGTATTACAAAGGCTTCTTTGAATACCGAATCATTTATCTCCGCTGCGTCATTCCAGGAAACAACAAGAGTGTTCACCGAGGCTGCTGTTGCAGGTAAGGTTGATGAATTACACGGCTTGAAGGAAAATGTTATTGTTGGTAGATTGATTCCTGCAGGAACCGGTTTTGCTTACCATGAAGAAAGAGCAAGACGCAGACGTGAAATGGAAGCTAACAAGGAAATTTCACGAGCTGAGGTTGAATCTCAGATTTCAGATGCTTTGAATTCTGTTGAGTCAGCTGATGAGGTTGATGTTAACCATCCTGTAGAATCTGATTAATTTCTAACTGGTGCGTTTTAATCAGGTTTAAAAAAGGTCTCTTTGGAGACCTTTTTTTATGTCATGGTATTGAATTTATATTTTTTGCAATTTCATTTTCAAATATTAATTTTTTATGGTGTTTAAAAAACTTATAAAAAGTAGTAACCTATAATCTGATTTTAATCAAAGCATTGTTTATATTAAATTACTAATATTAAGGAATAAAAATGGCTAAAGAAGTTATTGCTACAAAAAATGCACCTGCTGCAATCGGACCTTATGTTCAGGCTGTTAAGTCAAACGGTTTGCTGTTCACCTCAGGACAAATTGCTATTGATCCTGCCAGTCAGCAGATTGTTGCCGGTGGTATTGAAGAGCAGGCAAAAAGAGTTATGGATAATCTGGTTGCTATTTTAAAGGAAGCCGGTTTAACCACTGATGATGTAATCAAAACAACATGCTTTTTAAAAGATATCAATGATTTTGCTGTATTCAACAAAATTTACGGTGAGTATTTCTCCAATTCAGCACCGGCAAGATCCTGTGTTGAAATCGCACGTTTACCAAAAGATGTGCTTGTAGAAGTTGAGTTAATAGCTGATGCAAGCAAGTAATCAGATTTTTACCCTTCTGGTTGAGGGAGCCCCTTATGGAACAGAGGCTTCCTCTTTAGCTTATTTGTTCGCGCAGGAAACTCTTAAAAAGCATAATATCAACGGGATTTTTTTCTATCAGAACGGTGTGTTTAATGCCAATCATCTGACAAATCCGGCTGCGGACGAATTTGATCTTGTTAATTCATGGTCAAAACTGGCTTGTAAACATGGTTTTAAATTGATTATTTGTTCTGCCGCAGGAGAAAGGCGAGGTGTAATCGAGACCAATCTTGCGTCGGGATATCAGATAGGTTCCCTTTCGGATTTGGCAACGTTAAGTTTGCAGTCGGATAAGGTTGTACAGTTCAAATGAAGAATGTAGTGGTTGTATTTCAGACGGCTCCGCATGGCAGTTCTTCAGGAAGAGAAGGTCTTGATCTGGTATTGTCCGTTTCAACATTTATTGAGCGGATTTCTGTGGTTTTTGTCCGTGACGGAATTGTTCAATTGCTTCGGGATCAGCAGCCGGCAAGTATTTTACAGCGAAACTATTCCAAAACTTTCAGACTTTTCAATATGTATGATATTAATAATGTATATGTTCTGGAAGAAGATTTAAAAATGTTTGGTTTAAAAAAGGAAGATCTGATTACAGAGGTCAAAGTATTGACTAAACGTGAACTGATGTATCTGCTGCGCGGAGCAGATCATAAATTAGTGTATTGATAAATGATAAATATATATTCAGACGGGCGGGATTGCGAAAATAAACTGCAATTCATAGTCAATATGTTGGCAGGTGACGATATTTTGATACTGGTAGGTGACGGGATTATGAATGCTGTTGTGCCGAACTGTTTATCAGATGCCGCGTGCAGGATTTACGTTTTAGAAAATGATCTGACAGCCCGCGGCTTTAACAAAACAAAAATTGGAGAGATCATAACAATTGAACAAATGGTCGATCTTATTGCCTATGATCTTAAATCTCCAATTAGCTGGTAAAGACCATAATATTAAATAGCTTCGTTATCTTCTTCGCCGGTACGTATTCTGATGATTCTTTCAACATCGCTTACAAAAATTTTACCGTCACCTATTTTGCCTGTATGGGCTCCTTTGGTGATTGCTTCGATACATGTATCTACATCTTCATCTCTTACAACAATTTCCAATTTGGTTTTTGGCAGAAAATCAACAACGTATTCGGCTCCACGGTATAATTCGGTATGACCCTTCTGACGTCCGAAACCCTTTACGTCAGTTACTGTCATTCCGCTGATGCCTTTATCACTTAAAGCTTCGCGCACATCATCCAGTTTGAAAGGTTTGATAATAGCAGTAATTCTTTTCATTGTCTTACTCTCCATAAATAATATTGATAAGATGATTTAATTATAACTTAAAAATACCAAATTTAGTTAATTAATTAAATATTAATATAAAAAAATGAACAAAAAATTAAAAAATTAAAGTTAATGGTTTTGTGGCATTTATATTGCATTTGTATTCGTAACTTATGAATATGCAAAATGGAGGCGGTTCAACCGATTCGTAAATGGAAAAAAGCTTAAACAGATTCAGCAGGCTGGCAATCTTGAATTGGATTATGGTTTGGTTCATTCTTTTAAACGGCATGATAGTTATGATTCCTGGTGATGTGATGGGTAATAATGTGGCAAACTGGGTTTCAAAACATAATATCATATGGTTTACCGGTTTGGTGATTGGTATATCTTATTTTTTAAGTCATGCAGTAATTATTCTGGGAACATATATTTTTGAAAGAATTTCTTCCAGATCTCATCTGGAGCATATGCATAACATGGTTGCATGTCTGGATTTCACTGAAAAGGCTGTGTTAAGAGAATTTGTTTTACAGCGCCGCAGTGTTATAAATCTGCCGATTACAGAGCCTGCAGTCAAAAATCTGTTAAGAGCCGGAATTTTGACATATGCCTATGGAACTCCTTCCAGCGGAGATGAATCAATAATTAAAGCATTGATGATCGCATTGGATGCACGTCAGTACATTACTTATAAGGTGTTGGGATTAAGTAAGAACGGAATGAGTGAAGAGCAGATTGAACAGATTTTAAATGAAAGACCGAAATTTGCAGCAAAAAGTCTTTCACGCAGTCTTTCACGCACATAATTTAACTGCACCATATATCGTTCATAAGATTAAAATCCTCTGTATACTGCATACGGAGGATTGAATTTTATATATTTCAGCTCTTTATGGGTTATATGCAGATATTAGCAGCATGAATCCGCTTAAAATGGATACAGCAATAAACAGAAGTTTTATCCATTTAAGTTTCATTTTATTTCCGTAGTAGGTTCCAATATATCCCCCGAGAAATGCTCCGGTTATCAGCGCCGGCTCCCAGCTCCAGTTTATCTGGCCGAATGTTCCCATTGTCAGGGCTCCCACGAAATTCCAAAGTCCGCCAACCCAAATCAGAGACTGTTCGATGGCTGTTCTGATGTTGAAACCGAAAAATTTTATCAGGCAAACTGTTGCAAATAATCCTGCACCGGATGAAAAGGAACCGCTGAAGAAACCTATGGAGAAAAGCGCCGTACAGCTCACCAGCCACTGAACAGGAGTGGACGGCTGTGAGGTTTCTATAAGACCGAAGTCTTTCTTGAAAATGTTATAAATTCCTATGCCGATGGTTAACAGTCCCAGTACAACTTTAGCAATGCTGTCGTTGACCTCTATGATGCTTACCGTACCTAAAATAACAGCGGGACATCCGATGAAAATCATAAGCATGGACATGCGCCAGTCAAATTTATTCAGATCATGACGTTTTTTAAATATTGTTCCCAGACCAAGAAATACGACCGCAACCTTATGGGTTCCCAATGCAAGTGCAAAAGGCAGTCCCAAAAATATAAGTATGGGAAACTGGATGAATCCGGCACCGCCTCCGGAGAGTGCTGCAAGGAAATTGGCTGCAAATGCCACGATGAGTAAAATCAAGTGTATAAACATAATATAATTACCATATGGAATTTTCGTGTATTATAGCAAATTTGCAGTTGTATCCTAAACCGGTTAAGATAACAGTAAATATTAAAAATGAGATGTTTTAAATAAGCCGAACTTTTGTTATTGATAAACTGATATAATAACAAGCTGTGTGAGAATGTTTTTAAAGGGAATGCTGATTTGGAATATACAAAGGTCATGCTTTTGATGGCAATAGCTTTTTTGTCAGGTTGTTCTGCATCCCAGCCTAAAAATATCAACAATATTTGTGCTATTTTTAATGAAAAATCCGGCTGGTATGATGATGCCAGAAAGGCTCAGGAACGATGGGGAGCTCCTATTCATGTTACAATGTCAATCATGTATCAGGAATCGGCGTTCAGATCTGATGTAAAGCCTCCGATGAGATATTTTCTGTTTATTCCGATCGGCAGAGGAAGCAGTGCCTACGGTTATCCTCAGGCACAGGATCCTGTATGGGAAGAATATGTATCGTCGGCCGACCGCTGGTTTGCCTCCAGATCCGATTTTGGCGACTCAATAGATTTTATTGCGTGGTACGTCAATCAAACGCATAAAAAAAATGGAATTTCCAAATGGGATGCTTATAATCAGTATTTAAACTACCATGAAGGATGGGGTGGTTTTAAATCAAAAACACACAATTCAAAGTCATGGTTGATTAAAACAGCTAAAAAAGTAGCACAGCGTGCTGCCGAATATTCGGGTCAGTTAAAAAAGTGTAATTTCTAAATAAGGAAAATATTATGCCTGTTATTGAAAGTTTTTCTGTAGATCATACAAAAATGAAAGCTCCTGCTGTTAGATTGTCAAAGACTTTATCAACACCGAAAGGTGATACAATCAAGGTTTTTGATCTTAGATTCTGTCAGCCGAACAGAGCAATGCTGCCAGAAAAGGGATTGCATACATTGGAGCATATGCTTGCTTTGTTCATGAGACAGCACCTGGAAGCTTCAAAAGGTGAAATCATTGATATTTCTCCAATGGGATGCAGGACTGGTTTTTATTTATCCGTAATAGGTGAGCCGACAGAGGAAGATATAGTTGCCGCCTGGAAAGCTTCCATGTTCAGTATCAATGCGGTTAAAGATATTAAAGAAGTTCCTGGCATAAACAAATATCAGTGCGGATCATATCAGTTCCATTCTCTGACTGAAGCTCATGACATTGCAACAAGTGTTTTATCCGTAGGGATCGGAATTAATAATAATGAAGATCTTAAAGTGGATGATACATTGATTAAAAATCAAAACTAAATCTGAGAGTCTGCGTTATGAGTATTGAAATTCCCCAGGATGTTATCGAGATGAATCGTGAAATTATCGAGGCATTGAATAATGATCAGATAGATTTATCCCGTAAATATACTGTTGAACATCATTTTTCATCCACCAATTTTACTCAGCTGGAAAAATTGGCTGTTGATTTGTTTCAGGATGATTTTGAGATTATAGATCCAGATGAAATTGAAGAAAACGGTATCAAGTTCTTTTGTTTTGATGCGCTGAAGGAGTGCAGGATTTCTGCCGAAACAATTTTGGCGCAGCAAAGTAAAATTTTCGAAAGGCTGCAGAAATTTCATGTAAATTACGATGGCTGGGGTGTAGATACCACTGTCTATGATGAATAAATAAAAATCAGTAATGTTGTAAATTTTGTTTTGTGATTCAGATCGCTTTCGTTGCTTGAAGGTATGTATTTGAAGTACAATAAAATATTATAATTTGAAGCCATAGTTCGCAAGAATTATGGTTTCTTCTTTTTTTTTTTGGCAGGTTTCCAATTATTATTAAAAATATAACTGCGCATTCGGGTTTTGGATAAAATGCTGCAAATAATTGCAGCGGATTACTTGATTGTAAAAGCTCTATTGGTATTATTATAAAATAAAGGAAAAGTATATGATGTCCATTGATTTCAAAAAGTCACTTTTAGCAGTCTTGGTTGCAACTGCGTTAACCGCATGCGGCGGTGGCGGCGGTGGCGGCGGAGATGATCCGGAACCTAAGCCAGAGCCTAAACCAACACCTGTTGACCCGGTAACTGATGTTACTGCGGTTTCAGATCTGGCAGGGAAGTATGATTCGAAAATAAATTCCTATGCCTGCTATAACGGAACCAATGATTATTGCAAACTGATAATATATCAGGTTATGGTCGAGGCTGCTCCAAACGGCGGAGAAGCAGATGGCAAGGGTATCGGCTGGGGTCCTTCCAATCATGTGGGAACCTTGCGCGGAATCAAGAATTCTTTGGATTTTATTAAAGGTGTAAATGCCAACGCTCTTTGGATAACTCCCGTGTTTTATACCTCCGATGACGGTGAAGATAAGGATAAGGATAAGAAAACATATGCATCAGGTTACTATGCCACTCAGCATCTGAGCGGGACATCTGCTTTCATTGATTCTGCTTTTGGCGGCTTGAGTTCATTTAATGAACTGGTACAGGCTACGCATGATAAGGAGATGTCATTCATTTTGGATGGTGTGTTCGGTCATGCAAAAAGTGATTTCTCAGGTGCGGCTGTTAAGTCCAACAAGTGTACAAAAATGGGTGGAGGAACAGAAAACGCAAGTAGTTTTATGACCTGCTTTGACTGGGATAGTGAAGAAACTTTGGATTACTATAAGAATCTGGCAACCAAGATGATCACCGAGTACGATATTGATGGTTGGAGATTCGACCAGGCTTACCAGGTCCCAAACCAAAAATGGAAAGTTATAACCAAAGCCATTAAAGATGCCGCTACTTCCGGTCGTTTAGGTGCCGGTTATTCTGTGGCGGAAGTTTGGTCCGGTACTACAGGTAACATAGAAGATTCCGTGTTTAAAGATGCGGCGGTTGGTTCTGCATTCAATTTCCCACTGCGTTATAAACTGGTACAGGTTATAGCGGGTCAGGAGAATAAATCAGATGGATGGGCTACTTTACAGTCTGCATCATCGCTTGCAGGTGCTTATGGTTATGCAAGTGTTACAGATTATTCCGATCACACTGTAATGCCGAATATGTTCGTGGATAATCATGATCTTGTGCGTTTCGGTAATTTGTTATTCAGATACAATATTGTAAATGAATCAAATGTCGCCGGGGAACGTTATTCATTGAGACATCTGATGGCCTTTGCCTTTCAAATGGCATATTCCGGTCCTATAACCATATATTACGGTTCAGAGTACGGTGATTATACCAGGGGATTCAGTTCTCAGATAAGCGATTGCGGTACTGGAGAAAAATGGTGTGACGACCATGTTTCCCGTACTCAGATGGTTTCCGGAGAATCCGGACTGAAAGACTGGCAGAAGACGTTGCGCTCAAATGTGGCATCTATGATGAAATACAGACTGGAGCATCCTGCTTTATATAACGGAGAGAGATATCATATTTATTCTACCACCGAAAATCCGGCAGATCGCGATGCTGAAAATTTCTATGTTGATGTGAAAACAACAGCAGATAAAAGTGATGCATTTGTATTTGTAATGTCAACTTCTGAAATTGAGCGAAAATTGAATTTCAATGAAGATGTTAGCAAGTACGTGTGTCAGAAGGCAAAGAATACTGATACCTGCTCTCTTGAACTGGTAATTGATACTTCAAAACCTACGGTTACAGCTGTAGATGCTGAAACACTGGAAGGAAGTTTCTCCTTCAATATGAAACCGGAATCAGTAAAATTATATAAAGTAAATTGAAATAATTAATTATTTTAAAATTTAATCAAGGCTTCTAACGATTGTTTGGTATGGATTGTTAGAGGCCTTTTTGTTGTACGCATTTGGATGCTTTTATGGCAAAATAAATAATCAGACATAAGATATAGAAAAATGATATGTATCAGCGTATTGTCATGAATTTATTTTAAGTAATTATATAAAATACTTAAGTTGAGATTTTACAGGAAACTTTTGTTCTGCATGAAAATAAATTTGTTCAGTTTGCACAAAGCTGATTGGAATATTGGTTATATTGAAATGAATTTTTTATAGGTAAGGATAATCGTTATAATGAAAAAAAATACAATAAACCTGCTGTCTGCATGTGTGATGCTTGTTTTGGCAGGTTGTAATTCAACATCGCACATGAACGTTTCTTCTCAGATCAGTAATAATACAGATGTTAACAGAAAAATATGTCAGACCGGAACTGTACCTTTTTCTGTTTCATTAAGTGAAAACGACATTAAAGGAACATCAACAGATTTAGCGTGTTACGGGCAGGACGGTGTTGGCTGCAAATTAAGAATTTATCAGATCATGGTAGAATCTTTCAATCACAGTGAAAAGGGTGCGCCCGGATATACCTATGCCTGGGGACCATCAAAGCATAACGGCAATATAAAGGGTATCACGGAAAAACTGGATTATATTAAATCCACCGGTGCAAATGCGGTATGGTTTACTCCGGTGTTTATCTCAACACCTTTCGAAAATCAGGATCGGAATGCTGATAAACTGGATGGAACAGGTTATTATACCTCTGATTATTTTACGATCGATCCTAAATTCGGAACTAAGGCTGAATTGAAAGAACTGGTAGAAAAGGCTCATCAAAAAGGTCTTTACGTATTTATGGACGGCGTACTCGGACATGCAAAAGCCAATGTTAAATTAACCAGCCCTAAAGGGAACGCTCTGACAACCAATATCAGATGCCGTGATGCATGGGGGCAGATTGACAAGGCCAATAAGTCCTTCTGGTGTTTCGATACAGAAAAGTCCATGGATTTTTATAAGGAACTTTTAACCTACTGGATTAAAGAGGTAAAGATTGATGGCTGGCGTTTCGATCAGATGTATCAGCTAGAACCTAAATACTGGAAGGAATTAAATAAGACCGTGGCTGATGCGGCATCAAAGGTTACATATAATTTTGCCGGTAAAAAAGTTCATGCGCTGGGATATACAGTGGGTGAAATGTGGACTGATCAGCCTCGTTCACTTTCCAAAAACGCTTTTGACGATCAGAATATGAATTCTGCCTTTAATTTCCCGATGCGCTATCAGCTTATGAAGGTTATCGCGACAAACGATGATGTGTTCGCAAAGGATGCATGTGCTCAGCCTGCCTCGTCTCTGGCCAGACAGTATGATTTGATGAAAGGCTATCCAAAGACGGCAATGCCGAATACAATTGTTTCCAATCATGATTATGTCCGTCTTGGAGATTTAATTCAAAGAGCAGGCTACGGGAAGGATGGAGAAAAGAATGAAAAATATTTTGCACGCCACAAGGCTGCATACAGTTTCATTGCTGCAGCCAGCGGTCCTCTGACCATGTACTACAATGATGAAATCGGTGCTGAACTTGAAGACTTTGTAGATCAGCCGGGAAACTGCGGTGATATCTGCAGATGTGACGATCATGTTGGACGTACTGATGGAAAATTTGATAATCTGACATCCGGAGAACAAGATCTAAAAGATTATATTGCCGGAATTTTCAATCTTAGAGATCGGCATCCTGCTTTGGCAATCGGAACCAGAACTCATGTATATTCCGATGAATATCTGTTTATTGATTTGAAAAGTTATAAAAACGATAAAGTTCTCTACATATTGAATGTATCGGAAGGAAATGCTGAAATAAAGTTTAAATCAGGTTTCTGGCAACGGCTTGTCGGGGAAAATTCTCCTAAGTTAAAGGATTTGGTAACAGAAGCAAGTCTTGATTCTGATGTTATAAAAATACCTGGTTTATCGGGAACTTTTATTCAGATCTCGAAGTAGCCTTCAGGTAATTTAAAAATAACAATGATACCGGTATCTGCATTGTATGAGTCATGTTCATTTCATACTGAAATTCTATGATGCCGGTTCCTTTATTGATAAAAGCGAGAGCTTCTCACATTTTTGTCATGAAATTTATAATAACATATTGAGCGCGTTGTCGTTTGCAGGACTGTATTTGAATTTCAGAAACTGGTGAAAAAAAATATTTTAAATTGAAACTTTTCTCCTGATGATTCGTTTAATAAGTAACAGCAATACGACAGATTTGTAAAATTAAAAAATTAGGGAGCGTGTATTATGGCTTTAACAATGTATATGAAAGTTACCGGCAAAAACCAGGGTGAGATCAAAGGTTCATGCGATCAGGGCGGAGACAAGAAGGACAAGATTCTGGTTTACGCAATGGATCACAAGGTTGAAATTCCAAAGGATACACATACAGGACTGCCTACAGGCCAGCGCATTCATCATCCTTTAACAGTGACCAAGGCGAAGGATGTTGCATCTCCAAAACTGTTTGCGGCATGCTGCAAGGGTGAGCAGGTTGATGTTGAAATTGATTTCTACCGCATCAAGCCAACCGGTGAAGAGGAACTTTACTACAAGATTACCATCAATGATGCTGTGATAGTGGAGATGAGGGAAGATACTCCTACCACCTTCCTGCCTGAGAACAAGCCATATCATGATATGGAAGACGTAAGCTTTACCTACTCAAAGATCACATGGGCCTACACGGACGGCAACATTGAAT
>CACWLF010000032.1 GCA_902761645.1 uncultured Aeromonadales bacterium | reverse complement strand
AAACTTAATCAATCACCTTACATAATTCACGGATTCAGACTGTTTGATAAAGTCAAGGTAAACAATCAGACAGGATTTATATACGGTCGGAGACAGAGTTGCTCCTACCTTGTTAAAGATATTGATGGAAATATTATTTCAAGTGGTATTTCTTATAAAAAGTTAAGTCTTATTGAAAAAAGAAAAGGTTGGATTGTTGATTTTAAACAATCTTAAGTAGCATCAAAGGTTATTATGGAGCGTTTACGATAATTATGAATTTACGTGCAATATTTGTTTCCCTGCTGGCCGTGTTTATTCTTTTGAATTTCAGTTCTGCAAATGCAGCAGAAACAAAATCGGAAAAATTAAACTGTGAAAATTATAAAAAGACCTTCGGCAATAATGTCGAGTTCAAGATCTGTCAGGAGGCGGAGGCACAAGGGGTTTCATATGATGAGATGTACACCGCTGCGCTTCTTGCAACCAGAAAGCTGGTTACGGAATATTGTCCGGATATTAAACTTACTCAAAAGGAGCAGGAATTTCACGACAGTGTGCTCAGTAATGAAAGAATGAAAAAATTATATGACAGTCATTACCAGTATATTTATCATATTACCCTTTATTCCGTGACAAACTGGTGCATTGATTACGGAGGTAAAATGATGGTATTCATACTGTAGGTTTGGCATTAATATGCCGGACCGAAATTATGCAGATTCTTGATTCTGAAAAAATTCTACGATCTTTCATATGCATTTTTTCTTGCGGATATTCGGCGATCAGAAAACAATAATGATTTCGACAGAAATTTTTAACTTTAACCGATATGGAGCGGCAGATGGCGGATATTGTTCAGACTGTATTTTCCAGTTCAGACAGCAGACCGGAAAAATTTAATTCAATTGAAGAAGTTCTTGAATTTTACTATCGCGATTTATTCGGAAACAACGGCTACATTGCCCCGTTTACAGGAGTTTCGGACAAGGTTGAGCGTAAGCTTAACAATTCAATCAAGTCGGTTGCCGACAGTCAGGTGGAACCGGAACATGTCCTGCTGTTTTATGATGCAACTCTGTTCGGGGCCGCGGATAACGGTTTTCTGTTTACCGGCGATGCTGTGTTTTACTGCCAGTTTGGCGGATATTCAGTGAAATTTCCCTACAGTGAAATTAAAAAAATCGAGTATGTAAAAAATACAGTTACCGGAGATTCCGGGAAGGAAAAAATACAGGAAACAACCACGGTTTATTATGACAGCCGCAAATTTGTCATTGAACAGTCATATATTTCAGATCCGGAAAAATTTATTGAAATGTTTGATTATCTGAAACAGGTAACTATCAGAAATTATGAAAGGAAAGATTCCGGTATATGCGGAAGCTGCAGTGAAGAAAAATCAAAAATTGATTTTTTTGATGATCTGCCTTCTGAAATTCAAATCACCTATCTGAAGATCATCATTAATTTCTGTCTTGCCGGCAATGAAAAAAACAATCAGAAAATTTTCAGCAGTCTGTTCCGGTTAACTGCAAAGCTGAAGCTCGGAGCCGCTGAACGCGAGGCTGTCTTCAAATACATGGACAGTCTTCAGGATACTTTTACTCTATCCCAGAGTATTTTTGAAAAATTTGATGCTGAAAAACGAGCTGTTTTAAAATATTCCATTCTGAAGGATCTTGTCTTCATGCATCTTTCATTAAAAGGACGAGATCCGGGAAGCAATGTTTTCATCAGAGATTTTATAAATCACTATCAGCTGCAGTCCGGGGCAGTGGAGTTATTTGTGATGATGCATGACTGCGGAAAAAACATTGCTGACGTGACTGGCGATGATTCGGCAGTAGAAAATAATCTGCGGATGATTGCGCAGAAAGCCTCCGAGTGTGATGTTCCTCCCTCATCTCTGTTTTTTACCGGCGGTGCGGTTCTTGATATTGATGCCACGGCGGCAGGACTTGCGGCTTTCGGTCTGAGCGGACTGTCTGGTGCATGCCGCCGGCAGGATCCTTTCTGTTCAGTTGCCATGATCGGAATCGGAAGCAGACAGAGTATCGGAAGTCTGACCGGTGTAAAGGAAATAGAAGGCAGAAGAAAAAAAGAATTTCTGCTGAATCTGCTTTGCCGTCATCTCCGTATGTGCAGTAATCTGATAATGCAGGAAATTCTTGAAATTTCAGAGGAACTGAATTCTCACATTAATGAAAATTCTGATTCATCATGCACGGCCGGGGAAAATAAAATTTTTATCGGCAAAAAAACTGCCCTGCTGAATTTTTTAGCCGGATGCAACGCAATTATTTTAAAGGAGCTGGAAACTTCGGATATCCGCGCCTGCTCATGCGCGGTACCTCATTCTCCTGATCCTGAAAAAATCAATGCCGTTACTTCGGAACCTACAGCAAGAAAATTCAGAGATCTTGTCTTGAAATGCTATGACAGCGGTGAACGCGGATATACCCTGCGTCAGGACCTTAATTCAGATGAAATTCATGCTCTGAAGGATGCTCTCGTTAAACTGGGGTATTATTCAGCCGGTACTGTTCTGAAAAATACAACCGATAAGGCATTGAGTAAATTGGGATCTTTTTTCAGAAACAGCTGATTTTTATTATTAATGATTAAAATTTCTTCGTAATGTGATAAAATTTTTCGGTCTTGATTTTTTTTAAGGGATAAAAATTTATGATTTGTTCTAATTGCGGTCATGAGATTGACAGATCTGATGATGTTTGCCCGCTCTGCGGCACCCGTGTTGATTCAGGTTCGAATCGCGGAGATGATTTTAACCGTAGTTCCGACGAAGAATATTACGATAAAAAATATTTCATATTTCTGGGTCTGATACCATATATTGTAATTGCGATTATCGCAATCGGCGTAATTGAGTTTCAGAGTTTCAATGTTGTTGTTTACACTATCTGGGGAGCCGTTGCGGCAATGTTTATCTGCTACATCGGAGATATGCGGAGTTTAAAGAAAATCAATATAACTGTCGATGCCAACTGGCTGTATCTCTTGAGTATGGCGGTGTTGTTCAACTGTCTGGCAATTGATTCCTATCTTTTATGCAGAAAAAAGGCCGGAGCACCGGGGGCATCCGGAAGAACCAATATCTGGTTTGCCAATCTGGCGGTAATTCCGTTTGTTGCAGGTTATCTTGTGCTGCACGTTGTTGAAGGACTCAATGAAGGAACTTTCTATTTTAAGGATTTGCCTTACGCCGAGCAGTATATGCAGGTAAGAAAGGAAATTGAAGAAATGGAAAAAAATGGCAGAGCCGTTCGGACCGGACATAAGGAAAGCTATGACGGAACCTCACGTACCGGCAATGTTCATAAACCTGATGTGAAAAATAAGCCTGTGCAGGATGTATCTGCAGCGCATGATAAGGCTGTTGTGTTTACACCGATGTCCAACCGGGATGCCGGTCTCAGACCTATGGACAGCGGAGCAGGCAAAAAACCGATCACCTGTGAGCCGGCATCTCAGGGGCTGATGCAGATGCTGTTCAGCATTAAGGATCTAAAAACGGTTAATGTATCCAAAAACGGTATTAGAACCTCCTTTAACGATCTTGAAATTCTGGAAAATGAAACTTACAGAAAAAAATGCAAAGCCCGTCTGAAGGTTGATATCAAATATGATGATGCACGTAATTTTTATGATTTTGTAAAATCTTTAAGTCCTGAAAGTCTGCAGCTGTATGACAGAATGATGGTTAACCAGTACAATTCGCTGAGGGAAGAGGGGCAGCCTTTACTTGCTGATGACGGTTCAAATACCAGACTGATCATGGAAACAACAGAAATGCTTCTGCAGGAAAAACCTGATGATGCCGGATATGTTAACTTCCTGGTGGTGAACGTTGATGATTTTACCGTATCAAGAAATAACAACGGCAGCATGCATCTGTCGACCGGTAAAGCAGGAAATTCTATACTGGCGGAATCATTGAAGCAGACTCTGTTCTGGTGGAGATTTGCAAATCAGCCTCAGTTAAGAGAGCGCTTATTAAACAGAAACGACAATAAATAAAATATTTTATACCTGTCTGATTAGCGGCAACTGTTAATTTATAATTTACGGCTGCCGTTTTTTTTTCTTGATAATTCCGATAATCGAATTGATTTTATTGCAATCCGCTGACTGCTGCAGGCTGATGAATAGAGAGTTCATCTGTCGCAGCGGACAGCAGCGGTTTAAATAAACTGTGTTAATCCGCCTGGTAACATAGGAAAAATTTTCCGAGTTCAGGAGCAGTGAGGCTGTCTGCAAAAAATTTCAAATTTAAAGTTTAATATCCCGCAGATAAAGGACACTAAAAATAAATAAGCAGAAAGTTCAGAAAAACAAAAACCCCCGGCATATTTTCATGCCGGGGGCTCAATTACTTAATAGTTATAAAAACTAACTAAGGATTAGTGATTCATAATCCAGTAAGTTAAGTCTAAAACTTTGTTAGAGTAACCGATTTCGTTATCGTACCAAGAAACCAACTTAACGAAAGTATCGGTTAATGATAAGCCAGCAGCCTTATCGAAGATAGAGGTGTTTGAAGAAACTACTGCATCTTCAGTGTAAGCTAAAATACCCTTTAATTCGCCTTCAGAAGCTGCCTTGATAGTAGCGCAGATGTCTTCATAAGAAGCTGGAGTATTTAAGTTACATGTTAAGTCAACTACAGATACATCTGGAGTTGGAACACGGATAGAAATACCGGTTAATTTACCGTTTAAAGCAGGGATAACTTTACCTACTGCCTTAGCAGCACCGGTAGTAGATGGGATGATGTTCTGAGCAGCACCACGACCACCTCTCCAATCCTTGGCAGATGGACCATCAACGGTCTTCTGAGTAGCTGTGTATGAGTGAACAGTGGTCATTAAACCATCTTTGATACCATACTTATCGTTGATAACCTTAGCTAATGGAGCCAAGCAGTTTGTTGTACATGAAGCGTTAGAAACGATATCCTGACCAGCATAGGTTTCGTTGTTAACACCCATTACGAACATTGGGGTAGCATCCTTTGAAGGACCTGTCATAACAACTTTCTTTGCACCAGCTTTGATGTGTGCACGTGCTTTTTCGTCAGTTAAGAATAAGCCGGTAGCTTCAGCAACAACATCAGCACCAACTTCGTTCCACTTTAAGTTAGCAGGATCACGTTCTGCAGTTACGCGAATACGGTCACCGTTAACAACTAATGTAGTACCGTCAACTTCTACAGTGCCAGGGAACTGACCGTGAGTTGAATCATACTTTAACATGTATGCCAAGTATTGAACGCTCTTGCTGTCAACACCACCTTTACCGTCACTAGCTAATAAGTCGTTGATACCAACAATTTTGATATCTTGAGACTTATGTTGTTCTTCATAAGAAGCACGTAAAACAAAACGACCGATACGGCCAAAACCGTTAATACCTACTTTAATTGTCATATTATTTTTTCCAATTAATTTCTGATTAAACAAATGTCCTTGCGGACGACACAAAATTTAGAATATGCAAGCGATTACATATCTAATACTGCCGATATTATAACGCATTTTAAAAATTGCGACAATACTCAATATTTAGTAACAAACGTATTACCTGATACTTTATATTGTAGTTAAATAAACGGAATGAAGTAAATTTTATGCGTGCATGTTTCTATTTGGAAAAAAATAATTGTTCCGTTTGATTTTTATGCACCGGCGAAAATAAAAAAAGCATGGGAAATATTTTTTTTGTACAAATAAATCGCAAAACTTTGTCTTATATCAAAAAATAGGATAATTTTTGGATTATTGCACAATATGAGTACCCGTATCACATTTATAAATTTTTATTTTGTGAGATAATAGTTCATTATCCAATTATTGTAAGAGTGATGGAATTTTATGACTTTAGTTGAACAATTAGCGAAAGCAAAAAAAATAGCTGATACTTACATTGATGCATGGGGAAATCCTGCAGAAGTATCACAGGAAAGTAAGGCGGCCGTGCTTGCCGCTATGGGTTACGATGTTGAGAATGAAGATAATCTGCGCAAGCAGGTTGAGAAGGAGGAAAAGGAATTATGGACATCTCCTCTCGATCCGGTTCTTGTAGTGCGTGAAAAGAAGGATCTTCAGCTTACCGTACGTCTTCCTATTGATTTATCCAACAGTGAATTAACCTGCGGAATCAAGGTTGAAACCGGTCTTCGCATCACAAGTAAGATTCATGCCAAAAACAGCAGTGTAATTGAAACTAAAGAAATTGACGGCGTTACATATGTTAAGAAGATTCTGACCATCAGCGAGGAAATTCCTCTCGGTTATCATGATCTGGTTTTAAAGACAGCTGAAAAAGAACTGGGCAGTCTGAGACTTATTGTTGTTCCGGAACGCTGCTACAAGCAGAAGGCGATTACCGAAGGTCTCAAGATCTGGGGTCCAAGCGTGCAGCTGTATACACTGAGAAGTGAAACTAACTGGGGTGTCGGTGATTTTTCCGATCTTGCGGATCTGATTTCCAATCTTGCAAACTGGGGTGCCGGTTTTATCGGTTTGAATCCTATTCATGCGCTGTATCCGGCAAATCCGGAAGCGGCAAGTCCTTATTCTCCTTCTTCAAGAAGATGGATAAATGAAATCTATATCGATGTTGAAGCCGTACCTGAATTAAAGAATTCAAAGAAGGCTCAGAACATGATCAAGGATGCAGGTTTCCAGGCTGAACTCGCAGAGCTGCGCGCCAAGGAATATGTTGACTATGCCGGCGTAATGAAGAAGAAAATCGCCGTTCTGAAGCAGATTTATGCCGACAGCCCGCTTCACAAGGATCAGAGTTCAGATCGCGCCAGATCGTTTGCGGAATTCGTAAAGGAAGGCGGCGACAGCCTCGATCAGCTTGCAGTATACAATGCAATTCAGGCTTCATATTATGAAAAGGGCAAGGAAGCGTGGGGATGGCCTTCAGAATTATGGGAAGACAAATACAAAACATACCAGTCTCCTGCAGTTAAAGAATGGGCCAAGAAACACGAAGCCGATGTTAACTTCTACAAATATCTGCAGTTCCTTGCAGATGAACAGCTGGAAAATGCAAATGCAACCGCCAAGGAATCCGGAATGGCTGTAGGCATTTACCGTGACCTTGCTGTTGGTGTATCCGAAGGTTCGGCAGAAATCTGGAGCAATGCCGAGATCTACTGTCCGAAGGCTTCTGTAGGTGCTCCTCCTGATGTTCTCGGTCCTAACGGTCAGAACTGGGGTCTCCCTCCGATGGATCCTAACAAGCTGTACCGCGATAAATATCAGCCTATTATCGATCTGTTCCGTTCAAACATGAAATCATGCGGTTCGCTCCGTATCGACCATGCCATGTCTCTGCTGAGATTGTGGTGGGTTCCTCCTAAGGCTGAAGCTTCAAAGGGAGCATACATCGAATACAATGTAAACGACATGATCGGTATTCTTGCTCTTGAATCAGTTCGCAATCACTGTCTGATCATCGGCGAGGATCTGGGTACTGTTCCTGATATCATGAAGAAACTGCTTCCTCAGAGCGGTATTCATTCATATAAGATTTTCTTCTATGAAAAGAACAAGAAGGATCAGGGATACTATTCGCCTAAGGATTATCCTGCACAGGCAATGTCCGCACTGACCACTCACGATATGCCGACACTTCGCGGCTGGTGGCACTGCGAGGATCTGAAGCTCGGCCGCAAACTCGGTGTTTACAAGACCGACGAAGTTCGCGATGCATTAATGTATGACCGTCTGGTTGATAAACAGCGCATTCTTGACAGTTTGAACTGGCACGGCGTGCTTCCTGACTATGTAAACCGCAATGCTCTGTACTGCGGTATGGATCAGGGTCTGAATTTCGCAATGCAGATTCACATGTGCAACGGATCGTGCGCATTGTTCAGCACTCAGCTTGAAGACTGGCTCGAGATGGAAAAGCCTGTAAATATTCCTGGTACCAGCACCGAGTATCCGAACTGGAGAAGAAAGTTAAGCAAGAATATCAATGAGATTTTTGCAGATCCGAAACTCCATGAGCTGGCAATGAAGATGTCCGAAGCCCGCAGAAATGCAAGTCAGCAGGACTAAGAAAAATTTGATATCAATTTAAAATAAGGTAGGTTGGATGGTATATAACGCCATCCGACTGTTCCAATTACAAAAATAGGAAAAACGTATGCTAATAGATAATTTGTTGGGCGCTAGACTCAATAATCCTTTTGACGAGTTAGGATTAGTTAAAAACTCTGAGGGCGGATATGTTTTGAGAGCATGGCTGCCGTACTCTAAGAAAGTTGTTGTAAGAGATTTGGCCAATACCAGAGACATTGCAGCAATGGAATGTGTTCATAAAGACGGTTTGTACGAAGCCAAGTTTCCTGATCTTAAAGAACCTTTCAATTATTCTTTCAATGTTTCATATCCTGATGCTGTTGTTAATGTAATTGATCCTTATCAGTTCCATGACGAGGCATTTGCCGGTCTTGCCGAAATGAAACTTGATGCGGCAAATTTATACCGTACCCTCGGAGCCCACATTGTTGAACTGAATATTAACGGTGTAACAGTCAAGGGTGTTAAGTTTGCAGTTTATGCTCCTTCTGCAACTTCAGTTAGTCTGATTGGCGATTTCAATTTCTGGGATGGACGCCGTCATCCTATGCAGAGAAGTCTTGACGGTCACTGGGTGCTGTTCGTACCTGGAATGAAGGCCGGAGACCGCTATAAATATGAATTGAAAGATCCTCTCGGAAACCGTTTGCCTCACAAAGCCGACCCTGTTGGATTCTATGCAGAACAGTATCCTTCATTTGCTTCTGTTGTTTATGACCACAGCAAATACCGCTGGAATGATTCAGAATGGATCAAGTCTCAGCTCAACAATAAATTGGAACAGCCTATTTCCATTTACGAAATGCATTTTGCTTCCTGGAAGCGCAATGCTGAAAACTATTCTCCAAGCTACCGTGAAATGGCGGATGAACTGATTCCATACCTGAAGAAGATGGGTTATACCCATGTTGAATTCATGCCTATGAGTGAACATCCGTTCTCAGGTTCATGGGGATATCAGCCGGTAGGTTTGTTCTCTCCTACAAGCCGTTTCGGTTCTGCAGACGATTTCAAATATCTGGTAGATCAGCTGCACCAGAACAATATCGGTATCATCCTTGATTGGGTTCCTGCTCACTTCCCGACAGACTCTCACGGTCTGGCAAGATTTGACGGTACTCCGCTTTATGAATATGAAGACCCTCGCAGAGGATGGCATCCTGACTGGAATTCATACATCTATGATTTCGGTAGAGACACAGTTCGCCAGTTCCTGGTTGCAAGCGCTTTGATCTGGATGGACTACTATCATATCGACGGTCTGCGTGTTGATGCTGTTGCTTCAATGCTGTACTGGGATTACTCAAGAAAGGACGGTGAATGGATCCCTAATATTCACGGTGGCAACCATAACTATGAAGCTATCAGTTTATTACGCTGGTTCAATGAAGAGGTTTACAAGAGATATCCTCATGCAATGACAATTGCAGAAGAATCAACTGCATTTGCCGGTGTTTCACGTCCTACCTTCATGGGCGGTCTGGGATTCGGCTTCAAGTGGAACATGGGATGGATGCACGATACTCTTGAATACATGAGTCTGGATCCTATCTACCGTCAGTATCACCACAGTGAAATGACCTTCTCCATGATTTATGCATACGATGAAAACTTCATCCTTTCTATTTCTCATGACGAGGTTGTACATGGCAAGCATTCATTGCTTTACAAGATGCCAGGCGACGAATGGCAGCAGGCTGCCAACATGAGAGCTTACCTTGCATATATGTATGCACATCCTGGTAAGAAACTTAACTTCATGGGTTCTGAATTTGCTCAGACAAGAGAATGGGATCATGACGGTCAGCTTGAATGGTGGTTGTTGCAGTTCGACAAGCATAAGGGAATGCAGAAGATGATTCAGGATCTGAATAACTTCTACCGTTCAGAACCTGCATTATATGATGCCGATTATGACAAATCCGGATTTGAATGGCTTGACTACGGTGACTATCAGAGAAGTATTTTCGCTATGATGAGACATAACAAGGATCATACCAGTCATATTGTTTCCATTTCAAATATGACTCCTGCTCCTCGTGACGGTTACAGAGTTGGTGTTCCATTCCCAGGCAAGTACAAGATTGTATTCAACTCAGACAGCAAGTACTACTGGGGCGGTGATTACAATACCGGCGCTGATATTGTTACAGCCGAAGAAATTGAATGTACTGGCAAACCTCAGTCCATCAGCTTCAATTTACCTCCGCTGGCAACTGTATACCTGAAGAAAATTGAAGATTAGTTATCCATAGTTTAAATCCTTAATTTAAACTTTTTAAAAGGTCTGCTGAAATGCAGATCTTTTTTTATGCCTGTCAAAAAGCAAGATATTTACAGTTGACGATCGGATCTGGTACGGGATAATAGCGTTTACAGGCATCCATAAAGAACTTAATGAACTGTTCCGGTATCATCATGATACCTGATCATTCCGGTTTAATCTGCAAAAGCCTATTGAATTTACGAGACATTATGCAGATGTGGAACAAAATTAATTTTATCTGATTCCGCTGCAAAATTTTCATTTAAACTTTCACGAAACGGAAATTCCTTTTTGTGCGTTATTTTATTAAATATATGACATATATGATCGTTATATTTAAATATATTTAAATTAAAATAAATATTTAAGAGGATTAGTTAAAAATATGAGTAATATCATGGAATTTTGTAAAAAATAATGTTAATATCCGTGCACTGAAATTAACTTAGGTAAATAAGAGTCTTTTAAGGATCGGGCATGAGTCTGTTTCTGTTAAGATCTTACGGAACCATGCAGAATAAATTTTAAGATTTGCATGTCTGTCCCTGTTTTACGGAAATTTTAGTGATAGACTCGTCACCTTCTGTAGAATTAAAATTCAGACCTGTAATTGTAAGCAAAGTTTTCAAGGAACTTATATGTCGGACAATATGAAAGTATTTCATTCTAATAATCTGGAATATCTAGCATCTCTTGTAAGTTATATTATAAAGGAACATCCTCTTGACAATCCGTTTGATGAGGAACAGATCATTGTGCAGAGCAACGGAATGCGCGACTGGATCAACTCGCGTATCGCCGAGGAACTCGGTATCAGCATGCAGATCAGATATTCGTTTCCATGGGCATTTGTCTGGCAGCTTCTTTCGAATCTCGGTTATAACGAGGAGACTAATCCTCAGCAGCGTTTCAAACTGGAAAACATGGTATGGACGATTTATTCACTGCTTCCCGAACTTATTGTAGATCGCGAAAATAACTGTGTTCCGTGTTTTTCTTCAATATACAATTATGTTGTGACCGACAAACTAAACATCGACCATGTAAAATTATTCCAGTTAAGCCAGAGTATTGCCAAAGTTTTTGACGGTTATATGCTGTACCGTACTAGATGGCTTCAGAGCACCAATGATGATCTGACGGTCAAGGCTCCATGCGGTTATCTTGAAAATTTTGATCTGTACGATGATCAGAAATCAATTCCGATTGATTCAAAAATCAATGATCAGCAGGCGCTGAATCTCCTGTGGCAGGGTATCGGACCGGAGCGCTGGAAATCTCTGTCAAAGAAACACCGCCTTCTTATCAAGAACAATATGTGGCAGGTTGTGTTATGGGAAAGAATTCTGGAAAGAAATGAAAGTGATCATCATATTGCCAACATGATTGATCGTCTGATTGAGGATCTGCAGATGAAGGAATCACTGAGGAATCTGCTTCCACGCAGAATATTCGTATTCGGTATTTCCTCTCTTCCGACAAAATTTTTACAGCTTTTAAAGGTTCTTGGCAATTATATAGATGTCTGCTACATGTTCCTGAATCCGTGCCGGCAGTACTGGGGATGCCTGTCAAGGAAGGCGTTTGAATCTCTGTCAGGCAACAAAAAGGAAACCTTTGCAGAGACTCTGATGCGCAAGGTTAAAACGTTCCCAAATTTCGCCTCTGATTATGATTCGCGTCCTATTGTGGATTCATCTCTGCTGCCGGATGAATTTGACGGGGAAGAATATCCTGTAACCGGAAATTCACTGCTTTTATCCTGGGGAAAGCAGGGCAGTGATAATCTCTATAATCTTCTTGAGGCTGAAACAGATGATACCGAGGTATTTGAAAATCCTTGGAAATCAGATGATCCTTCAACTCATACTGTTCTTAACGCGATTAAAAGTGATATTTTTTCCTTAAGTGAAATCGATCCGTACAAGTATTTATTCAATCAGAAAAAAAAATCATCTGATCGTTTATTTGTCTACGATGAAAAAAATGCCGACGGCTCTTTCAGGATGAGACACAATCTGGAAATTCACCGTGCCTATACACCTCTGCGGGAAGTTGAAACAGTTTATGATGCACTGCTTTCCCGTTTTAAAAAAGATAAGTCTCTCAAACCAAGCGACTGTATTGTGATGGTGCCGGATATTAATAGATACGTGCCTTATATCAAGGCTGTGTTTGAACCTCTGCTTGATGAAAATTCCTCAGAAGATCGCAGAAAAAGAGCGATTCCTTATCTGATATCAGATCAGACATATCAGTCGGAAAGTCCGTTTCTGAACAGTATTACGGATTTGCTGAAACTGTATAAGCTGCAGCTTACTCCAACCTTTGTTATGGATATGCTGAATCTTGAGCAGATTCAGAAACGCTATGAAATTTCCCAGGAGGATTTGAATCAGATTAATGAATGGATTGCAAAAAACAATATCAGAGCCGATTATAATGAGCTCGAACTGATGGAGTACGATCCGGAAGATCCTCAGGAAGTTCCTGTTTACAATACCTGGTACCGTTCCTTCAGACGAATGGTGGTAGGCTCCATGATGTCGGCAGGTGAAACCTATCTGACTGATGTTCAGCCGCAGACGGCAATAGAAGGCGACGATACCTATCTGCTCGGCAGATTCAAGTCATATGTGGATGATCTTGAGAGACTGAGAATCGAACTCATCAAAATTCAGGATAATCCTCAGGGAGGTCTGACAGCCGGCGAGTGGAAGGAATTTGTTATTCAGAATATTCTTGAGCGTTTCTTCGTAATCAATGAAGATATTGAAGCCGATACCTCGGTGCTTGAACAGTTTATTGAAGATCTCATCGATAAATTCGATAACATTAATCCGGACTACAGAATCAATGTTTCGGTATTTGAAAATTATCTGCTTTCATCAATTACCGACAGCAAACAGTATAAGCAGTTTGTTTCAGGAAGGGTGAATTTCTGCAGTTTCCTTCCGATGAGAAGCATTCCTTTCAGGCATATTTTTCTGCTTGGAATGAATGACGGCGATTTCCCGAAGAGAGAGCAGGAACTTGGTTTCGATCTGATGAAAAACGGATATCAGTTCAGGGGAGATCGTTCTGATCGCGAAGACGGCCGTTATATGTTCCTGGAGACGCTGCTGTCAGCCAAGGATTCGCTGTACATTTCATATATCGGAAAGAATGTTCATGATAAAAGTGAAAAGAATCCTTCCACACTGGTCAGCGAACTTGAAGGATATCTTGCCAGAACATTTATAACCGTGAATACATGGAATTCCATCAGCAGTACCCTGAATGAACTTGAAAAACAGGATGCATGCAGTCTTGAGAAGAAGCAGAAACTTCTTCTGCAACTTTACAACTCATACAGGAAAAATTCAGGAGAACTGCTGAATATGATTATTATTGATGATCCTATAGCCTCGCGTTCCAATGATAATTTTATCAGACCTGACAACCATGACGCATCCTCCTCCGCCCGTGCTGAACACGAATTTTATTACCAGTCCTTCCAGGATGAATGGTTTCAGTTTGCCGGCAAAAAGCTTGTTTCCGGAGATGAAGAACAGCAGTTTGAAAATTTATCGGTCATTGATGAACATCAGACTGCCGATGCAAATGACGGACTTCCTAATCTCAGTCTTTCCATGAAAAACCTGTCTGATTTCATGAATGATCCGACCGCTGAAATGCTGCGCCGAAGATTCAACATCAGATCTGAATACATTAATGATGAAGAACTTGACTACGAACCTTTTTCCATTTGCCAGAGAGATGAACTTATTATAAAGGCCGATCGTTTCAAGGAACTGAAAAAACTTGTTTCACGGAAGATTTCCAGGGAAATGTTAAGACCGATTAAGGAATACGATCCGAAAATCAGAATTCCTGTTCAGACTGTTTGCGAAGTCATCTGGAACAATATATGTTCTTTTGACAGCGAGATAGCGGAATGGAGCAACAATTATGTTAATGAAATCATTTACTCCGGACGTGCGGCTGCGGGTGTCAGGGGGGAAAAACAGGCTTACCATGAACGTAATTCATGGAGTACATTTCTTGTTGATATTTCAAGACTTTACGACTACGAGGTTGTTCCGAAATTAATTAAACTTCAGTTCAGAATTCCGGATAATCTGCTGCCTCCTGAATATCATGGAAAATATCCGAACGGCTATCTTGTTTCTCTGGAGGGCACAATTGACGATCTCTATGAGGACTGCAGGCGCAACCTGGTATACCTTAAATCAAACTATGCGCATAATCCGGAAAAATTCAAAAGAAGAGCATATGTTGAAACTCTGTGCCTCGTGGCGGAAAATATTGATTTTTCGTATTACATTACTGATTACAAACAGGTATTTTCAGGCAAGAATTCTTCTGTTTATGCTCTTGGTTTTGAAAAAAATATTAATCTTGCGAAAAAAATTCTTGAATCACTGATTATCGAATATATTCACGGTATGCAGGAATATGAACCGACTGTTATTGTGAGAGCCGCCACGAACAAAAAGAAAAATGAATTCATGCATAATGAAGAAACCATTGCTGACTGGCTGAAGCAATTATTTGAAAATTATTCATCCGTAAGCACGGAACAGGATGATTCTGCTGAAGAAAACGAACAGAAGGACAGCAGGAATGGTTCCGCCGCAGGACGGTTTGCCGATTATTTTTCCTTTGAACCTGATAAAACCGGAAAATCTGATTATTCAGTTAAATGTCTGAACAGATCTGTGCAGAACATGATTGATCAGATCCCTGATTATACCGATTTCAATCATCTGAGCGCATATATCCGTAATTCCGTCTGTGAAGACAAAGATAAAAAATTCTGTGAAGATTTTCTTAATATATTGTTAAATTACAACGCAGGAAATTATATTGGCGACCGTTCAATAGAAATTTACAGGGATTATTCATGTTTTAATTTTGGCATACTATGGCGTTATTTATGTAACTGCTTTATTTATCCTTCCCTTCTGCTGGTTGAATTGGATGAAAATAAACAGGGCAAAAGAAATAATGCATAGAGCCTTCGGGAACAAGACTCGCGGTTCAAATTTTAAATCTGATTGGGAAATTGATTATTAAGAGGAAAATTTATGACTTCGTATGTGAATGGAACATTGAAACAATTTAGGATCGAGGATGTGGATCTGGAACGTTCAGCGGTACTTGAGGCCTCTGCAGGAACCGGAAAAACCTATTCTCTTACCGGAATGGTGGTGCGTTTGCTCATAGGTCATAAATGTATTCCGCTTGATATTGAAAATATTCTGCTTGTTACCTTTACCGATGCGGCAGCCTCTGATTTGCGGCGCAAGGTACTGGAAAAAATCCAGTCTGTACGGGAAACCTTTGAACTTGCTCTTCTGCTTGAATCCGATAATCTTTCCAATGTTGTCAACCTTGATGATTTTGCCTGCACTCTGCTTGAATCACTTTTTGACGGCAAGAAAAAAAATTTTACCTCTGAAATCAAATCAAATTTGAATAAATGGATTAATTTGCTGAAGATTGCGGAAAATAAAATTGATAAGGCATCAATTTCCACAATTCACAGTTTCTGCCAGAATATGCTGAAAAGAAACGCTTTTGAATCAGGAGTTCTTTTTAAAAATAAATTTGTCGATGATGAGAATGATATCATTCACCAGGCTCTGTTCAAGGAAATAAGAAAGGAATTCTACCGTAGTGATCTGAATAGTTTCGAACGTGAGATTTTCTGTGTCCTGTCTGATCCTGAAAATTATATCGAGGTATTCAAGAATATAAACAGAGCGGACGAAGTAATTGCATTCAAAGAAAAATCTGAAACGGATATAGCTTTTAAATTTGCTGAACTTACCAGCGGTTTTCAGTCGGTTCTGAAGAATTTTTTCAGTGTTTACAGAAATCTGTTTGCCGACAGCGAGGAATTTGACAGATGCTTCAGCATTATTGAACAGACAAAATTAATAGAACTTTATAATATCTGTGATACTCTGAAAAAATTTATTAGATTTTCACATAAAAAACTTGATGCTGCTCCTGCTACCATAAATCCGCTGATTGAATTTTGTGTTTCCGTGAAAATGGATTTTCCTCTGCATGAGGTTGAAACTACAAAATTAAGAGACAAGAATTTTTTTGACTCGGATAAGCTGACAGAATGTCTGACGGAATATTCCTCTTTAATAAGCGAAAAAATCTCCTTATGGTGCAAATCATTTTTTGAAAAAGCCAATCTGCGAAAGGAGCAGATCAAGAAACTGAAAAACGTCCTGTCTTTTGACGATCTGATTACAAATCTGAGAGATGCCGTGCAGGAAAGCGTTTCAGGAAAAAATACCCTGATAGCAAAGATCCGCGATTTATATCCGGTTGCCATGATTGATGAGTTTCAGGATACCGACAAGGCTCAGTATGATATTTTCTACAATATTTATTTAAGGGGTGCCACTAAGGGAAATCCAATCAGAAACAGGGATGATTATATCTGCTCTTTATTTCTGATAGGAGATCCGAAACAGTCGATATACCGCTTCAGAAATGCGGATATCAACACCTATTTCTATGCCAGAAAAAAGAACAGTGATATTGCCGACGGTCAGTTCTTCAATATGGATACCAATTACAGATCAGATCCTAGGACCGTACTGTCTGTCAATGCTCTTTTCAGAAGTGAACCGACTGCAGATCCTGTCGATGAAAGAAATGTGTTCAGAACTCCGGAAATAAAATTTACCGAAGTTAATTCCCGGGAAAAAGGGGAGGAACTGGTGTGGAATAACAACGGCAGTGTTTCTCCGGTGACACCTGTAATATACACCGACGTACATGATTTCATAGATGATGAAAGCGTGCTTGGACATTTAAAAAAAGCAGAGCAGACAAGAATTCTGTCAAATATCTGTGCGTTCCAGCTGCATGAATTGCTTACAAAAGCAGCATTCAGGGATAAAGGCTCCAATTCATTAACTCCATTGAAACTGTCGGATTTTGCAATTCTTGTCAGCAGGGAGGACGAGGCGGCTTCCGTTCGAAGCGCTCTGCTGGAATACGGTATAAAGTCCGTATATCTTTCCAGCAGGGAAAATGTAAGGGCCGTTAAACTTGAAAATGAATTTATGAAAAATTACATGTCGGCATTATTGTATATCCGTGATTTTTCCAGGGTAAGAAAGCTGATAGTTGATCCTTTGCTGAATCTGTCACTGAAGGAAATTCATAAATTAATAACCGATTCACAGTCATATGATAAATTCCTTAATCTTGCAGGAAGATGCAGATTATTGTGGGAAAAGAGAGGATTTCTTGCTTCTTTTTACTGTTTCATAAATGATCCGTCGATAGAACTGTTTAAAAGACTGCGAAGCTTTGATGACGGAGAACAGAGAATCACCAATATTATGCAGATTGCCGAAATAATTCAGGAGAATGAAGATTCGGAATCATCTCCGCAGGCAGTATATTCAGATTTCTGCAAAAATACCGCAGAGGAAGGGGATGACAGTGAAAACGGCGACCGTAATAAAAATGAACTGAGACTGGATTCCGAGGACGATCTCGTAAGCATTGTGACCATATTCAAATCAAAAGGTCTTGAATATAAGATTGTACTGCTTCCGTTTATTGGACTTGAACAGGCAATGGAATATCCTGTCTGCTATCATGAGCAGCCGGATCCTGCCGATGGCAGCGGCAGATTTGAAAAGGATCAGTCCATTTCCAAACTGAATATACTTGGAGTGAATAATTTTGACAAAATCGGCAAGAAGGGCATGCTGAATATCTCCTTCAGCAGCGATAATTCTTCAAAGAGCAGCAATTACGGTGATGCTCCGGAAAAAACCTACAATGAGGTAATGCAGGAGAAAATCAGATTGCTTTATGTAGCAGTAACCAGAGCTCGTTTCTGCAACTGTTTTGCGATATCTGCCGGAACAAAATTCGGTGCAAAAAAAGCTGAACTGTCCGGATTCAAAAGAAATTCAATTCTCGGCGCAGCCCTGCAGGGTAAATACGAATTGAACTCTTCCGAAAAGAATGCTGCCGCCCCGGTGCAGAGAGGCAAAGGAAAGAAAAAAAATGATAACATTCCGGTACTGGATAAAACTCTTTCTGAATTATGGCGATGTTATCTTGAAACTATGGATGAGGTATTCGATGAATACAGAAAAAACACCACGAAAACCGGCGGCGTGCAGGAAAATATGTCTGCACTGTATTCAAGTCTGGGAGATATCAGCAGCGATTACAACACCATTGTCATGGGGCATAAATTTGTCATGCAGAATGAAGGTGGAGATGCGGACCTGGAGCAGATCGAAAAAATAAATTCTGACTGTTACGGTCCGGCAGTATTCAAGGAGCATATTGATCGTACCTGGGCAGTGACCTCCTATTCCAATCTTGTCGCACGCGGTGTGACCAAGAGTAAAAAATTTGAAGTCAACAGCGCCGGAAGCGGTAATAATGAAGAACTGAGCCATGAGGGAGAAGGACAGAATGATGATCAGGGAGCAGTCTCATACATCATGAATCAGTTTTCCTTCCCAAAGGGAAGCAAACCAGGTGATTTTCTTCATAATATGATGGAAAAACGTGATTTTCAGTATCAGCTTGATGAAGACAGAGCCTTGTCGGGCGACCCGCTGTTTGAATCACTGGAGGATTATATCAAAAGAATCGTAACCAGGAGTTTCTTCGCCAATTCATCAACTCTCAGGCACTGGCGTGAACCTCAGGGCATCGGTGTTCTTGCGCAATGGTTCAGGAATATTGTGGATACTCCTCTTGTTATTGGCGAAAACACCTTTGTTCATCTGTCCGACATTCCGATGAATCACCGCCTGTCGGAAGCTGAATTCACCTTCAGACTCGGCAATATAACAGGAAAGGAAATCAATGAATTTTTCACCGGATATTACCGCAATAACGAGTGGCTCAGCGCAATTAAAAAGGAAGATGATAATAATACGGCCGATACCGATGATGACGGAGATCCTCTGAACAGATTTACCTTTGACAGGGTTACAGGACTTCTTACCGGAAAGATTGACCTTATATTTTTTCATAACGGAAAATATTACATTGTGGATTACAAGAGTAACCATCTCGGCGACGGAACGGAATGCTATTCCCGTGAAAACATGGCCAAAGCTGTTGCGGAGCACAGGTATGATTTTCAGTATTCAATTTATGCACTGGCTTTATACCGTTATCTGAAAACAAAAATTAAAAATCTTGATTTCAGCAGTGTGTTCGGCGGTGTTATTTATCTTTTCCTGAGAGGATGCGATCCTGCAAATCCTGTTATTGACATGAAGTGCAGTGATTCTCTTGGAAATAAACAGATATACGGATGTTTTGATGTGAAATTGCCTCATGTTAATCAGAATAATGATTTTATTGAGAAACTTGATAATTTATTTGGTGCTGAGAAGGAGAACGGCAATGATCAGTTATGATACCCATGCGAAAATTTTAAATTTTATAGCTCAGGTTAAAGAGCAGCTGTACCTGCCGGATATAGCATATCATTATGTCTCAACTCTGTATCAGCTGATTTATGAATATGAAAACAGGGACGTACTGTCCGGTGACGAATTAATAAACGGATTTGTTCCTGCCGGTTTTGATTCCTTCATATGCCGGGATGACTGCGGCAGTGATTGCGCCGAGGAAAATAGCGGGGACATGACGGAAAGTGATATAAAAATTGTTCTTTACCTGATTATTCTCAATCAGACTGCTTATTCCTACGGAGATATCTGTATCCGTTTTGTAAACACGGAAAACGGTGCATCATCTTCATACATAAAAAAACTTGTGGAGAGAATTTACGATATTTCTGTTCTTAACAGTTTCAGATATCAGAAAAAATTCAAAAAATATCAGTTTGACAAATACAGGGATAAACCTGAAAACAGTACAGCAGCCGGATGCGATGAACTGACAGAAATGCTTTTCAGACGGTTCTGGCAGGATCTTCTTGATTATGACAGCAAACATGCGGTTGCAGATTATATTGATCTGCTGGGCAGATTTCCTAAAATTTTCAGTCTGGTGAATCAAAATGACGAAGGAGAAGGAAAATTCAAAACTCCGCTTGTCTGCTATCCGTGCGACAGCAGTGCTCCGTGTCTGTATTTCGGTAAAAATTTCTATTATGAAACCAGAGTGGCGCGGAAAATCCGCGACGAGGTATACCATTCCGATCATTCCTTTGATCTAATCCGCACATTCTATTCCGAACTGAAAAAAATAAACAGCAGTCTGCCTGCATTCAATGAACTGATACATGAACTTCTTGATACTATTTTCGGTGAGCAGAAGGCTTTTCCGGACAATGTAAAAAATCTGAATGCAACCTTTGACAATGATTTTCTGGTTTCCTGCAATGACAGCGGTGCCGCGGCGGTTCTGACGGAAATAAGAAACAATCAGAATTATGTTTCATGGCCTAAAGTTGCGGCGGCTACGGCATGTCTGTCCAATTTCACTGTTATAACAGGCGGTCCGGGTACCGGCAAAACAACCACCGTGACAAAAATTCTGCTGCTGACGTATGCCCTTGCATATGCTCGTCATATCGATGGCAGTCACTTCAACGTGTGTCTTGCCGCGCCTACCGGAAAGGCGGCCAACCGCATGAAGGAATCCATTCAGAATTCATTCGGCGATCAGGGAATAGTGGATATAAAAAACAGACTGGTCAAAGTCATTGAAAAAATGAAAATTTCCGATGATTCATCTGAAGATATTTCATTGTATCTGAACAATATTCCGCGCAGCAGCAGCACCATTCACAAACTTCTCGGCATTGTTTCTTCCAAGGAAATGCCGATCTATAATGAAAACAATCACCTGCCGTATGATTTAATAATTCTGGATGAGGTTTCAATGATCGATCTGAAACTTCTTGCACGTCTTCTGCTTGCGGTTAAACCTGGATGCAAGATTATTCTGCTCGGCGATCATGAGCAGCTTCCGTCTGTTGAAGCGGGTTCAATTCTTGCCGATCTGTGCCAGGCTTTCAGATTTGAAAACGGTATTGCTGGAGAAAGGAGAAAGAAACAGTTTGAACTTGTGAATACTCTTGTCGGACTTACAGGATGTGAAAGCCTCAGACTGTTCCCGTTTGACGTTTCATCAGCGGTGGCAAAGCTGTACAAAAGTTTCCGTTTTGCCAAGGCAAAGGCAATCGGCGCGCTGGCATCGGATATCAACAGCAATGATCTTATGGAGTCGGGAGAGGTTTATGAAAGAATGCTCAACGACACCGACGGCAGACAGAGTGTTAAAATCATCGAGCCTGAAAATAAATTCCCGATGGATAAAAAAACTGAAAAGGATTATCTGTCAAAAATCCTCAGGGAGTCTTTCCCTGACAGTATAAAAATAAATTTCCGCAGTTCCGATGGAAATTTGTTTAACAACAGGGTGGCAGATACGGTGGAAAACTACAGTTTTGCCGATTATTTCGCCGAGGTAAGAGAACTTATCGGTTATCCGCTTGATCGGAAGGCCGGCAAAATTATTGTAAATCTGGCTGATGAGAATGAACGTGCTAAAGCTGACAGGCTGTTTGCCGTATTCAATCAGTACCGTGTGCTCTGTACCAATCGTGGTACTGCTTTCGGTGTCGAAAACCTTAACCGTGAAATGGAGGACAGGGTGCTTAAATGGTATGGAAACGATCGCAGACTGAAATACCTGAAGGCGCAGACCTCCACCTGGGGTGAACACTGGTATCCTGGACGTCCTGTCATGATTAACAAGAATAATTATCATCTTCAGCTGTTTAACGGGGATATCGGCATTACCATGTTTTCCCCCGGCGATGAGAATCAGGATCGTCCGGAGATGAAGGTACTGTTTCAGATGAGCGACGGAAGTTACCGGTATTTTTCAACTGCCGAGCTTTCAGATTATGAACTTGCCTATGCCATGACTGTTCATAAATCACAGGGTTCTGAATTTGATCATACCGTTATGGTTCTGCCTTGCTACCGCAGTACTTTTATTACCAGGGAACTGCTTTATACCGGTATTACCAGAGCGAAGAGCTTTGTGACCATCTATGGAAACTACAACGGCTATATCAGGGAATATGCGGCAATGCAAAGCAGTCGCAGCAGTAATCTTGTTTACAGGCTGAATATCTGAACGTCGGTAAAACCTGCATGAATCCGGACAGCCTGCGCGTTATGCTTTTCAGTGCAGTGCTGTCCGGAATTTTTTTTCAGAAAAATCATATCGTTGCAATTAATTCAGAATTGTGTTTCTGTCCGATAAAACTGTCCGTGATCATAAAACGTGATCACGGGACTTTACTGGAATTTAATTTATGGTAAGATCAGCGCTGTGTGACACAATTCTGCACACATTATAATAATCATATTAAATTAAAAAAATCGAATAATCAATTATATAGGAGTTAATAATGGTAAATCAGGTAAATAGAATTTTATGGATTGACAGTGCTGTATCCGATGCCGCTTCTGCCGGCAGCTGGGATGAACTGGAACAGAGCATCAGCAGGAGTATTGACAGAAAAACTCTGTCCCTGCCGGGTACCGGAATGGTTGTGCTCGCAGTTCAGCTTGCCAATGATGCCATGCTTTCCATGTCCCAATGGATCAATAAACCTGCGGCAGCGATGCTCACGCTGAAGAAAATGATGGATGAACTTATCGGTCGTCTGTCAGATCTGGAAAATTCATGGACGGATGTGGATTTGCTGCAGGATCTTGACAAAGCACCCCGTGAATTTTTATCGGATGACTGCAGAACTGCAGTGCAGAGATTTTTCAAGTCGGTAACAGGAAAACGTTCGCTGATTACTCTTTTAAAGGAAAATAAATTAATTTCCTATCTTAAACAGATTCAGAAAATTTCTTTCGATTCTCCTTCAGCTGATGTTTTTGCCGGCTGGGATGATCTTAAATTATGGTTTGACTGCCTGAAGCTTCCTTTCTGTACCAATGATCGGAATGATAACGTGTACAGGGCCCATGCTCTTTTGAACAAAATGACACAGATGACTCCTGTTCCTTCAAGTTCGATTCAGTATCTTAACTATTTGCTCAGTGAAGCTCCCGACGTTGTTGACAGACGGGTTGAAAATCATGAACTGGTTGATATTCTCGCTTATGCCCAGGAGATCAGATGGAGAGCGGATCCGTGCTACGGTTTTGCAGACGGCGGAGACGAGGAAGAGGAATAAAAACTGAATGAAGATGAACTGACATAGCGTTCATACCTGTTCAGAACATAAAGAGGGCCTTGATTCGTAACGGCTCTCTTTTTGGTGTGCTCGGCATGAGTATAATCTTTAGGGTGAAAGTCCCGAATCCGTCCGCTAGAGGAAAGGATTAGCGACTCGCAAGGTGGTCATGGCGAC
>CACWLF010000031.1 GCA_902761645.1 uncultured Aeromonadales bacterium | reverse complement strand
TCATTCTCTCATAACGTAGTTCATTCACTTTTCAGTGAAATCACTTAGACTAAGCAAAAGCCATAATTACCTTAAAGGTTATTATGGATCGTTTACTATTTTGCAAGCGTACTCTATCATTATTCATTTTATATTCAAAAAAATAAAATTAAAGAACTTTTTGTTAAAAATCAAAAAAATCATAAATGAGAGAAAATTTTTTTTTGATCCGGTAATTTTTTTTTAACGAAATAAAAAAAATATTTTCAGGGAAATAATGAATATAAAAAAATTCCGAAAAAAAGGCTTCAGGATTTTTCATTGTTCCGGAAACCTTCTGAAGACGATCAGCCGTCCGAATTATTTTTCAGGATGCAGTCAGATAAGTTCAGGAGGATTCACAGATCAGTTCATAAACAGAACCATGCTTTTCGAGATCCTTTATTGTCAGATTCTGACCGGACTGCAGATTCAAATCAAAAAGTTTGCGGGCAAGCGGATTTATAAAATGACTCTCCACCACATTGCCGATTCCGCGACCTCCGTTTTCAAGATTGTTACGTGCCGCATCAAGCAGTTTTTCCTTTACAGGTTCCGCCAGTTCTATGCCGATTTTTTTATCCTCTCTGATTTTTCCGATAATTTTCTTAAGCTGGGAATCGAGGATCAGTCTGGCAACCTCAGGTCTGATAAAATCAAAAACAACAATATTCTCGCCTATACGGTTAAGAATTTCCGGTCGTGAAATCTGCTCCTTGAAATATCTGTTTATTCCCGCCATTACTTTTTTCTGCACCTCCTCATAGGAGTCACCGGAATTAACCACCTGCTTTCTCGTTACAATTCCGCCTTCCTGAACATCCTGGGAAATTCCGAGATTACTGGTAAAAATAATCACCGCTTCGGAAAAATACACAGTCTTGCCCTGACCGTCGGTCATTCGCCCGTCTTCGAGGATCTGCAGAAATTTATCCAGAATGGAAGGATGGGCCTTTTCAATTTCATCAAAAAGAATTATGGAAAAAGGATTGTTTCTTACAGCGTTGGTCAGCTGACCTCCCGCTTCGTATCCGACATATCCCGGAGGTGCTCCGAGCAGACGCTGATCCGAATGAGGCTGACTGAATTCGCTCATATCAAAGCGGATAAAATTTTTTTCGTCTCCGAAAATCAGTTCAGCAATTGATTTCGCAAGTTCCGTTTTGCCGGTTCCGGTAGGACCTGCGAAGAAAAGAACACCTTTCGGATGGGAATCCGATGAGTGCTGTAGACTTGCCATGCCGGTCACCGCTCTTTTAATCACGTCAACCGTTTTGGACAGTGCGGCATCCTGGCCTTTTACTCTTTTCTGCAGAATTTTAAAGGCGTCTGCAACCTGCCGGTGATCGATGGCGTTCCAAGGATTATCCTTTATTCCGAATTTAAAAAGATCCACCACCGAACTTAATTCCCGGATATGAAGCTTTTCATTTCTGCTCAGGAGACGAAGCGAATTAATATCGGCAAAGGAAAACTGATCCGTGGCGCCGATGAATTTATTCTGAATATCAGCAAGCAGCTGCGCGTTTTCCTCTTTTCTGTAGAAATCAATTTCAGACTCATAGATCTGCCGGTCAAAAAACGATGCAAAATTATTTCCGCCTCTGATAAAAGCTTCCCTCTCCTCTCTTCCGGGAGTTGTTATATTGATTACCTTGACAGCAGGATTATCCAGAAAGAACCATGCAGGGAGATCGTTAAGCTTGTTTACTATAAGATAGATCGCGTTCAGACTGTCCTTCTGATCCGGCACCGTATTTCCGGATTCGTCACGGAGGCGTTTTCTGAAGGTGGTACTGGACAGACCTGTCTGCTGAAGCATGGTGAAGGCATTAATATCCTCAATCGGAAGATTCTGCGGACCTGCTATGTAGCGCGAAGCGAAATTAAGAATGACAGCCACCGATTTTTCCTTCTGGGCGACAGCTTTGCCGATTATTGCAGGTGCGGAATTCGCTGTTTCATTGCGTCTGAAAGAAAACGGCGCGTCAATGACAAGATTGTCGAGATCCGCTCCGGTAATTTCAGCAAACCGGGAAATCGCCGAATTGGAGCCTGCCGCTTTTCCTATGTTTGAAAAACCGCGGATTGCGTCATAACCCACGACGATATCGTAACCGGCATCGGCAAGAAAGGTATTAAGATAGTCCGATATTGAAGGCATGATGCTTCCGGCCGGCACACCTGTTTCCGATTCTACCGGATAAACATAACGATCAAGAACATTGCCCTCAAGAATAATAATCGGTTTGATTCTGGAAAAAATTTCCAGCTCACGGTGCCATTTAGGAATCTGATTCAAATCGCCCATTGCCCTTCCTTATATAATAACGCCTGTCACAATCAATTGATTTTTAAATCCATTATTAATTTTTTTTTTTGATTCAAAATTTTTTTCAGAAAATTCACGGAACGAAAAATTCTAAATCAGTCTGATACGGAGAAATCCTATGCGCGGATCTCTTGTTCCCCGGAATTCAATACCGCCAAGACTTACCAGATCATTCTCCGCCAGTTCTCTGCCGAAAGTCTGATCCACCCGATCGCCATTGACAAATGTTCCGTTGGTGCTGCCGTAATCCTTTATCACCGCCTTTCCGTCAACCAGCATGATTCCGGCATGTTTTCTGCTGACGAAGGAGCATCCTGACAGATATTTTCCGAAACCGGACTCCCGTCCGATGATCGTCACCTGCTCCTCCAGAGTTTCACTGTATCTGCCGTCGGCCGATGTGATCACTATTTTTCTGCCGTCAGATGAATTACTGTTGATCTGTGTTGCCGCATTACCTGCATTCTGCATATGGTGAAATCCGGTATCGCTGTTTTCCGGATCACCTTGCATATTTCTTTCCGCACCGGAAAAATTTTTTTCATTCTGCATTTCAGAAATATCCGGTTTTCCGGGTACAGTCTGACCGGCGCCAGGCACAGCATTTTTTTCAGTCGGAACTATATAGGAGAGTTCCTCACCGCAGTTCTCGCAATAAACACTGCCGGCTGGATTTTCATGACCGCACGGACAGATCCTTACATAAGTTTTTTTAGATGCTCCTGTCACATCCGGATTTAACACCGGTTCAGGACCGGAATTTTCTGTCCGCTTTCCGCCGTCTGCCTGCTGGATACTGTTTCCGGATTCCGCAGGCATTTCATCCGCTGACAGTTCATCGACAGCCGGCTCATCAATAATTGAATTGAAACATTCCCTGCACTCTATTGAAAGAGGATCATTTTTACATCCGCATACAGGGCATACTTTAACAAACATATCGCAGCTTCCGTTAACAGTAATTAATTTATTTTCCGGCAATTGTACAGCACATTCTACACGGCACCGTCATCAAGAGTCCGGGCTTTCTGCTCCGGTGCAGTCTGAATCCGTCCAGAAGATTCAGCACGGGAATTTTCCCTGGTAAATCCGGAGGTGTTGATAATTTTTGCAAACTGCTCGTCAGCCGGCAGAATGCTTCCGTCCTCGAGACGGATTCCCTTTTTCTCCAGAGCCTCCCTGATTCCCGGATATTTTTTACAGAATGACAGCATATCCTTTTTAAGTCTCTGTGATTCCTGTTCCGTAGGTTTCCGATCCGTCTGATCCAGTCCTACAACCTCCATGGTCATCTGACCGTTTTCAGTCATGGTAAAATGCAGCGCGGATTTGTCTGAAAAGGTGACAAGTTTCTGATGAACCATCTCACCCCTGCGGTTCGTCCTGGTTTTGTCTCCGATTACATCGTATCCGAGTTCCCTCATTGAATCGTCAATTATGCGGTTCACATAATCAACTCCGAGCCTTTTCTCAAACCTGATCTCGAGCTGCCTGATTTCATCCTTCATCATGGCCAGTCCCTCGGCATTGCGCGGAAAATTCTGCTCCGGCACTTCCATGGCTCTGCACAGAATCAGATATTGCGGCTGCAGCAGTATATAATCATCGATAATTTTATTATGTTCTTCAAATTTTCTGCGGCACTGCTTGAAGAACGGCAGAGCAACAGTCTGATAATAGTTGTGCGCAAACTCGATATTATCAAATTTTTTTACCGCGGCGATTTTTTCACTGATTTCATCCTCTACGGATTTTTCAAAGGCAAACAGCGATGCCTCATGCAGAACTCCCAGAGATAAATTTTTCTGCTCGGCAAGTTCGGCATTGAATTTCTGCTCCATGCGTATTTTTTCATTCCTGATTTTCAGCTGTTCCTGTTCAAATTCAAGCTGACGTTTTCTTTCAACAGCTTTGCCCTGTTCAATTACATCGTTCTGCTGCCGTTCGGACGCCTGCCTCAGATAATTTTCCTTGATTTCCGAGTAACAGGCGCAGGTCTTCTCCAGCTGCTCCAGCAATGAATCGCAGGCTTCAGCGTATTTTTCCAGCCTTGAAACATCTGTTTCTGGCTCCCTGCCTTCCAGTTCTCCTGCCTGTTTCCGGTATTCATTGAAAAGAGTCTGATCCGGCTCCGGCAGATCATACCTGGATGCCAGTCCCCTGGTAAACTCAATCACCGACTCAAGAATTTCATAATGCGAAGCAATATTTTTTTTCTGTGCTTCAATCCTGTTCATGCATTCGGTACGGCGCTTCTCGATCAGAAAACTTTCATGCTCAATCTGACGGATGGTCTTATTCAGGTTGCTCATATTATCGGCATATGCATCAATAAGATCGTGGGACTGCTCCACCGTCAGCGATGAAGTATCGGTATCACTGATATTCTGTCCCCAGCGTCTGATCTCCTCCACTCTCCGGCGATACTCATCTATGATGCCGGTTTGCTGGGAATTGTTCTCAAGTCTGCGATGCAATTCATTAAGTCTGATATCCAGACGATTAAGTTCTTCGTCCAGACGTCTGACATTGTTTTTTATCAGCGTATCGCCGAGACTTTTCCCGGCAGCGGCTGTTATGCTGCCGATCGCAAGAAGAATTATCACAGAAGAAATAGCACCGCTCATAACTCAGACCTCATAACGAATAAAAAACATCACAGATCAGCAGTTGTTTATACATGCCATACAATGACGTGTATAAATCATATTTATTACTGATTTATATTTTTTATACAACTTTTAACAATTATAATTACAATTCATTTTAAAAAAACAGATCCAGTTCATATATAAAAATGAAAAGCCGCATTAAAATATCAGTAACGATTGTTTCAGATATTGATCCATTCACGATAAGGTGTATATATGTCAGACAAGACTCAGATAAACAATGAACTGTCAGGTCAGATGCAGTCGCGAAAACAGCAGTCATCCACAGTCATAAACACAGATTTGAATTCCCAGCTGACAGATCTTGCCGGCCAGTATATTCTGAACAGAAAATACATTATTCAGGAAAAACTGCCGACAGGAAACGATTCCGGAGAAGCAGATCTTTATATAGTAAAAAGCACCGATTCTGAAGATCATCAGAAGTATGTAGCCAAGATCTACCGCAGATCTGAAACATTTTCCGCCAGAAAAACCGAAATTCTGAAAAAGATCAACTCACCCTATGTTGCCAGAGTTGCAGATCTCGGAACCTATAAGAAACGTCAGGTTATCGTCATTCCGTTTTACGAAAGGGGATCTCTTGAAGGAAAAATCATTCGCAGTCTCCAGGAACTTAAACCTCTAATTTTCCAGCTCAACGAAGGTCTAAGGGCACTGCACGAACAGGGAATTATTCACAAGGATATAAAACCAGCCAACATCATGATCCGTGATAACGGGGAAATTGCGATTATCGACTTCGGCATCAGTTCGGTACTGGATTCCAATGCCACGGTATCAAAAACAAAACTCGGTCTCACTCCCCAGTACTCCGCACTGGAAACACTGGTGGGTGGAAACTTCATCAAGGAAAGCGATTATTATTCCTTCGGAATCGTGCTTTATGTACTTTATACGGGTCATACTCCGTATCAGAGCGACGACGAGGCTGAAAATTCCAGTTTCCAGCTGCTGCAGCATCTGCCGTTCCCTCAGGATATGCCGGCAGAACTTGTTGATCTGATAAAGGGCTTGACCTACAAGGATATCAGCAACCGCCACGATCCTGACAATCCAAACAGGCGATGGACATACAACGAGGTAAAAAACTGGCTTGAGGGCAGACCTGCTGTCGTTCCGGGATATTCATCGGGAAAAGATGCTTCTGAAACCGAAGTATACCGCGGCACAACAGTTTTTCCGCTTCCCTATAAATTCAACAACAGAAATTACAGTAACAGTTATGAACTGGCGGAGGCTCTGGCGGAAAACTGGACTCTCGGTCAGAAGCATCTCTTCAGAGGTCTGCTGACATCATTCTTTAAAAACAACGGTCTCAGCGATCTTACAATTATCTGCACCGATGCCGAAGAGGAATACCGCAAGGGAACAAACGCCGACAACGCCTATTTTGATTTTCTGTTCAGATTTGATCCCAATCTTACAGTTCTGGCATGGAAAAACCGTCATTTCAGAAATCTTTCGGATCTGTCGGACAGTTATTTAAGCGATTTATTTAATAACGGCGATCAAATGGGAATTTACATTGCCGATATGTTTGAGCAGGGAATTCCTCTCAGATATGCGCAGAAGGTGGCACCGGATGAAAAGGAAATCCACGGTATTTTAAAGAATCTTGAGGATATGCTTAAAATAAGCCGAAGTGATCAGCTTCTGATGAAAAAATTCAAATATACCCTTGCATACACCTTTGCCACAAATAAATACTATAAATTCCATAACAGTGTATTCAATAATCCGGAAGAGACAACTGAATATTTTTTCAAGCTGATTAATTTGTCATTTACGGATTATGAAATGCAGCACAGGGAATTTACTGCCCCTGAAAACAAACTGATTCTGGACATATGGATGCGGACCATAGAAAGCTGAAAATATTGAATTTCATCCTGTTAAAGCAAGATGCAGGCGATATTTTCTAAATTAATTAGAAAAAACAAAATTTTTAAGGATATGAAATGTTCTGTTACAAATGCGGTTTTCCTGTTGATGAAAAATTTAATTTCTGTCCGCACTGTGCGGCGGATCTGAGCATTATAAAAAATCAGCTCGCCTCCCCGGATCATTCCGTGCCGCAGAAGGAAGATCGTACAGGAAAAGGAAACTCTGAAACAGCCGGTTCAGTTTCAGGATCCAAAAAGGATTCACCGGATACCGCAGAAAAAAGCACCGGATCTGAAGCGTCAGGCAGCAATACAAAAACAGACCGAAGAGCCGCCGAGCTTCAGAGCAGGACACCGTCACAGAGAAATACCGCCGTTGTTCCGAAAATAAAAACCGCTGCCAGACCGAAATTTTATCTTACAGATCCTGTCACTAAAGTTAACTGCGGCTCTGCAGAACAGGAATCCGAACCGGAAAATAAAATTTCAGATGAAAAAAAACCTGTCGCAGCCGTAATAAATTCCCCGGATGATCTTACCCCGGAACTTTTTTCATTGATAAACACCAACCGGGTTGAAAGTCTTACCATTAATATCAACGGTCCGTTTATAGATCAGAAAAACTGCAGAAGCACAGTTTTCTCGCCTTCCATTAAAACCATCGATTTTCCTGTGGTTGTCGGCGAGCAGGTAACGGATATTTCCGGATTGTTTTTAGGCTGCATACGACTGACGAAAATCAGAAACAGAATCAATGTTTCCGGTGTAATGAAGGCCGACTTTTTATTTTTCAACTGCATCAGTCTCAATGAAATTCCTCTGTCTGATTTTGAAAACATCGCCAACATCAAACAGGAGATTTCAGAGCTTTATCCCAAAATGTCCCCGGACAGCATGGATGTATCAACCGCCAAAAGTCTGGTAAATCTCGAAGTGCTCAAGGTCCACCAGTTAAGAGACAACCAGGAATATCAGAAATATATCAGGGAGAAGGAACTTGAACGTTACACAATTCAGAATCCGGTACTGAACTCCTTTGATGATGTCAGTCCTGAACTACTGGAATCAATTGCCAATGACGAACTTGATTCTCTCACCTTCAACAGTGATTTTTTCACTGTCAGCGATCAGAATCCTTTTTATCTGGTTAAAGACAGACTCGCTTCTGTCAGCTATCCGGTTAAATTCGGTCCGTCGGTAGCCACAATTAAAAATTTATTTTCTGACTGCAGCATGCTACGGACTGTCCCGCAGATGGATACATCGGAAATTCAGGATTTTTCCTATGCCTTCAGCGGCTGTTCGGAACTTACCTCCGTTCCGGTTCTGAATACAGGCAAGGCTGTCAATATGAGCGGATTATTCAGGAACTGCACTGCTCTGACCTCGGTACCTAAATTCAACACCTCAGGTGTAAAAAGAATGGATTATATGTTTCAGAACTGCGAAAGCATTCTTTCAATTCCAAATTACGAAACATCAAACCTTAAATCAGCAGTCGACATGCTTGCCGGATGCAAAAATCTGAAATCCACGGATGCATACAGTGTCAACTACAACAGTTCCAGAAAAGGTGACGGCAAAACACTGAGTTATCTTGATATGCTGCTGCGCGGATTCAAAAATTAGTATAACCTGATATATTCGGCAGGATGCATCAGGAAAGTCAATGTTTCCTGGATATACTGGAATTGCTGAAGGTTACAGCATAATAAAGTTTATAATCCGGTCCTTTGTATGTTGAATCCTGAACTCTGATTTTTTTTCTCGTGCAGGAAGCTGTTTAGTTTTATCCTTCATAAATGATCATTAAAAAGCAGAAACCTTAAAGAAATATCATCACTATTTTACAAAAGAGCCAGTCAGCATAAAATCAAAAAAAAGATTGAATTTTTTTTGAAAAAAAAATCCAAACCGTATTTCTACAGTTCGGATCTTTAGAAAGGTTTCAACTGAAAAATTACTCTAAAGTGGCAGCAACTTCATCAGAGATTGAACCGTTGTGATATACCTGCTGAACATCATCCAGATCCTCGAGCATATCAACAAGATTAATGAATTTCTGAGCATGATCCGCATCAATTTCTGCTTCTGTTGAAGGAATCATTGCAACCTTTGCTGAAGAAGGCTTCAAACCTGCTTTTTCAAGTGCATCCAGCACATCACCGAAGGTGTTCGGATCGGTATATACATCAACAGAACCGTCGTCATTGGTAACAACGTCATCAGCACCAGCTTCAAGAGCAATTTCCATAATCTGATCTTCATCGCCGGATTCGAATTCGATTTCACCCTTCTTGGTAAACAGATATGCAACAGAACCGGATGTACCCAGGTTGCCGCCGGACTTTGTGAAGGCATGACGAACATCTGCAACAGTACGGTTCTTGTTGTCGCTCAGGCATTCCACCAGGATGGCTGTTCCGCACGGACCGTAACCTTCATAAATGATGGTTTCCAATTGTGCGCCGTCATCATCTCCGCCTGCGCCGCGCTTAACTGCGCGATCCACGGTATCACGGGTCATGTTGTTTGACAATGCTTCAGCAATTGCGGCTCTCAGACGAGGGTTGGCAGCAGGATCACCGCCTCCGAGTCTTGCTGCAGTTGTAATTTCACGAATTAATTTGGTAAAGATCTTGCCGCGCTTTGCATCCTGCAATCCTTTACGATGTTGAATGTTATGCCACTTACTGTGTCCTGACATTTTATACTCCTAAAATTGTATTACCCTGCCGGGTTTCAAAAATTATTTTTCTATATCTGTCGGCTGAATTGCCAGTTCCTGAAGAGCCTCTTCACTGCCGAAGGCAGGCGCATCAGTCATAAGACATGTTGCAGCCGTGGTCTTAGGGAACGCAATAACATCACGAATATTATCCGAACCTGTAATTAACATGGTCAGGCGGTCCAGACCAAATGCAAGACCTGCATGCGGAGGTGTACCGTATTTCAATGCGTCAAGCAGGAATCCGAATTTCTCTTCCTGTTCCTCTTTGCTGATGCCGAGCACTCTGAAAACAGCCTGCTGAACCTCGTTCTTGTGAATACGTACGGAACCGCCGCCTACTTCATAGCCGTTCATTACCATATCATATGCATTGGCGTATACCGAAGACGGATCCTTTTCCAGTTCTTCAACTGAACTGATGTTAGGTGCTGTAAACGGATGGTGCATTGCGGTAATTCCGCCGTCCTGGTTTTCCTCAAACATCGGGAAGTCAACAACCCATAATGCAGCCCATTCTCTGTCATACAGATTCAGTTCCTTGGCGACTCTGAGTCTCAGAGCACCGAGAGCCTCGCATACAATCTTTCTCTTGACATCGGATACGAAGAAAATGATATCGCCTGTCTTTGCCTCTGTTTCCGCAATAATCGCATTAATCTGATCTTCGGTCAGGAACTTGGCAATAGGAGACTGAACACCGGTATCGTTCAGTTTCATCCATGCAAGACCTTTCGCACCGTATACACCCACAAACTTGCCGAAATCATCGATCTGTTTTCTGCTGAACACTGCACCGCCGGGAACCTTTAATGCTGCAACGCGTCCCTTAGGATCGTTGGCCGGACCCTTGAATACAGCGAATTCACAGTCCCTGACAATCTCCGCAATATCAACGATTTCCATCGGAATTCTTAAATCAGGCTTGTCTGAACCGTATTTAGCCATTGCCTCGTCCCAGGTTAAAATCGGGAAGTCAGGCAAATCAACGCCTCTCAGTTCCTTCCAGAGCGACTTAATCATTTCCTCCATCAGAGACTGAATGTCCTTCGGAGTAAGGAAAGATGTTTCAATATCAATCTGGGTGAATTCAGGCTGGCGGTCTGCACGAAGATCCTCATCACGGAAGCATTTAACAATCTGATAATAACGATCGTAGCCGGCCATCATCAGCAACTGCTTGTACAGCTGAGGAGACTGCGGCAGCGCATAGAACTTGCCGTGATGAATGCGGCTCGGCACCAGATAGTCACGAGCGCCTTCCGGAGTAGGCTTGCCGAGGATCGGAGTTTCAATATCAAGAAATCCGTGATCGTCAAGATATCTTCTAACGAATCTTGTGATCTTGGCTCTTGTCACCAGATTCTTTGTCATCTCGGCGCGACGTAAATCCAGGTAGCGGTATTTCAGTCTCAAATCCTCAGAGTTGTTTACCTGATTCAGATCAAGCGGTAAAGGCTCTGATTTGTTGATTAATTCAAGATGGGTGGCATAAACCTCAACGGAACCTGTTTTCAGATCTTTATTGATTTGGTTATCTGGTCTTGCCTTGACAATACCCTTGACGGTAATGCAGTATTCATTTCTCAATTCGGCTGCAACCTGGTATGAATCCTTGCGATCCGGTTCAAACACAACCTGAACCAGTCCTTCACGGTCACGCAGATCGATAAAAATCAATCCGCCTAAATCTCTTCTTTTGTTAACCCAGCCGCAGAGGGTTACCTCTTTATCAATTAGATCTTTACTAACGAGTCCACAATATACGGTACGCATTTATAATCCTTAAATTTTAGATCTCTTTTCAGTCAAAAATAAACTTTGCTATTCTACCACAAACATAAAAAAAACTAACTAGGAACTTGCAAACAAATTTTACGAAAACTTCAGACATAAATGCGATAATCCGGGCATGCCGGCTGCATGACAGGTAAATTTATTTTATCCGCAGCGGCACGGTACAGTCCAATGCATCCTGCACCGCTGCTGAATAAAAAAACAAACGGACTTCACATGTTCAGATCTGTGAATATCATATTAATTCCGCCATGCTGTTACTGTTATAATTGCAGTCTGCAAGTGAAGGATTCACTGTTTTAATTTTTCTGATTTAATTTTTTTTTTCACGGACAGGGCGGCAGATTCAAAAGTTGCGGCACACGGTAATTACTGCAAGGAGATGGCGGAATGAGCAGCAATAAAGAGAGAGCAATTAATTTCAATCTCAAATACAATTCCTCGGATTACAGCTACTCTTTTATTTTATACACAAGAAACGAATCCTTCGGCATATGCTACAGAATTTCCTTCAGTTATAAAATATTTACAGCGCAGGAATGCATCTCGGCCAAAAACAAGAATCCGGAACAGAAATGGCAGATTAAACCGGAATCAAGAACGGAAAAATACTATATAAAGGATTTCGAATTCGGCGATATCTTTCAGCTTCAGCAGATGATGAACAATCTGACAAGATTTCTTGATCATGACGTAATAGAATTCAATCAGAAACTCTTCTCGGAACATGAATGCAATGAATTTTTAAAAGATATTGTCAGACACGCGGTATCTGAGGGCATATTTGCCAGATTCAGACTGCCGGTGCCTAAAGAACAGGAAATAACGAGAGCAGACAAAGATACCGGGGATACCGGTTTCATTGACACCGCAGTCATAAACAAGAGTGACCGGACTTCAGAAGCGCAGAGCACAGGAGCATCGGACCGGCATCATGCATACAGTCCGGAATCTGAACCTTCGTCTGTTCACAGTCAGTACTCTTCCGAAATCAGAAAAACGGCATCCGCGCAGAATAACGCAAATGAAAAAGAGGGAATATTCGGTTACCTGTTAGGATTCAAGGGCAAAGTAAACAGAAGTCAGTTTATACACAGATTGATTGTTCTTTCAATTTTCTACCCTACACTGATTATTCTGTGCTTTGCCCTGGCTATTTCAGGCATACTTAGCCCGCTGGGAATTACAGAGGAAACAATAAATGAAGACGGTATCGCGGCAAAATTAATGGTAATGTATATTGTTTCAATGATAGCCCTGTATATAGTAGGACTGGAAGCGCTGATGATCAGGAGATGCCGTGATATCGGAATAACAGGATGCATAACGGTTGTACTGCTGTTTACTCCGCTGAATTTAATTCTGCTGTGTCTTTTGATGATAATCCCCGGTAAACCGGAAAAAAATGCAAATCAGAATAAATAATTTTGGCTCTGTTGTTACAACAGAACCAATATAATAAAATGATCCTGATGGACAGTTTTAAATGAAGCCGGCAATTTGCAATTAATTGGTAACAGAAGAATGAGTACAGAACAGCAAAAATTATTTTCTAAATTCAATCTGAAATATGATCCGATTGAACAGAGTTTTACTTTTTTAATTTACAACAACAGTCGCACCACAGGACTCCAGTTTAAACTCTGTTATCGCAAAAATGAATTTTCAGCACAGGAATACATTTATAAAAACGATCGCTGGAGCAGAAAATTTGCAGCCAAGGAGGAAATAATCCGTCTTGACGAGCATGGAATGGCTGACTATTATACTCTTCACGGCAAATTCATTCAGATACTTGGTTCGTTCAAATGCAGAATATCGGATTTTTCACAGAAATTTTTCACCAATGAAACCTGCAGCCTGCTTCTGAAAGAAATAATTTCCGAGGCTTCGAAAAAAGATCTTCTTGATGACAATGCGGATTTCGGCGGAATGTCCGTGAATAAACAGAACAGTACATCTGCCGCTTCATTGAAAACCTCGAAAGCATCCGGTTTCTCCACAAAGGCTTCATGGTCCGAACCGAAACAGACAGGTTCAAAAAATACCTATTCCTCCGAAAGCAGGAGTTCCTCGTCAGCCGGAACCGGTTTTTCCGGAAGCTACTCGCATGACAATAATTATCTGTCCGATTTATCCGGGTCCTCCTCAGGTCACAGAAGTTCATACTCCGTTTCTTCGTCTTCTCAGAACAGCAGCAGTTCAAAGGACAAATCAAAGACAGCAGGTTCGGAAAAAGGACAGGCACTGGCCAGATGTGCCGTTGTCAAAAAAAGAATCGGACCATTCAAAGAGATTAACAACAGCACAGCAGCCAGCAATCATCCGGGTGTTGCGAGAAAAGCCGATAAAACCTCATTTTTTTCCAAAACAGGCAGTGCAACCACGTCATCGTACGCAGGAACCTTCCAGATTTCATCCAGGTCTTCATCCTCATCCGAAAATTTTTTCAGCATGTTTTTTTCCTTTTTCGGCACCATAAGCCGGCTGGATTTCTGGATAAGAATAATTATCCTCGGTTTTCTGTTTTTTTCCTTCGGCACCCAGTTGTTTGATTCATCCCCGGATCTTTCCGTGAATAATCATTTATTCATGGGATTTCTGATTGTTTTCGGTATCAGTTTTCTGTCGCTTGCCGTCAGACGGCTGGCAGACTTCGGACTGTCAAAAGCAACAATTGTGCTTTTACTGATTCCGCCGATTAATCTTGTCTTAATATATATGATGTTTTTCGGCAAAAGCTCCGAATGAAGATATCAGCCAATCCAGGAATGTCTGAACATTCAAGCCGTTCAGACACGTTTTTGCCCTTGCACACCCATACACCAGAAAAATGCGCACTACTTTCTTTCCGTCAGTATCGGAATACGCCCCTTGATTATTTTTCCTCCGGAAATATTGGCAATATATTCAAGATTCGGGAGCTGACCAAGCAATGCCGGAGGAAACAGATCGACCTCCTCCTCCTTAAGCATCTGCGCCTGGGATCCGGAGTGAACAATCGGCTGCTCCGCATCTGAATTCTGTCCCTGGGTATGAGTTATGGTTTTGATTCTGGTTTTCGGGATCTTGTCGGTGATATAGGTCTGCGTTTCCACATCTGTTACGCGCAGCGCAAAAATATTATTGATATTGCCGAGAACCTGAGTTGCCTTGTCGGCTGAACCGAGTCTGGCAGCAAAATCGGCAAAGGTCTGTGTCGCCACAAATAATCGCAATTTTGCACCGCGTCCTTTATTAAGCAGCTGAATAAACGGCTCGTTTATCACCTCGGCAGCCTCGTCGACAAATACATTGACCGGCTGATTATCAACTCCGTAATTGTAGCGGTCTCCTGCAACAGCGGTAAGATCCGACAGTATCAGCGAGCCGATTGCCGAACCTACCATTCCGTCCGTAAGCGAATCAAGTCCGAAATACGCAACGCTTCTGCTGTTGATTATTTTTGCGGTATCGAGCATCAGACGTCGATCCTCCCTGTCCGCCGGATTCGGACTGAGCATGGAACCCAGAACTCCGGAGGTAAGCATGTTTAAAATCGGCAGCAGACCGGCAACCATCTTGGAAAAATGGGTCATATCATGTTCGTACATTGAAAGAAGACCTTCAATATCAGAATTAGGATATTTTGCCGACAGTTCATCACGATAGAAATTTTTCCAGCTCTGAGCCTTCTGATCCATTCTCTGCTTTTCTATGCGCTGCAGGAAATTATGATATTTTTCTGCACCGCCGGGAACGGCGATATCCAGATAGGATTCGAGTGTTTTTACAACAAGTCCTGCCGCTCCGGATTCAAGATAATGCTTGATGGTGGTAAGCTGAGGGCGTCTGCGGCAGATAACCAGACCCTGAATAATATTGTTGAGAGCCTGCCATGAAAATGCCTTGAAGGTTGATCCTGAACCGCTCTCAGAAGGCATGAGCGCTGAAATTCGCGAAGCGATTTCCGTGGCACGTGAAAAATTATGAAGAGGGTCGATGCAGAATGATTTTTCCGGAAATGCCGGGTTGAAATAGAGAAACCGTTCAGGCTGCCTTAAATATACGCATGCCCGTCTCGCATTGTCAGCCAGTTCCTTATCGCCTTTTGGATCGATAATCACCACCGTTTCATTTCTTGCCACAGCCTCGGAAATCAGAATGTCAAAAAGTCTGGTATTATGAGTTATTATCAGATCATCCGTCAGATAAAGATGTTCTTCTGAGTCAACAAGTATGCACCTGCATCCCTCGAACCGTTCAAATGAAACAGATTCAATTTCTGAAAATTCAATTCTGAAAATTCCTTTGTCAAAGAGTCTCTCATCCAAACAAGGAACAAAAACAGGAACATTTTTTTCAATAAGACAGATAATTTCCTTAAGTTCCAGGCTGACCAGATTTACCGTTGAATTATTATGAATCTTCAGTTTCAGATTTTCATGGCAGCAATCGGAAAAATTTTCACCGGCACGGACGGACCACAGATGATCAACGGATGATTCGGCGCTTTTTCCGTTGCGCAGCGTTATTTTATAAACCTTCTGGCTTCCCTGGGGATAAATTCCGAGAACAGTTCTGACAGTGCCGAACGGATCAAGGACAGAGTCCCCTTTTCTCAGGTTGCCCATTTTCACCCATCCGTACGGTGTCATAACCCGGGCACTGAAAGGCTGTGATTTTCCTGCACCGGTTGTGCCTACAATCAGAGTATGGCCTTCCGCATGCCTTAGTTCCTGATACAGAGCCTGTTCCCTGGTCTCCAGTCCGTGGATCCATGGCTGACCAATCATTACGGGCACGGATTTGATATTCAGAATTTTTTTGCAGCAGAGAACAAATCTGTTTTCATGCAAACGGAAATTGCTCTGATCGAGACATGCCAGCTGATATGAAAGCTGGGCATGACGGTGCTCCCATTCAAAACCGTATCCGATCCACATTGAATCCATGCGGCATGAATTTTTTTTCAGAAGTTCGTCAAAAGTTATAAATTCAAGATTGCGTGAAACAAGATTCTTTTTTCTTTTATAAAGTCTGATACCTCCCGGCAGTGAATACGCCAGACTGCAGACCGCCGACGCCGATACAACAGATAAAGGTTCCGCAGGCAGATGATCAAAAAAATTTAAAATATAGCATCCGCCGGTGCCGGCAGTCCACATTGCCGAATTCCACAGTTCATAATTCGGACGGAACGGGTTATCAAAATAAAAAGGCTGCGAATTTGCTTTCATGGTCACTGCTCCTCCCTGTTAACAAAAACTGATTCAAGAATAATTTTCTGTCTGGTAATATTCAGGAGACCTTTGAGTTTCAGGCGAGGATCTCGAAGATGCCGCTTGACATTAATTAATTTAATTTCAGGATGGCGATCTGAAATCATATGTTCCATAGCTTCAATTCTCACTGCTCTGCGGTTTTCGGTAAGAACTTCCACACGTTCAAAATAAGGAGAATCCCCGGAACTGATGTAATCGATCATTTCATTGATGCACGATTCAATTTCACTGAATTTAGGATTTTCAGATTTTTCATCTGAATTTTTTTTATTGCTTTCGTCTGCACCTGACAAATTTTCAGTTACATCCTGCGGGCAGGCAGATGTTACATTTTCATAATGGCAGTCATATTCATCGCAGATGACATTCTCGGAAATTTTTTTAATGCCAGTTTTTTCACATCCAAAGGCAGGGAGTTCAAGCTCCTGGTTTTTCAATTCCCTTATCACTTCACTTGAAATTTTTTTATTCAGACAGATATACCTGTGTTCACCGTCCTTCATGATGAATCGTCTGCTGTCAAACTCTTCAATCACATGTTCCAGACTCAGTTTCGCTGAAATAATTCTGTAATCCTTTTCATCTCTTATATCAAGGATGATATGTCCTCGATCATTAATGAACAGATTATCCGGATCTCTCGTATGAGTAAGAACCGGGATAAAGAATCCCCGTAGAAAATCGGAACAGTAAAGGCTGCATGAAAATATTTTTTCCCAGTTGACGTATATCTGATGATTTGAAATTTCTGAAAGCTCACGGCGGGTATTGTTTTCTTTTTTTGAAATTTTTTTCTCATTTAAATTTTTTTCTGAATTATTTTTTTCATTGGCGGATTCAATTTTCTCTAATCGGTTATCTGATAATTCAACTGCATTAATTTTCTTTTCAGCTAAAGCAAACTTTTGTCCGGACTGTTCTTTTGTATTGTCTGAACTGTTAGCAATTTTTCCATAAAAAATATTATTCCCAGCATGATTATCAGATGGACAGCGGGTTTTATTCTGTTTACGCTTTTCCCTGATTGCCATGCCTAAAAAACCGGTAAGTTCTGCGGAAGACTCATTATGTTCATTACTGATATTTTGGGAATCAACAGAATTATTTTCTGGTTCAACAATTTTTACAGTTCCAGAAACATTTTCAGTTTCAGAAATATTTTCTGTTTCGGAAATATTTTTCAGTTCAGAAATATTTTCTGTTTCAGAAATATTTTCTGTTTCGGAAATATTTTTCAGTTCGGAAATATTTTTCAGTTCGGAAATATTTTTCGCTTCGGCAATATTTTCAGCTTTACAATTAATTTCCAAATCAAAAATTTCATTCAGAACATCATCCTGTTCACATGAACCTGCTTTTCGTGGATCACGTTCCTGAATTTTTATATTTTGCTGATTCAGTTCGGATGAATCAGAAATATATTTTTCGCTGCCGGAAATTTCTTCATTTCTCTCAGCATCGTTCTTTTCCGTTTCTTCAATTTTCTGAAGCACCGGATTTATATTTTCATTCTGTTCCATCAGATCCCTGAGAGGATTAGGCAGCGCATCAGAATATATGCGGTCGATTGAATCTATTTTTAATGCCAGTATTTTAATGGTCGGAGAAAGATCAGGCATTATCTCAAAATAACGGTAACGATGTTCACCGATAACATTCGGAATACCCACACCGCTGTCAATTATCAGATCAGCAACGGTTTCCCGGCTCCTTGGAATTCCATGAATCGCCTCCTGCTCAAGATAATTTGAAACATCCCTGTAACAAGACCAGTCTATGAAAGTCCCATTTTCCATATACATTACCGCTCCGCCCGGCTCATTGATTTTCCATCGTCCGCTTCTGATCAGATTTCTTATGGCATCGAAGATGTACCTCTCCACCGGTATGCCGACCATTGCAAGAGTCTGATCGTAATTTGTTTCCAGGCGATCTCTTTCCACAGAATCAGAATCGGCCTTAAGAACAAGTTTAACCAGCTGATCGTCAAGATTAGTATGACTGATGGCATGTATCACTGATTCTATAATTGAGGATTTATTTTTCAGTTTTAAAAACTGCTTTACCTCTCTTGTTATCACTGACTCTATTCCGAGAATTCCCGCCTCCTCATGTTTCAGATGGCGATTCGGTCTCCAGTGCACAAAATATTTTTTCAGAGAATTTTCTTTCAGCCAGTCAAATAAATTTTCACTCAGAGGATTCCATTCAAGAGATCCGTCCTGACTGGTGACATTAAGATCTGTAATCGGTTTTCCTATATCGTGAAGAAGCCCGGCGGTACAGCAGGCGAATCTCCATTTCGGTTCATTGTTTCTTCTTTCGCTGGGAGTGTCATCCAGTGAAAAAATTATTGAATCCGATGCTCTCACCGCAAGACATGCAACCTCAAGCCCATGCCTGAAAAGACCGCCTACACCTCTGTGATGATGAAGTTCGGAGGCGGGAAGAAGATGAACAAAAGCGGCATAACGTCTCAGCATCGGTTCCAGCAGCTCACGGTACTGTGCATCGCTGATCCCGCAGCTCAGTTTAAGTCTGTCGATCAGTTCCTGCTGTGTTTTCAGTAACTGCTCAGGAGTTGCATACGGAAGACCTTCAAGGAAAGGAGGATATTTCGGAATACCCGAAATAATTTCGTCATCGTTATTTTTTGAATCTGCATTATTTTTTCCCGCTTCGCCGCGGCCTGATTCCTTTTTGAATCGAAGAAATGAAAAGATCATTATAAACTCCAAAGTGTAGTTTTTAATGATAAAGAGATTCATGTCCGCTCTATAAAATTTATTGTCCTTTCGGACATGAACTGCATATCAGATTGAAAAAGGCGCATAAAGCCGGCAGATTCAAATATGCAGGGAAATTTGGCTCTTCGGGTATGATAGTTGGGAAAAAATCCCCCATCACTAGTCTTTATGCGGATCTAACCAATTTCATTTTTCTGTTGGGTAACTGTACCCTTAAATTAGAACAAACCAGGTACACCATATCCAGCATGTTTTGGATATTGCGAAAGCCGTAAGCCTTACGGATGATCAGCTTGATCTTTTTATTGGTCGCTTCTATCCTCGCGTTACTCATGCCAAGCCGTATGGTATTCAATATGTGATTCTTATGCCTTTTAATCTTTTTATACAGTTCCTTAAAGGCTGAGATTCTGCTATGACTGGACCTCCAAAGCCAGCGTTTCAATTCAGCCTCAGCTTCTGCAATATCTTTGTGTTTGAGGAGCAGACGCAGGTGTTCCTTCAAACTGTAAGCTCGATAAAGCCGTTTATCGTTCTCTGCTATCATGGCGAGTTTCAATTTCTGATTCTCCGTTAAGTGTTCCTGAGCTTTCCCCAGAGTGAAGGCCGATTTTTTGATCTGTTCTGCTTTTGCTTTGGCATCAGCAATGCTCTGAGCTTCAGGATCATCGGCTTTCGGTCGGCCTCTCCCTCTTGGGTTGGCTTTTTCTGCCTGTACGGCTTTGGCATGAGCTTCACGCCATGCTTCCCGGCGGACTTCATCCAAAGCTTCCATCGCCCATTCAACGACATGGAAAGGATCAATGCAACGTTCACATTCAGGCGTGAACTCATTAACGCAATCAGTAATCCATCTGGCTCCGTCTCCCGTAACCACACGTATGCTGGAAAGCTGTTTCGGAGTCAATTGGCGGTAAAACTGCTAAAGAACCTTCTTCCCATGTCCCTGGGCAGCCCAAACTACCGTATTTGTATTGTGGTTGACAATGACCGTAATGTATTTCTGCCCCTTCCTGTAACTGGTCTCGTCAATACCAATGTTGACAAGGTTGTCTAGACGTTTGGATCGCTCAGGTTCGATGACGTTCAAGGTGCGGTGAACGCATCTGCCGACAGTTTCCCAATCAATCCTCATATATTCAGAAACCGTGCTACGCGGTAAATAGACAGCAAGCCAT